>NZ_MBEW02000055.1 GCF_001693775.2 Criibacterium bergeronii | reverse complement strand
ATGAGTCTAATTTAAAGGTACAAAAGGATGAGTCAGGCAAATACACTCTTAAAGGTGTGTATTTGCTTTCTGAGGCTATTTATAAATGTCTTGAGGGTACAAGTTTTAATCCTGTTATCCAAGTGACTAATAATAAGCAAAAGAGTTTGAATTATGGTGAAATGACTAGACGTGAGGCTTTAATCAAGCTCGCTAAGGATTATGATGTTTGGGTTGATTTTGATAATTTTAATGTTATTGTAAAAGACAGCTTCGAGGATAAGGGAGCTGTCTTTAAATATGCTCATAATCTAAAAAATATAACAAAAATCACAAATGATGATGGTGTGGGGTATAAGATTGAGATTGTCGAAGAGCCACAAATCAATCTAGGTGATATTATAACTGTCGTTGACGAAACTATAAATGTTGATGTTAAATTAAAGGTTTTATCTATTGAGTATAATCCTTTTAATCGTTTTGAGTCAGTAATTGAGGTTGGAACGCTTGAAAAGTCTTTTTCGGAAGATATTGTAAATATGTATGTTGATGCAAAAAATGTCGTTATTCCTCCGCCTGAAAAGGTTGTATATCAGCAAATAACGCAGGTTTTTAAGCAAGAGGTTATTAAGGCTGAGGTTATACACGCTGTAAATTCTTGGATTGAGGAGCTGGAGGTTAATTATCTTAGAACCAATTTTGACGGCAGGCGGGGAAAACTAGGAAAGTATTGGAATTTTATTTACATTCACGATATGAAACAAGAGTTCATAACTGCTGAATTATCAGATATTGAAAGGGTTAATTTGACCACTGTTAGCGGGAAAACTATTTATTGGACAGCTATTGGCTCTAATGAGGATGCTTATAAATATTTTACTTTGCAGCCTCCAAATATTCCTGATGGTGCCGTGGCTATTTTTAACGGGGTTGAAAGACCTGTATATGTTGCGGATTTTTATGTTACTGTGCCTAAGATTGTTAATCAGTATACTAAAATGATAATTGATTTTGAGGATTTGGAGGGTAATTTGCAGGGTGTGCCTGTTATTACTCTAGGTACCGGTACGGGTGCGGGAGATGGCGGAAAGGCTAAGATTTATAAGGGTAAAACCGGTTTAGTCTTTGAGTATACCACTTCTGATGGTAAACTTAAAAAGGTTGTTAAGCTTGATGATACCGCCAATAATCTTAGAAATGTAGGGGTTTATGACAGTTTGCCTGATGCCGGGGTCGTCGGTGAGGGCGATGTTGTGTTTGTAAGGGGGTAGGAGTTTAGTGGGTAAAAATCGTCTTGATTTTTATTTGGGAAAGTATAGCATGCAATATATTCCAGAAAGCAATGTTGACTATGGTGTGTATTTGGCTAATGGGATTAATCTGGACAAAATTCAAATCGAGGCAATGTATTATTATGGGAGTGCCGGTTCTGATGACATAGTAGATGAATCTGAAATTATTATTAAGGATATTACAGATCATTTTACTATTTCTTCGCCGTTGATAAATCAGATAGGTGATAGTCCTGATACTCTTGATTTCGTATTTAGTGAAGTAATTGGGGAGCCTCTTTCCCAAATATTAGATAAAAAAAATGAGTTTTTGCTTGAGCAGTACGCACAGACTTATCTTATAGATTATGCTGAAAATGGTATGTCTCAAAGTGAAGCAAGGAACCTCTATCTTAAGGAAATAGAGAGTTTAATATCAATAAATGGGTATGCAAATAATGAGTATTGTTTTTGTTATCCGACGGACATAAACGGAGCTACCGCATACAAAAAGCTGCCAGTTAAAAATTTTTACGGAGATGGTTTTCGCAGGATAACTTTTAATATATGTTCTATAATTGACCCGATAACCGGTAAGCCGAAATTTCCGGATGATAAATATTGTTTTCGGGGGCTTAAAGTTTGGACACATTTAAAATTTGATGAGAAAGTCGGCTACAAGTATATTATGACACGTCCAAGCCCTGATTGGGAGTTAGCCCACGTGCCAACTGTGCAAAAGTCGTGCAGGGTGCAATTTAGTGGATATGGGGCAAATAGCGTAATTGCGGTGTATTTATCCGGTTATCCTGATGATAAAAAAGGTTTATATGTCAAGGAAAATGGTGTGCTTGTGCCTATCAAAGAGGTATATGTCAAGGAAAATGGTGTGCTTACTCCTATTAAAGAGGTATATGAGGTAAGGGGAGGTAGTTTGGTGAGGTTTTTTTAAATGTTTGTGTGGCTCTGCTGGGGGGCTTTTTTTGTTATTTATTTTCGGGGGTGAATATGATTGAGTTTATTAAGCAGTATTGGCTGGGGGTGCTTTTTGCGGGTGTGCTTTCGTTGATGGGCTATGCTTGGAGGAGGTTTTTTACGAGGTTTAAAAAGGAGCTTGATGAGCAAAAGCTGATAAAGGACGGCGTGCTTGCGTTATTGCATGACAGATTATATCAGGTGTGCAAGCATTATTCCGAGCAGGAGTATATTACAGCCGGCCAATTAAATAATATTGAGCACTTATATGAGAGCTATCACAATTTAGGTGGTAACGGTACGGGTACGGAGCTGTTTAACAGGTGTAAGAGTATGAAAATTAAACATGAATAGCAAAGGGAGTGTTTAAATGACAGAGGAACAAAGGGTATTGCAAGCTTACAAAAAGCTAAAAGCGGAAGATAACAAAAAAGAATTTAATAGAGATAAGAAATATATTGAAGCAAGCAAAAAACTGATGTTTTTAATAATAGCATTAGTTTTTATTGTTTTTATTGAAAATATGTACTTGTCTTTTAACTTAAAAAGTGTTGATTTGGCAAAAGATACGCTGGATAAGGTTGTATTATTTTCAGGCCCTGTTCTTACTGCTCTTATTGTAAAAAGTGGGTTTGAAAATATTAGAAAAGGTAAGATAAGGGAGCAGATTATAAACAAATTGGATAATGTGGAGTTGGGGCAAGAGGATTTTAGAAATGGGGGTGTGTAATGTTGACTTAAAATATTATATAATGATATAATTACAAAAAAGCTGGAGGCCCTTTACGGACTTTATATAAGACAATGTCACTAGCTGACAGAAAAGCAGTCATTTCAAGACTGCTTTTCACATTTTAAAAGACACTGCAAAAGGTGTCTTTTTTATGCTCAAAAATAGGAGGTATAAAAGATGATAGATGAAAGAGTAGAAAAAGCCGTACAATTCATGGAAAAGATTGCAAAAGACAACGACCATGGCTACGACCAGATGTATCGTTGGGGTGAAAAGGGCGATTATGATTGCTCTTCTCTTACTATTACGGCGTTTGACAATGCGGGTTTTGCTCTTAAAGATTTAGGAGCGACATATACAGGCAACATGAGTCAAGCTCTTAGAAGAGCAGGTTTTAAAAATGTGATACACAAAATAAATACAAGAACAGGCGGTGGCTTGCAAAGGGGCGACATTTTGCTAAATAT
>NZ_MBEW02000054.1 GCF_001693775.2 Criibacterium bergeronii | reverse complement strand
AGGTAGTAGCATAAATTTCTTTTTAATATGTATGCTACAATTTTCAAAGTAATTTAGTATAATTATGCTTTCTGTTTCATAGTTATAACTGATGACAGCATCGGAAAACCTGAGAGTGTTTCCTAATAATCACTTACATAAGAAGGTGTAGTATTTATTTTTAATCATTAATTTTTTTGTAACAGGTAGCAATATAAGTTTTTTTAATATTTATGATACAATTTTAAAGTAAGATAGTATAATTACTCATGAACTATAAATGTATAAATTGTAATATAATGGAAATATTAAAAATTTATATTTGATGTTATAATATATGTAAATTTAATTATATAATATTTGTCTTTATAATAGTATAATGACATTTTATATATCACTGTCAAGAAGATGGGAGGTTTGTTAATGAAACGGATTTTGACTTTTTTGTTTGCTTTTTTTGTTATTTTTGGCATAAATTCTTATGCTGTCGATTTTACTGTTACTAATCCGATGCAAGAAGGTAGTTTAACCTCATCAAAGAGTCTTGTTGCCAGTGGTACTGTCAATAATGGTACTATTGTGACTATTAAGCATTATTTGGTAGACAGAAATAATCTTGATGCTGATAAAAATCCTAAGGCTGATTTAATTGATTTTTTTGAGGTTAAGGGCGACGCTCTAAATTTATTTACTGCGGAAATTCTCCTTTTAGAGGGTGAAAATAGACTTGATTTTTCAATTTACAAGGGTAAGAATTCTGACGGTAAGGATGAATATCAGGTCATTACTAAATCAGTCAATTTTAGTAAGGATATGCAAAAAGAGGTAAAAAATATTATTAAACAGATTGAATTAAAGAAACAGACTATTTCTAAATAATAATTTATTGATTGAGATATTTTTATGAATAAATTTACTGAGAGTATTAAAACTGTGGTGCTATGGTTATTGTTTGCAATTGCCATAGCACTTGTTGCTATTAGATACACTGATTTTGGGAATACTAAAAGTGATGCTATATCCCCATTTTTAAATCAAAGGTATTTTAAGCAGATGTTACTTCCGAGTCATATTATTGTAAGCTTTGACAATTTAAGTAAAACTCAGATTTTAAATAAGCAAAGCAACTATTATGATGAGGCTATAGAAAATCTTGTGCAGGCTTTTTCTTCTAAAAAATCTTTTGAAGAGGTTGAGTTATCTACTTTTGATACTCTTTCCTCTTCAAAGATGGTCAGTTTTATTTTTAACAATTTTCCAGGCTCAATTTTTGGCTTAGTCACTGGCATTAACGATAATGACTTGACATCTAGGGATAACATTGTTGGTATACATTTTGCTATTGGTGAAAATACTATTTTTATTCAGACTGACAAAAAAATCTTTTCATTGCTTAGTGAGAGAATTAACGGCTTTTCTTTTGTTGACTCGTTGATGGAGACTAATTATCAAAGGTATGTGCCGATTTTTTATCCTATGAATTCTAATAAAAACTTATTGTTGCCGATTAAACCGGATATTTATATGCAGGATTTAGCTAGTGTCAATTTATTAAATGATACTAATATTTCTGAGATTGCGAAGAATATTTTTAAGGAAAAATTTGATTTTACTTCGTCTATTGTTCAAAAAAATGGGATTTACTTTTATAGCTATAATAATGGTGAACAAATTCTTGAAATTTCTAAAAATGGGCATATTAAGTACAAAAGCTCAGCAAATATAAGTAATAGCAACGATTATACAAAGGCTGCAACTGCCCTGTCAAAATTTTTAGTTGATACTAAGATAAATCCTGATTTAATCAAGATAAAAAAAATATACAAATTTAATGATAATGGAACTGAAAAGATTAGATTTGAAATGGTTGGGAAGTATTTGGGTATTGATCTTGTAACTGGGAACAAGTCCTATGTTGATGTTGTAAATTCAGATGTAGTGGATGCAAATTTATCATTGATTTATGCTGCTCCATATTCTAGCGAATTTAACAGTTTAATTGACCCAAAGGATGCTTTAAGCGATAATATAGATGTGCTGAAGAAGTTTTTGATGGTGGACGACTCTACTCAGCTTTTGAAACAGATTAGGGATTTTAATTTAAATTATTTATTTGATGATATGTCAGGTAATTATATTCCTTGCTGGAGCTTTGAAATAGGGGGATATATTTTCTATTTCGATGGCATATCAGGTGAGATGGTGCACTATGCAATGGACTAAGGCGAAAACTTATTTGATAATTGCTCTATTGATTGCAAATATCGTGCTTTTTTTGAGCCTTGACCAAAGAAAAATATACTTTAACAATGATATCTGTTCTAAAAATTTAAATAATATAAATCAAATTTTATCTGATATGGGAGTTAAAAATAATTTAAAATTGAGCAACAAAAAGCTTGAGATAAGTCCAATTGAGGTTAAGTTTGCAAATATAAACAGTGATAATGAAACGGATATTTTTGTAGATTTAAATAATAAGTATAAAAATGAAATTAAAATAATTGATGATATTTACTATGAATTAATTATAAAAGATGCTCCAAGCGGCTTTTCTAATCAAAAGGAATTTGCTAGGAATTTTATCAGGGAAATATTTCCAGGCTCTGAATATAAGCTAAAGGATTTTTCTATAGAGCAGGATAGTAATACATTGGTATATGAAGAATATTTTAAAGGTTTATATTTAGGGCAGGGTTATGTAAAATTTCTATTTTATGAAGATGGAGATGTGGATATCAGCATTTTAAAGGCTAAGATTATTTCTCAAGGCGACAAGGTAGCATATGCTATTTCTCAAGCACAGGCATTATCCTTGGCGATACCTAAGCTCAAGAGGGGCGATATAATAACAGGCATGGCACTAGGATATGACATGGTGCAAAATAACCCATATGAGGACGATGAAAGCAAGACTGAGCGTATAAGGATGATACCTTACTGGAGGATTCAAATTAACTCTAGGGAATTTATTTATGTTGAGGCTATAAGGTAAGTTATTAAAATATATAAGAGGCTCTACTCAATTTTATTTGGGTGGAGTTTTTTTGTGTATTATAGTAGCTTTTTTAGTGAAAATTTTACTAAAATTAGTCTCTTGCATGATTAATTAAGTTGAGGTTAAAAGTTTTGTTATTGCTTTTTATATTAAAAAAATATATAATATATATGAAATCGTTTGTATTATTATTTACAAAGGGTTTTATACTAGCACAAACTTGAAGGGAGAACTTATAATATGAAAGCATACGAAGCTCAAAAGATTAGAAATGTTGCAATACTTGGACACTCAGGCTCAGGAAAATCAAATTTAATCGAAGCTATTCTTTACACTGGTGGCAAATTAGATAGAATTTCTAAACCAACAGATGCTGCGAAGATTACATCTTCACTTGGTCTTACATCTTTAGAATACAAGGATTATAAGTACAATATTATTGATACTCCTGGATATTTTGACTTTGAGTCAGAAGTAATATCATCCTTGCTTGCAGTGGCATCTGTAATTATAGTTGCAGACTCTACTAC
>NZ_MBEW02000053.1 GCF_001693775.2 Criibacterium bergeronii | reverse complement strand
GATGCAAAGGGACTTAAATTACAGAAGAATCATTGTAACGATGTATTTCTTACATGGTCAAATGTAGCAAAGTATATAGATGAGCTGCTTTCTAAAAATCTTTATCTTGAAGAAAAAAATATTGAAAGCAAGGTAGAGATAGAAGAACAACAAGAATCAAGTTATTATTCTAAAGACGATCCATATAATCTAATGACTGATGAAATGCTTGAGAAAGTTCCTGAGCTTTATGCACAAGAGGATGTCGCTTTAGCGGATAAACAGGTTCATGCAGCATATATCATTCCATTTAGAAGTAACTGGACTTGGTATATGACGGAATATGACAGGGAAAGTAAAGACGCTTTTGGACTTGTGCTTGGAATAGAGCCTGAATGGGGATATTTTAATCTTGAAGAGCTAAAGGAACTAAATGCACAAAGGCTCATTTTAGAGGATTTTCCAAAGACCTTTAGAGAACTTAAAGACAGTGAGCTTAAAAAGCAGATGGATGAACAGGAGCTTCATCATGTCTTTAACGGAGAGCTAAGTTTTGAGGAGAATAATATAGAGCTTGAAGCACCTGAAGAAATAGAAGAAAGCATACAGGCAGAACCTTTTCAGGCTACCTTATTTGATTACCTGAAGGAAAGAGAAGAAGTAGAGCTTAATGAAAAAGAGGAAAGTCTTTTAGATGAGTTTGCAGTTAAAGAAGGCGATACCATCTATTTTAATCATGAGGAGTACAAAGTAAGAGAGATTTCCAAAAATCAAATCACAGGAAGAAATGATTTGTGGCTTGATCCTGTAAGGCAAGGTAATCATCAAATACCGATTATATCCTTTACAGATGATGAGGATTTATTAAGACAAGTAAATCTTGAAAGACCTGAATTTATCATCGGTGATGAAGTGAAGTACAAGGGAAAAGACTGTACCATCACAAGATTTGATGATATGGGAAATAACCTAAAGACAGTAACGGTCAAGGATAATACAGAGTATCTTGGAGGTATGATTACAGGCTCCGATGTAATTCCTTATTACAAAGAAAGTGAGCTTGATAAAATCTTTGAAAATCTTACCAATGCAAAACCTGAAAAGACTTTTGAAGAAATAGAAATAAAGAAAAATGAAGCTCATAATTTCAAGATTACAGAAGAAACGATCTCTCAAAAGTTATCTCCAAGCGAGAGATTAAACAATAACCTTGAAGCAATCTCTATGCTTAACAGAGTGGAAAGTGGAGAACGAGAGCTTGATATTACAGCTCAGGAAGTTTTAGCAAAATATGTAGGCTGGGGAGGATTATCTGAAGTCTTTGATGAAAGTAAGGATGGACAGTGGAAAGAGGCAAGAAGCTTTCTAAAAGAGAACTTATCGCAGGCAGAGTATGAGGCTACAAGAGAATCTACTTTAACGAGCTTTTACACACCAAAAACTGTCATTGACGGAATATATAAGACGCTTTCAGGTATGAGATTTAAACAGGGAAATATCCTTGAACCTTCAATGGGTATCGGGAACTTTATCGGTAATGTACCTGATGAAATGAGTAAGTCAAAATTTTATGGCGTAGAGCTTGACTCGATAAGCGGTCGTATTGGGAAACTCTTATATCCTGAAAGTGAAGTACAGGTTAAGGGACTTGAAGAAACGGGATTTTCCAACAACTTCTTTGATGTCGCAATCGGAAATGTTCCCTTTGGAGAGTACAAGGTAAATGATAGAGAATACAATCGCAATAACTTCCTTATTCACGATTATTTCTTTGCCAAGTCCATTGATAAGGTAAGAAACGGCGGGGTTATCGCCTTTATTACATCTTCAGGGACAATGGATAAAAAAGACGAAAGTGTAAGAAGGTATCTTGCAGCAAGAGCCGAATTTTTAGGAGCAATCAGGCTTCCAAACGATACCTTTAAGGGTGTTGCAGGAACTGAGGTAACTTCGGATATTATCTTCCTAAAGAAAAGAGATAGCGTGTTAGAGCGAGACGAAGATTGGATACACCTTGCAGAAGATGAAAATGGTCTTGTATATAACAAATATTTTGTGGATCATCCTGAACAGGTGCTTGGTTCTATGCGTGAAGTGAGCGGAAGATTTGGAAAAACTCTAACCTGTGAACCGATAGCTTATTTAGGTACAGAGATAAACATGGCTTCATTAAAGGATCGTATCGAGATTGCAGGAGAAAGAATTTCAAAAGATGCCAAGTATGAAGAAATAGAGCTTTTAGATGATGAAATAACTTCTATCCCTGCAACCGATGATGTAAAGAACTTCTCATACACCTTAATTGATGATGAAGTTTATTATAGAGAAAACTCACTCTTTATCAAAAAGGAAGTATCAGACAAGAAAAAAGAAAAAATCAAGGATTACCTTGAGCTGAATGCTGCCTTAAAAGATGTGATTTACAAGCAGAAAGAAGATTTTAATGAAGAAGAAATTAAGGCTTCACAGGAAAAACTAAATGAAGTATATGACAATTTTTCAAAGAAACATGGCTTTGTAAATAACCTAAGTAATACCAGAGCCTTGAAAGAGGATAGCAACTTCCCGCTTGTTTCATCCATTGAAATCCTTGATGAAGAAGAAAATTTCAAGGCAAAGGGAGATATTTTCTCCAAAAGAACCATTACAAAAGCCAAAGTCATAGACCATGTGGATACCTCTTTAGAAGCTCTTGTTTTATCGGTATCTGAAAAAGGCTATGTGGATTTTGACTATATGGGAAGTCTTACAGGAAAAGACAGACCGACTTTAATTGAGGAGCTTCGAGGGGAAATCTACTTAAATATCAGAGAAGAACAAAACTTTTACAGACCGCTTTCATTTAACTTAGAGGATGGCGATTTACCTTTTGCCTGTGCTAATGGAAGCAATTCCTATAAATATGGCTATGTAACAAAGGATGAATATTTAAGTGGGAATATCAGGGATAAGATTGCCATAGTAGACAGCTACTTATCAAAGCTAAGACAAACGGAAAGAGAGCTTCCTCATCTTGGCTATGAAGAAAATGGAAAAGAAAAAGAGCTGATAAGCTATGAAATGAACCGTTTGGAATATCAAAAAGCAGAGCTTACAAAAGTTCTTCCAAAGGAATTGGAAGCAAGTGAAATCAATGTGCGTCTTGGTGCAACTTGGATACCGATTAAAGATATTGAGAAATTCATCTTTGAAATGCTAAAAACTCCGGGGTATGCCAAATGGGATATTAAGGTTAAATTTTCAAATCTCACAAGTGAATGGAATGTAGAGGGCAAAAGCAGGGACAGAGGAAATGACCTTGCTGAAATGACCTTTGGTACATCAAGGGTAAACGCCTATAAGCTGATTGAAGATGCCTTAAACCTAAAAGAAACAAAGGTATTTGACCAGATTGTAAATCCGGATGGCTCTAAAACTTCTGTATTAAATAAAAAAGAAACCATGCTTGTAGGACAAAAGCAGGAGCTATTAAAAGAAGAATTTAAGAACTGGATATTTAACGATCAGGAAAGAAGAAACCGTCTTGTAAAACTGTATAATGAGCGTTTTAACTCAATCCGCAACAGAGAATATGACGGAAGCAATCTCTCTTTTGAGGGAATGAATACAGAGATTGACTTAAGACCTCATCAAAGAAATGCCATAGCAAGAAGCCTTTATGGAGGAAATACCTTGCTTGCCCATGTAGTAGGAAGTGGAAAGACCTTTGAAATGGTAGCTTCCGCAATGGAGAGTAAAAGGCTTGGAATGTGCAGTAAGTCCTTGTTTGTTGTACCAAATCATTTAACAGGGCAAATCGGGCGTGAGTTTATGCAGCTATATCCGTCGGCTAACATTATGGTGGCTGATAAGAAAGATTTTGAGCCGAAAAACAGAAAGAGATTTATCGGCAAGATTGCCACAGGGGAATATGATGCGGTTGT
>NZ_MBEW02000052.1 GCF_001693775.2 Criibacterium bergeronii | reverse complement strand
AATCAGCAGAAACAACAGCAAAGTGGGAAATGGAGTTATCGGATATTGCACAGGGAAAATCTTCAAAGGAAAAATTTTTAAAAGCGATTGAAAATGAGATAAAAGAAGTGATTTCAACTTATATCAAGTAAGATGGCACTAATGTCAAGGTGGAAAAAATGCCCTAAAAATGCTATAATATATTGATAGATTTTTTGAAAAGAGGAGGTATTATGCAGCTTTTAGATATAAAGAGAATGGCTCATAACATTCTTGAAAACCAAAATATAGAAAGCAGTTTTATTGAATATAAAAAGTCGGCAAATTTTAAAGATAAAATTCTAAAAACTGCCTGTGCCTTTGCCAACAATTATATGAACGATGAGATTGGTTTGTTGTTTGTCGGTATAGAGGAAGTAGATGATAAAGAAACCGGTGATAAGGCAATTCCCAAGAGACCGATTGAAGGGATAGCAGAATCAAAACTTGAAGGCATTGAAAATGAATTAAAATCACTTCTTTCCAACATTCATCCTAAAATCACCTATCATATTATTTCAGACACGATTGATGATAAGTATTATATCGTTGTTGCTGTTGAAAGCACTTCAGGTGGACCGTTTCAGACAAGTGAAAAGGCAGAAAAAGACAAAAATATTAGATTAAAGGCAGGAAGATATATCAGAGTCGGGAGAGATTCAAGACTTCCTAACCCTACGGAAGAATTTGAGTTATTAAAGAAATTTGCAGGCTTTTCTTTTAGCTCTAACCTCAATGATACAGCAACCATAGATGACTTAAGCTATGAGTACATGAAAGAGTATCTGCTTCAAACGGGAGCGAAAAAAGATATTAGAGAGATGTCCAAACTTGATATGGCAAAGAGTATGGGACTTGTAAGTGAAAGTGAGTACGGAGGTTATAGAGCCAAGAATTTTGCTGTGCTTATGTTTGCAGAAACACCAAATAAATTTATTCCCAATGCCCATGTTGAAGTTATAAGAGAAATTGACGGAACGGATAAAATGGAATCAAAAAGATTTGATGGGCCTGTTTGGATACAAGTAAAACAAGTCAGCAAGTATTTTGAAGATAATATCATGGCTTCATATACAATAAGGGAAGCTGATAAAATCGAGCATAAAATTATCTTTAACTATCCGCTTACAGCATTTGAGGAGCTTGCTACAAATGCTATCTTACACAAGGAATATGATACGCCTGAGTATGTAGGTATCTATATATACAAAGACAGAATTTCTTTTGTGAACCATAATAGACCACTCCCGCCGGTAACAATCGAAGCACTTAATAGAGATAGAAGTTTTGATAGAAGGCAATATCTTAATAAAGAGCTGAAAGATATGTTCTTTTCCCTTAACTTAATAGAGTCTTACGGTTCAGGCATAAGGCGTGCGAAAGATGCACTATTAGAAAATGACTCTCCTGAGCTTAAATTTTATCCGGAGAATGAAGAAGATAACTATACAAATGCAGTTATGGGGATCAATGTTGAATTTTTGAAAGAGTTTAATGGTAGCACTACTAAAGAAACTACCAAAGAAACTACCAAAGAAAAAGGTAGTATTCAAGCTCAGATAGTTAAACTTATGGAGAGCAATCCAAATATTACTGCTGAACAAATTGCTGAAGAAATACAAGATATTACAGCAGATGGAGTCCGCTATCATATAAGAAACCTAAAAGCTCATGGAATCATAGAAAGAGAAGGTTCTACGAAAGCTGGTAAATGGGTAGTGATAAAATAGAAGTAAACAAACACACAGAATTCAAAGGTGATTAGAGTAAAATCTAACCGCCTTTTTTGTTGTAAAAAAGAAGGAGGTAAGAATGCGAATAAATGATTTTCATAACATTTTAGAGCTTGTAAAACAAGATATTCTGCATAATGAAGCAGAGTATCTGAAGCTCTTAAAAGTTGTAGGCAATAATCAAAGATACGATTTTAGAAGTCAGTTAAGTATTTATGATAAAAATCCTGAAGCGACAGCTTGTGCCAAGTTTGATTACTGGAGAGAACGCTTTAACAGAACGGTTATGCGTGGACAAAAAGGTATCCCCATTTTAGAGGATTATGGCACATACAAAAAAGTGGACTATATCTTTGATATAAGTCAGACTGTTTCAAGAAACCGAGATGTCAATGAGGTAAATCTTTGGAGATTTGATAAAGAAGCTCATAGAGATGTATTAAAAGAAATGATAAAAGCTGAGGGCTATGAAGAAAGCGAAAGCACCTTAGAAAATATCTTTTCTTTAAGCAGGTTCTACGGAGATGAAAAAATAGATAGCTTGATAAATGAGCTTAGAATATCCGATGAGGACAGAATATCTTTTACTAAATTTGTTAGGGATTCAGTAAGCTATGCAGTAGCTTCAAGATTTAAGTTAGACTATCCTATGGATAATGAACTTTTAAAGGAAAACTTTGCAATGCTTGACAGTATTTCCCTTATGAGCTTGGGAGAAATCGTATCAGACATTAGTGGAAATATAATTGATGCGACCATTCAAAAGAGTAAAGAGTTAGAGCTGCAAAAAGAAGTTTTAAGAGGTAAAGAAGCAGGATATAATAAAATAAAAGAAGAATTAGAGGAGGTAGAAGAAAATGTACTTCGACGAGATGATCAGGAAAGAATTAGTGAAAACGAGCGAATTTTCCGAAATGGAGAGTACGGACGAGATAATAGAGAAAATCAAAGAGAATACACTGAATCAGTTAGAGGAAGAGACGGACTTTATGAGGGAATATCCGAATCCGACATACGCAGTGATGAGGCTGGATTATCTTTCAAGCAGCGAGGAGCAGAGCAACTTCGAGATGTTAGTGGATCTATACAAGGAGAAGAAGCTGACAAAACACCTGATGGATACTCAGAAACAGGCGATAGAGTTTATGAGAGCAGAGAAGCCGAAACTGATGATGGCTTGGCAGATAGAGGACGAGAGCCATCCGCAGTACAAAGCAATGATTTCAGCCCTCAAAGAAATGACAATCAAGGAAGTAGTGGAAATCTAAAAGAAAATACGGATAAAGAGATAAGAGAAGCTGATAAGGCTTCTTTTTCTTTACCCGAAAACAGATCAGGACAGATTAAACTTACAATACCTCTTACTCAAAATGATATTGACAGTATTCTTGTAAACGGTGGAAACCATGAGGGCGAAAGACTTCCTATCATTGCTGAATTTTCCAAAGGTAAAACAGTAGAAGCATTGGGAGAATACCTTAAAGATACATTTAGAGGTGGAAACGGTTTATTTCTTAATGGAGCAGAAGTATCTTCCTGGTATTCGGATAAAGGCATTCATTTAGCTTATGGAACTTCTGCAAGAGAAGATGATACGCAAATTTTAAGCTGGAGTAATGCTGCAAGAAGAATCAGTGAGCTTTTAGAAACAGGAGAGTTTGCTGCAAATATAGAGATTTTGGAAGCACAGGACTATGAAAGAGATAGAGTTTCAGAATCGCTATGGTATCTATACCACGATTTAAGTGAAGAAGGAAAAGCACAGGGTTATTTTGACTTTATAGAAAGAGGTGGAGGCTTTCCGAAAGAAACAGGAGTGCTATCCGAAAAACTTAAAAATCCCGACTACCTAAAAAATGTTATTTCTGAATATGGTCGTTTCTTGAGAGCATATAGAGAGGATAGGGGCATACTAAGGTTTCATTATCACAAGGTAGATAGCCTTTATCAGAAATTACAGGAGCTTGCACTTCCAAGAAAGGAATATATCTCTAACCTAACTGAACTTCCAAAAGTACATGGCTTTATTACAGAAGATGAAGTCCTTGCTACGATTTCAAGGGGAAGTGGAGTCGATAAGGGAAAAGAGCGAATTACTAAGTTTTTCAAAGAAAATCATACCTTGCAGGAAAAAGCAAATTTCTTAAAAGATGAGTATGGAATCGGAGGTCATTCTCATGCTGTTTCAGGAGCAAAGGGAAGTGATGAATGGCACGATGCAAAGGGACTTAAATTACAGAAGAATCATTGTAACGATGTATTTCTTACAT
>NZ_MBEW02000051.1 GCF_001693775.2 Criibacterium bergeronii | reverse complement strand
ATTTATAAGGGTGTAAAAAATATCAAGTCAAAATCGAAGGATAGTACAATCGAAAAACCGCTGCAAGAAGAAAATGATATAGTAAATAATGTTTTTGACGAGTTTAGAAAGCAAAATTTTAATAAAGAACCCACTATAAATAACCAAAGGTTAGATAAGTATAATTCTGCTGAAATATTTAAAAGAGAAGATGTAGAACAAATAATTGTCAATGAGTCTGCTTATACTGCAAATGAATATACACCAAAAGATAATAATAAAGAGCTTGAAACAACTGAAAAAGACTATAATCTACAAAATATAAAAATTATTGACAGCAATAAAAATGACAACAAAATAGATTTTTCAAAAGAAGAATTGCAAACAAAAGAAAATATAGAGCAGTTAAACAATTTTGTCACTAGCAGCTCAAAATCAGGAAAATTAAAAATACAAGATAGCCTAGAGCTTGAGGATTTACCGGACAATTCGATAATTGAAGATAATGACAAAAAAGATAAAAAAATCCAAATAGTCGAAGGTGTCGATATAACTGACGATAGCTCTACTAATCAAGAGGAGATACTAGAGTATTCAAAAGCTGATGACTTTGATGATGAGACAGATAAAGCACAAGAGGTCAATAGACCTTATGTCAAGCCGACTATTGATTTATTAAAGGACTATCCTAAAACTAGTGACAAAGATAACAGCGAAAAGCTTTTAAAAGCAAAAATGCTTGAAAAAACTCTTTCAAGCTTTGGCATAGAGGCAAAGGTAGAAAACATTTCTGTTGGTCCGACTATTACAAGATATGAGCTTACCTTAAAGCTTGGTACAAAAGTGAGTAAGATAACAAATCTTTCAGAGGACTTAGCACTTGCACTTGCTGCTAAAAGTATCAGAATAGAGGCACCAGTGCCGGGCAAATCATTTGTAGGTGTAGAAGTGCCCAATGAAGTATCTCAGACAGTTGGCTTTAAAGATGTAATCAAGGATTGTTTAAATCACGACATAAAAGATGGTATAGTATTTGCCATGGGCAAAAATATCAGCGGTGAAACTGTAGTGTCTGACATTACCAAAATGCCTCACGCTCTTATCGCTGGCTCAACCGGTTCAGGCAAATCAGTTTGTATAAACACATTAATTTGCTCAATACTTTACAATTACACGCCTGATGAAGTAAAATTGATGCTTATTGACCCAAAGGTTGTAGAGCTTTCTATATATAACAGACTGCCACATTTAACTCTGCCTGTAGTTACAGACATGAAAAAAGCACCAATGGCACTTAATTGGGCAGTAAATGAGATGGAAAGAAGGTACAAGCTTTTTGCAGAAAAAAAGGTAAAAGATGTAAAAAGCTATAATGAGAAAAACGAAGAAAAGCTACCGTTAATCGTTATTGTCATAGACGAATTAGCTGATATGATGATGATTGCGGCAAAGGAAGTGGAAGAATTGATATGCAGACTTGCTCAAAAGGCAAGAGCTTGCGGTATACACTTGATTGTTGCAACTCAAAGACCATCAGTTGATGTTATTACAGGTCTTATCAAAGCGAATATTCCTAGCAGGATTGCCTTTGCTGTATCTTCTCAGACAGATTCACGCACGATATTGGATGCCTCAGGAGCTGATAAGTTACTAGGAAAAGGCGATATGCTCTACTCTCCAATTGGTATGAATAAGCCTGTAAGAATACAAGGAGCATTTGTATCAGAAGAAGAAGTAGAAAGAATTACAGATTTTATCTATGAGCATAATCCAAGACAGCAGCATCTAAACAAACAAGAGGAAGTCCAAAAACAAATAGATGAGGCAATAATTGAACAAGAAGAAAGCCAAGATAAGGACGAGCTCTACAAGGATGTACTGGAATTTACTTTAGAAAAAGGGGAAATATCTGTTTCATTAGTCCAAAGACAATTTAGAATTGGCTACAACAGAGCCTCAAGAATAGTAGAAATGATGTATGATGAGGGCATAGTAGGAAAAAGTGACGGTTCAAAACCAAGAAAAGTAATAATAGGTGAGTGAGTTGACTGAAAAATTACAATTAAGAACTTATGCAAAGCTAAATCTAATGCTTAGAATTAACGGTATAAATGAAATTGGCTACCATGATTTATTTATGGTAAATCAAAGCTTGGATTTATACGACTATCTAAAATTTGAAAAAAATGATAAACAGGGTATTGTACTTGATGACGGAACAAGTATAGACCCGAAGAAAAATTTTGTGTATAAATCTGCAAAATACATCAGCGACAATTACACTCCAATAAATTTAAATATATACCTAAAAAAAAATATACCGATGTTTGCAGGTCTTGGTGGTGGTAGTGCAGACGCTGCTGCAACGATTTTTGCAATTAATAGATTATATAAATTAAATTTATCGAACAAAGAGTTAATAGATATTGCAAAAAATATTGGAGCAGATGTGCCGTTTTGCATTTTTGGCGGTAGTAAGATAGCTGAAGGTGTAGGAGAAAAATTGACGGATATAAATCTAGACAGCTATTATTATCTTTTAATAAAACCAAATCTTGGAATGTCTACTAAAATTGCTTTTAAAGAATATGATGAAAGAGTCGGATATACAAATAACTTATCCTCTATTGAAAATATTGTAGATTTAAAAGATAATAAAATAGATATAGAATTTATAAAAGCAAATTTTTACAATGATTTTGAAAAGGTCATGCTTGAAAGCTTTAGCGTATTAAATAAGATAAAGACATCTTTGTATAAATGCGGAGCAGATTTTGCTCAAATGACAGGTAGTGGGACTACAATGTTTGGGATATTTCATGATAAAAAGACAAGAAACGTAGCCTATTACAAGCTAAAAAACAGATATGACAATGTTTACAGATGTCAAAGTACAGATAAAGGTATAAAAATATTATCATGAAAGCCAAATTACTAATAAAAACTGTCCACAAGGACATTGATACAGGACAAGAAGAAAAAATAGTAGTAAAAAAAGAGGCGGACGTGGTAAAAACCAGTAGTTTTTACACAATTCGCTATAAAGATGATGAAAATATAAGTAAGATAATAAAAATTTCCAAAGACGAAATTGAGACATTTAGTTTTGGGAATAAAAAAAACAGGATGGTATTTAAAAATAATCTAAAATTTGAATGTAATTATAAGACGGATTACGGATTTTTTAAGCTGGATATCAAAACCAAAAGCCTAGAAGTGAAAATAAATAATGATTTAGATTTTTGTGCAAAAATAATGTATAATTTAAGTGATAACGTAAATTTTAATCAGTTAATCACGCTTAGTATTATTGTTGGTCAATCATAATACCGTTTACATTTTGGAGTAAAATATGGTACTTTATACTGTAAAAGAAACAATTGAAAGAGAAAAATTACTAGAGCAAAACGATAAGGTTTTAGTAGCATTTTCAGGAGGTCCGGACTCTTTATGCCTTTTGGATATATTATTAAGGCTTGCTCCCTCCTACAATCTTACAATATATGCCGCTCACTTAAATCACATGATTAGGGGTTATGATGCCCAAATGGACGCAATGTTTTGCTATGATTTTTGTGAAAAAAACGGTGTCAATTTTTTCCTAAAAGTAATAGATGTACCAAAATTAGCAAAACAAACCGGTATGAGCATGGAAAATTGTGCTAGGCAACAACGCTATAGCCTATTTTACGATATTAAAAATGAACTTGGAATAAATAAAATTGCAGTCGCACACAATTTGGATGACCAAGCTGAAACAGTCTTGCTCAAACTATTTAGGGGCTCAGGACTACAAGGACTAAGCGGAATGGACTACATAAGAGATGGCGTAATAATAAGACCTCTTCTTGATGTATACAAACAGGAAATTGTAGATTACTGCAAGAAAAATTTCTTAACTCCAAGGCTAGACTACACTAACAAGCAGGCTGAGTATACAAGAAATAAAGTAAGGCTAAATCTTATTCCTGAAATTGAAAAAAATTTCACTGCGAATATTAAGCAAATCTTATCTAGGACAGCAAATAACATCAGGCAGGACTATGAATTTATCGATCAGCAGGCTCAAAAAAAATATGAAGATATTAGGACGCAAAAGAAACAAGACTTGGTAAGTCTTAATATAAATTTACTATCAAATGAAAACCCAGCAATAAGAAATAGAGTTATCAGATGTGCTATAAATGATGTGCTGGGAAATCTAACAGATATTTCAAGTGTTCATATAAGCGATATTTCTGATTTAATTGAAAAAAAGTCAGGAAAAATGTTGAATTTACCTCAAAATTTAAAGG
>NZ_MBEW02000050.1 GCF_001693775.2 Criibacterium bergeronii | reverse complement strand
TAATATCATCCTTGCTTGCAGTGGCATCTGTAATTATAGTTGCAGACTCTACTACATCATTACAGGTAGGTACTGACAAGGCTTTGGAGTTTGCAGATGACAATAATTTACCAAGATTTATTTTCGTAAACAAGATAGACTCTGAAAAAGCTGATTATTACAAAGTTTTAGACGAATTAAAACAAAGATATGGCAAGAAAATTGCACCTTTCCATATTCCTTGGGGCAAGGGAGATAGTTTTAAGGGCTACATAAACGTAGTAGATTTATTTGCAAAGAAATATAATGGAAAAAACTGCGATATAGTTGATATGCCTGATGATATAAACGATGAATTAGAACCTGTAAGAGCGATGTTGATGGAGGCTGTAGCAGAGTCTGATGAAGATTTGTTAGAAAAATACTTTAACGGAGAAACATTTACTCAGCAGGAAATCCATAGAGGTCTTAGAAAAGGTGTAATAAGTGGTGATATAATACCGGTGCTTTGTGGCTCTACTGCTAAAAGTATAGGCATCCATACATTGTTGGATATGATTGCAGACTTTTTGCCATCACCGCTTGACAAGATGACAATAGATAAAAAAGAATTTGAAGGTCAAATATTTAAGACTTTAATTGACTCATTTGTTGGCAGAGTATCTTATTTAAAAGTTATCCAAGGTTCATTAAGACCGGACATGGAGGTTAATAACTTAAATAAGAGAACCAAAGAAAAAATAGGAAAAATTTATACAGTTACAAATAATGGACTGGAAGAAACTGAGCTAGCTAATGCAGGAGATATAGTAGCGATTACAAAACTTCAGACATCTTTGACAGGAGATACCTTAGCAGAAAAATTAGATGCAAAGACACAGGAGCTGCCAAAATTTCCTAAACCACAGATGCTAGTTGCTATAGAGCCACTTAATAAAGGCGATGACGAAAAAATTCTTCAGGGGCTCAACAGACTTATGGACGAAGACCAGTCCTTTACATGGGAAAGAAATCCTGAAACCAAGCAAACAGTTGTTGGAGTACAAGGGGATATCCATATAAACTCTATTAAAGACAAACTAAAAGAAAAATTTGGCGTAGATGTAAAAATAGAAGACCTTAAAGTACCTTACAGAGAAACTATAAAGGGAAAATCTGACGTGCAAGGCAAGCATAAAAAACAATCCGGCGGACATGGACAATACGGTGACGTTAAAATCAGATTTGAGCCTTCAGACAAAAAATTTGAATTTACTGAAGAATTATTTGGCGGCAGTGTACCAAAATCCTATGTACCAGCTGTAGAAAAAGGACTTATTGAGTCTATGGAAAAAGGTGTACTTGCCGGATATCCTATGACTAACCTAAAGGCTACCTTGTATGATGGTTCATACCACGATGTTGACTCATCAGAAATGGCATTTAAGATTGCAGCAAATTTGGCATACAAAAAAGGTATAGAAGAGGCTCACCCAATCCTACTTGAACCAATTATGGATTTAACTATCATAGTACCTGACGAATACATGGGCGATGTAATAGGTGACATAAACAGAAAACGTGGCAGAGTCCTTGGCATGGAGGCGTACAAGCAGGGCAAGCAAATTATAAAGGCTCAAGCACCGGAGGTTGAAATATTTAAATACGCAATAGACCTAAAAGCACTTACTCAAGGTCAAGGATACTTTGAAATGGAATTCAACGGCTATGAAGAAGTACCTAGCCAATTGGCAGAAAAAATCATAAGCGATGCACATAAGGAAAGTAGCAAAACTGAATAGCAAATAATTATAATATCTTCAATATGATATTATCAATGTTATAAAGGAGCAAAGCAATGCAGTATAAAGCGTAGTAGTATCAATAATGCCATGCGTTGCAAAAAAAGAAGAAATAAAAAGACCTGAGCTAAGAGATAATGACTTTGCAGATGTGGACATAGTGTTATCTACTAGAGAACTTGGCAGAATGATTAAAATGTTTGGTATAGACTATGCCAACCTTGAAGACTCAGAGTTTGACAGCTTGATGGGAGAGTCCACAGGAGCAGGAGTAATATTTGGCACAACAGGAGGTGTAATATAGGCATCTATGAATTTTTGGGCGAACCTTATGGCAAAAAGGCTCACCAGCTACTTCATACCACATACACACCAAGAGAAAAAATTTAAATATTCACTAAAAAATTAATTTTTCCCAATACAATCACTTAATATTTATAAAATTAATATTAAGTGATTTATTTTACTCAATTTTTGTGGTAAAATAATATAACCATAAGCATTTTAAAATAAAATTCTGTAGAAGTGTAAACAATTATATTTATGCCGTTCAATGAGTGAAAGAGGAAGATAATTGGAAGATAATATTTTCAATAATGAGGAGTTGTTGTTAAGATTTTCCTTTGATAGCACAGACCAATTCATAGCTATATTGGACAATCAAATGACAATAAAAAAAGTAAACAAAGCCCTAAAGGATTTGGTAGGCTGCGGTGATGATTATGACTTCCAAGATATTCCTTATTGGGAGTTGCCAGTTTGGGGAGATGACCCTGAATTGCAAAATCAGATAATGTTTTCTCTTGAGCTGATATTTCATGGCGACGATGTAAAATTTGAGGCAAGATACCCCGACAATGAGGGAATAATCAAAATCATAGAATTTAAAATCAAACCAATATTTGACAAGGATGAAGAGGTCATAGCACTTATTGCTATGGGCTATGATGTAACTGAGTCAAGAAATGCACAAAGAGAACTGACATTTGTTAATAGACAGATAAATATGTTTTTTAAAATGGGCGTCAATGGCTATTTTATAGAGACAGTGCCAGAACCGGTAGATGCCGATTTGTTAGACGACAATAAAACAGCAATTGAGGTTTTAAAAAGTCATAGGCTTTTGAGATATAATGAAAAAGCAGAAGAAATACTAGGCATAAAGCTTGATTACGATGACCCGAAATCTCTTTTTGTAAATGACAAATATAAGCTGGACATGGATAAAATAATTAGAGACTTTAAAAATATGATTAAAGACGGGGTAATTGACTTCGTAGTAGAATACGATGGAAATGATGACGATAAAAGATATATAGAATTTAGTATGAAGGCATCAATAGTTGAAAATAAATACACAGGCTGCTACGGTGTAATAAAAGACATAACAAAAGATAAAAAATATCAGGATAAGCTGTTTAAAATGGCGAACTATGATACACTCACCAATGTACCTAATCGTAGATATCTAATATATCAGGCAAATGAATTCCTAAAAGACGGCATATTGACAGGGTATAGTGCGGCATTATGTGACATTGACTTTTTTAAGTCTGTAAATGACACATACGGACACGATGTAGGAGATAAAGTAATAATTGCAGTTGCAACTACAATTAATGACGCTATAGGTAACGCCGGACTATTTGCTAGAGTAGGTGGAGAAGAATTTTTTGCAATAATTTATCTAAAGTTGGCTGACGCAGAGAATTTAATAAAAAATATCATAAACAAAATCAGACGATTGAGATTTTATGACGTAGACAAAGATTTTAAAGTCACCATAAGCTGCGGCTTGACAGCTATAAAAAGTACAGACAATTTTGATACATTTTACAAAAGAGCTGACAACGGCTTGTATATGGCAAAAAATGGCGGAAGAGATAAGTACGTCATCCTAAAAGAATAAAATTTTTGTAAATATTAAACCACAATTTAATAAACACTAACAACTAAACTGCTCTGAATTAATGTTCAGAGCAGTTTTTATTATAAATTATATGTAAATCAAAGATAAAATTTTTGTTGATAATAAGTTGTAGATGTTTTATAATACCCAAGGGTATTGAGTAAATTATTGAGAGTATTCACATTAATTACTTAATAGACCCATTAAATATGTTAGTTAGTATAAGTTTTTGAAATAACAAAGGAGCTTTTTATGGAGTTGTCCTATTTGATAGGGCTGTTAGGAGGACTGGTTCTATTTCTATATGGAATGAATTTGATGTCTCAAGGTCTTGAGCTGGCAGCAGGTAACAAAATGCAAAAGATTATTGAGCGTTTTACCTCTAATAGACTTAGTGGAGTGCTTATCGGAACAATAGTTACGGCTGTTATCCAATCATCATCGGCTACTACTGTTATGGTAGTCGGATTTGTAAATGCAAACCTAATGACACTTGGACAGGCAGTAGGGGTTATAATGGGTGCTAACATAGGTACTACAGTTACAGGGCAACTGGTAGCACTGGATATAGTAAAAATTGCACCGCTTTTTGCATTTGCAGGCTTTATAATGGCAAACTTTGTAAAGGGCAAGCAAAGAGTAAAATTCATCGGTACAGCATTACTTGGACTTGGAATATTATTCATGGGCATGAACATAATGTCAGACTCAATGAAACCGCTTAGAGAGTCGCAGGTATTTATAGATTTAATAACCAAGCTGCACAATCCAATACTAGGCATTTTGGCAGGGGTTACAATTACAGGCATAATTCAATCATC
>NZ_MBEW02000004.1 GCF_001693775.2 Criibacterium bergeronii | reverse complement strand
ACATACCAAAAAACATAGTAATAACGCACATACCACCATACACCCCGGAAATGAATCCAATAGAACAGATATGGAAGCAAATACGCTCCATCGGATTTAAAAATGAAGTATTTAACTCATTAAATGATGTAATAGATAGATTGTGTGAAACAATAAATAAAGTAACAAAAAGTATGGTAAAGAGTATAACTCTCAGAGAATGGATTAGAAAAATATATTAACTTTTAATTTGAGATTAGTATTACTTCTTTTTTGTTTCCGGTCTTTTTCTTGGCATAAAAATTCCTCCTAACCAGTTTTTCTTTACACTAATCAGGAGGTTTATATACACAAAATTTTACACAGTCTCACTTTATCAGATAACTAGGATAGTATAATCAAGATTAAAGTGATTTTTTTATATATTTACAACAATGTCAAAATTAGAAAATATTAATTTTTTTCAATTCAGACCAGTCTAGCCATGTTGAGACCGTAGTATTGATGTCAAGAAAATAGCAATCTAATTTTAAAATGTGTTCAAATAAGTAAAATCTGAGAATTATTTCCTAATTTTTAATTCTCAGATTTTTTAATGGTATAACAATATTAAACATATCAGCGATTGCTATATTAATAGTATTGATTTGTCAGATTCACTTTCTAAGAACTTTAGATTTTTTCCTTAAAAATATAAAATCTTAATACATCTGAAAATATTCCTAAAGAACCTGAAATATTTCCCACTATAAACAAAATGATTATGGTAACATATCATTGATAAAAAATAATTTAATACACTTTAGGAGGTTGTAATGGATAAAACTAGAGCCAAGAATTTACCAAGTTTTGGTATAAAAGATAAGATAGGTTATATGTTTGGTGACTTTGGTAATGACTTTACATTTATACTATCATCTACTTTTTTGATGAAATTTTACACAGACATTATGGGAGTCGGTCCGGCTGCCATTGGTACTATGATGTTGCTTGCCAGAATAGTTGACGCTTTTACTGACATAGGCATGGGTAGAATTGTAGACAAGACGACTGCTGATAAGGGTGACAAGTTCAAAAGATGGATTAGAAGATTTATGGGTCCGGTGGCTCTAGCTTCATTCTTATTATATCCGGTGTGGTTTAAGGATATGAGTATGCCTTTTAAGACTATTTGGATGTATGTAACTTATCTTCTTTGGGGCAGTATTTGTTATACCGGTGTAAATATTCCTTATGGTTCTATGGCTTCAGCTATTACTGACAAGCCTGACGAAAGAACTCAGCTATCCTCTTTCCGTACTATGGGAGCACAATTTGCTCAGCTTGCTATCGGTGTAATTGGACCACTTATAATTTATTACAAAGACGCAGCCGGTGAAGTAGTATTTTCCGGTGAAAAAATGGCGATTTTTGCATTAGTATGTTCGGTTCTTGCAATTATCTGCTATATATTATGCTTAAACTGGACAACTGAAAGAGTAAAAATAGAAAAAGCTAATGACAATGAAGAAACTTCTTCTGTACTTGATGTGTTTAAGAATATGGTGTCATCAAGAGCTCTTCTTGGTTTAATTTTATGTGCAATATTGTTGTTATTAGTAAACCTTGGTCTTTTGGGTATGTCAAACTATATTTACCCAAATTATTTTAAAGATGCTACTGCAATGTCTAAGGCAACTTTGTTAGCTACATTTTTAGTTTTAGGCTTAACGACTGTTACACCAAAACTATCCGGTGCTTTAGGTAAAAAGGAAATATCAGCTATAGGTGCAGTTCTTGGAGCTGCCGCAGGCTTTGTTGCTTACTTTATGAAAATAACTGATGTAAATCTATGGTTTGCATTTTATGCTCTAATGATGGTTGGTATAGGTGTATTTAATATAGTTGTGTGGGCAATGATAATAGATGTCATTGATGATATCGAAGTAAAAACAGGTAGCAGAGACGATGGTACTATATATGGTTCTTATTCCTTCGCAAGAAAATT
Source organism: Criibacterium bergeronii (assembly GCF_001693775.2). Classification (GTDB taxonomy): domain Bacteria; phylum Bacillota; class Clostridia; order Peptostreptococcales; family Filifactoraceae; genus Peptoanaerobacter; species Peptoanaerobacter bergeronii. Next base: position 132,463 of record NZ_MBEW02000004.1, on the reverse strand, counting down.
GGGTCAGGCTGCGTCATCAGGTGTTACAGGATATCTATTAGCAGCTATTGGTTACTCAAAAGCTACAGCCAATGACCCGGCAGTATTACAAGGTATATATGATATCACTACTTTATTCCCTGCGATAGTTTTAGCTTTACTTGCTTTAGCTCTGACTTTCATATATCCTCTTAGCAAGAAAAGGGTTGATGAAAATGCAGAAATATTAAGAATTAAAAGAGAATTGTCAGCTAAATAAATATTTGTTAAATTAAATATAGACTTTTGTTAATTGAAGATTTTTTGACTGGTTAATTAGTTAAAAAATCTTCGTCTTTATTAATATGTTTTACAGGAGGAATTATGCTATATCCAATTTTAACGAGTTCAAGAATGGTAAGCAGTTTAGATGGAGTATGGGATTTTAAACTGGATGACGGCAAAGGCTTTGAAAATAAATGGTATGAAAAAAAGCTGGAGCAGCCAATGACTATGGCAGTGCCGGCTTCGTATAATGATTTAAAAGAAGGGGTAGATTTTAGAGACCACTATGGATATGTTTTTTATCAAAAAAATCTATCTATACCTGCAAATTTATTGCATGAGAGATTAGTTTTAAGGTTTGATGCAGTTGCTCATCATGCAAAAGTATACTTAAATGGCAAGCTAATTACTGAGCATAAAGGAGGATTTTTACCGTTTGAAGTAGAAATCCAAGATATTGCAAATGCAGGAGACAACCTATTGACAGTGGCAGTAGATAATGTAATCGACTATACAACTCTGCCTGTAGGTGGAAAATCAAATATAATGAATGCCTCCGCAGGGTTTGGAGCTAAACCATCCAAGAAAAAAGAAAATAATCCGAACTTTGACTTTTTCAATTACGCAGGTATAATAAGACACGTTAGATTATACACCACACCAAAGGAGTACATCGAAGATTTAGAATTTGTATCGACAGTCTTAGACAACAATGCGACAATAAAGTACAACGTAATCGGAGTTGGACAAGCTACTGCAAAGCTTAAGGTATATGATGAAAACGGCAACAAGGTTGCAGAATGTGCAGGAAACAGCTCAGAATTTGTAATAGAAAATGTAAATCTATGGCAGCCTATGAACGCTTACCTATATGATATAAAAGTGACCTATGGGCAAGACGAATACACCCTACCCTACGGAGTTAGAACTGTAGAGGTAAAGGGCAAAGAATTTTTGATAAATGGCAAACCATTTTATTTCAAAGGTTATGGAAAGCACGAGGACACCTTCCCAAATGGCAGAGGGTTCAACGAGCCAATGAATATAAAAGATTTATCAATAATGAGATGGCAAGGATGCAACAGCTTTAGGACCAGCCACTATCCATACAGCGAAGAAATGATGAGATTATGTGACAAAGAAGGCTTTGTAGTAATAGACGAGACCTCTGCTGTAGGGCTAAACCTCGACTTTGGCGGAGGAGCAAACTTTAACGGTCAAAAAGTCGGCACATTTGACAAAGAACATGGTATAAAAACTCACGAGCATCACAGAGATGTCATAAGGGATTTAATAAAAAGAGACAAAAACCACGCCTGCGTAGTTATTTGGTCTATAGCTAACGAGCCTGACTCATATTCTGATGGAGCATACGAATACTTCGCCCCACTATATGACCTTGCAAGACAGCTTGACCCACAAAAACGACCATGCACACTAGTCAGCGTTCAGATGGCAAATGACCCAAATAAAGATGTATCCGCAAAATTATCCGATGTAATCTGCTTAAACAGATACTATGGCTGGTATTTTGGCGGTCCAAATATAAAAGACTCCATGGACGATTTGAGACAAGAGCTGGACAAATGGGTAAAAGTCGGAAAACCAATCATATTTACAGAATACGGAGCAGACACAGTTATGGGTATGCACGACACCACTCCGGTCATGTACACTGAAGAATATCAATTAGAATATTATAAAGAAAACAATGCAGTCTTTGACGAATATGACATTGTAATCGGAGAGCAACCATGGAACTTTGCCGACTTTGCCACAAGCCAAAGCCTACTCAGAATACAGGGCAATAAAAAAGGTCTCTTTACTAGAGATAGAAAGCCAAAATTAGCAGCACATTATTTCAGACAAAGATGGACAAATATACCTGATTTTGGCTACAAAAGTAAAAACTAATAAATTTTTTAAGTTATACTAACATTTGATATAATACTTGATTTTTCTACTATATGGGCGAACTTTGTTCGCCCGTATATTTTGAAGATTAATTACTACTACAATTAAATATTCTATAAAATTTTTGGGTATTTATAAAAATAAACAAAAAATTAATATGAAAGCGAGGTTTTTATGCCATTTATTGACGACAGTTTTTTAATAAATAATGAAACAGGGAAAAAATTATACCAGCAAGTAAAGGATTTACCTATATGCGATTATCATTGCCATCTACCGGCAGAGGAAATAGCACATAACAACGGATTTAAAGATATTTCTGATATGTGGCTATCCCACGACCATTACAAATGGAGAGCTATGAGGATTGCCGGCATAGACGAAAAATATATCACCGGTGACGCTGAGCCCTACGAAAAGTTTTTAGCCTTTGCAAAAACTTTGGATAAAGCATTAGGCAACCCACTTTATCAGTGGTCGCATTTGGAATTGTCGAAATATTTTGGCATAGACGAGCTTTTGACAGAAAAATCTGCACCTGAGATTTGGGAAAAAGCAAATAAGGTTGTGCCAACACTTACTACAAGAAGTCTGATGGAGCAATCTAATGTAACTCATATATGCACAACCGATGACCCGACAGACGATTTAAAATATCACGAAGAAATAAAAAATGATGAAAGCTTTAAAATAAAAGTCTTCCCTACCTTTAGAGCCGACAAGTCATTTAGAATAGACAAAGACGACTTTACTGCTTGGGTAGAAAAATTAGAAAAAGCAGAAAACAAAAAAGTCAGCTCACTTGACGAATTTACCAGCCTACTTGTAAATCGTATAGATTTTTTTGCAAATAAAGGCTGCAAATTATCCGACCACGGCTTTGAAGAATTTTACTTCATATCACCTGATAAAGCTATGGCAGAGCTAGCCTTTAAAAAGAAGTTAAGCGATGAGGAGCTAGACTACGAAGAATTTGTCAACTTTATGAGTTATATAAATGTATTTTTATCAAAGGAATACGCAAAAAGAAACTGGACTATGCAAATGCACATAGGAGCACTCAGAAACTCCAATACTAGAGCTTTCAACAGCTTGGGTGCTGACAGCGGGTTTGACTCTATGGGTGATGCTGACATGGCAAGAGATTTAAATGAATTTTTAGATTATCTTGACAAAGACGACAGCCTGCCAAAAACTATTTTATATAACCTGAATGATAGGGATAACACTGTCTTTTCATCGCTAATGGGCAACTTTGCCAAGGCATCAGTGCCAAACAGAGTGTCTCATGGTACAGCGTGGTGGTTCTTTGACCAAAGGACAGGTATTGAAGAGCAATTGCAAGCTTATGCAAACTTCGGACTGCTTGGACAATTCGTAGGTATGGTTACGGACTCAAGGTCGTTTTTATCTTATACTAGACACGATTATTTTAGAAGAGTGCTATGCAACCTAATAGGCAGATGGGCAGAAGATAATATTGTACCAAAAGATATGAATATTCTTTCAACTACAGTAAAAAATATTTGCTATAATAATGCCATCGATTATTTTAAGTTTTAGGAGGTTTCATGAAATTAAGTTTAGCAAATCTTAATGAGTTAAGAAAAAAAGTTCAGTGTTTAGATTATGATGTTGAAAAGCTTAGAAAAAATTCTCTGCAAGACCCTCAATGGGTAGCATTTGGTTCAGGGAATATATTTAGAGGTTATATAGCAAGAGTTATAGAAGATACAATTAAATATGGGTTTGACAGAGGTATAAGCGTAGTAGAAACCTTTGACGAAGAAATCATAGACAAGATATACACACCATACGACAACCTTTCACTGTCAGTCACACTAGACAAAGACGGAGATTTTTCCACTAGACTTATATGCAACCTTGCAGAGGCGTTAAAGCTTTCGACTGATAAAAAAAGAATAGAAGAAATATTTTTAAACAAAAATTTAAAAGTAGCCTCCTTTACAATAACAGAAAAAGGATATTCACTTAAAAACGGAGCCGGAGAATATTTCCCAAATGTAAAATCAGATTTTGAAAAAGGTCCGGATTTTGCATCGCATCTGATGAGCATCACAACAGCGATGTTATTAAAAAGATACACATCTTCAAAAACTCCACTTACCCTATTATCACTAGACAACCACTCCAAAAACGGAGATAAATTAAAATCAACTATACTTTTAATAGCAAACACATGGAAAGAAAACGGCTTTGTTGATGCAGATTTTATATCATATTTGGAAAATGATATAGGCTACCCAAATACGATGATAGATAAAATCACCCCAAGACCTGCTGATGTCATAGAAAAATACCTTAATGAGCATGGCATAGAAGATATAGGTCATGTGGTAACCGGCAAAAACACATTCATAGCACCATATGTAAATAGTGAAACAGCCGAATACTTAGTTATAGAAGACGACTTTAGAAACGGCTCTGTACCACTAGCAAAAGCAGGTGTATATGTGACAGACAGAAAAACCGTAGACAAAGTTGATACAATGAAATTAACAACTTGTCTAAATCCACTTCATACAGCACTGGCGGTATTTGGCTGTCTACTTGGCTATAAATCAATATCAGCTGAAATGAAAGACGAAGATTTAAATAAATTAGTAACTAAAATCGGATATGACGAAGGTCTGCCTGTAGTAGTAGACCCTAAAATAATTGAACCAAAAGCATTTTTAAAGGAAGTGCTGGAAATAAGACTGCCAAACCCATATATGCCTGACACTCCGCAAAGAATAGCTACAGACACATCTCAAAAATTATCAGTGCGTTTTGGTGAAACAATCAAAAAATATGTAGAAAAAAATGAAGTGCAAAAGCTTGATTTAATCCCATTGGTTCAGGCAGGCTGGATAAGATATTTACTTGAAATCGATGACGAAGGAAATTCATTTGAAATGTCCCCTGACCCACTGAATGAAACATTAAAAGAACAGGTAAAGAATTTAAAAATCGGACAAGAGGACGTTTCATCAATAGAAAGCCTGCTTACAAACAGCACGATTTTCGGAGTAAACCTAGTAGAAATAGGCTTGGCTGATAAAGTAAAAAAATATCTTGCACAAATGCTAAAGGGCAGCGGCAGTGTAAGAAAAACTATTAAAGCAGCATTGGAGGAAAAATAATATGAAAATGACATTTCGCTGGTACGGCAACGATGACCCGATATCACTAAAATATATAAAACAAATACCAAACTGCTCAGGACTTATGATAATGGTAAATGACTTTAAGGCAGGAGAGGTTTGGGATAAAGATATATTCCAAAAATATGTAGACCAAGCTCACGCAGCAGGACTGGAAGTAGAAGTCATTGAAAGCATAAACGTTCATGAAGATATAAAAATGGGTTTGCCAACAAGGGATAAATATATACAAAACTACAAGCAGTCACTAAGAAATGTAGCAGCAGCGGGAGTAAAGGTAGTAGTATACAACTTCATGCCGGTGTTTGATTGGCTAAAAACTGACCTTGGACACGTTTTAGCTGACGGCTCAAACACTCTTTCTTATGACGAAAAAGACATACAAGGACTTACACCACAAGAGCTAGTTAATAAAACACTCCAAGGAGCAGGAAATCTTACACTACCCGGATGGGAGCCTGAAAGATTAGCTGAGCTTAACAAAGTTTTAGAAATATATAAAAATATAGACGAAGATAAACTTCGTGCAAACTATAAATATTTCCTAGAAGAAATTATCCCGACCTGCGAAGAAGTTGGTATACGCATGGCAGTACATCCGGATGACCCTGCGTGGCCTGTATTTGGTATACCTCGTATATCACACACTCCTGAGCAATTAAGACAAATATTAGCCTTAGTTGACTCACCGGCAAATTCACTTTGCCTATGCACAGGCTCAATCGGCTCTGAGCCAAACAACAACGTAGCGGAAATAATAGCAGAGTTTGCAAAAAAAGATAGGATTGCTTGTGCTCACGTAAGAAATATAAAATTTGAAGGCGACAGAAAATTTTACGAATCTTCTCACTTTACAGGAGATGGCAGTCTAGATATGTATGCAATAATGAAAGCACTTTATGACAACGGCTTTGACGGTTATATCAGACCTGACCATGGCAGGATGATATGGGGCGAAGAAGGCAGAGCAGGCTACGGACTATATGACAGAGCACTTGGCCTAGCATATCTAAACGGACTATGGGAGGCACTTGAGCATCAGGATAAATAAGACTAATATAAAAAGAAAAGGCAGACCTCAGGGTTTGCCTTTTTTGTGCAATATAAATCGGTTCATTTTGGATTACTTGATACTAAAACTTCATTAAGCTATAAAATAAAAATATAGCCTTCTAAAGTTAAAATTCTACCATTAATACTGAAATTATTTCTAACGTGAAATACCATCTTATTTTATAATAAATATAGTTAATCATTTAAGGCTGTCTTTCATTGATGCCTTATAATTTGATGGGGTTGTATTAAAAACTTTTTTATACAACTTAGTAAAATAGCTGACATCATCGACACCCACAAGTATGGCGATATCAGATATCAGTAGATTCGTAGTATCTATCAGCTCCTTTGCCATATCCATCTTTTTTCGTAGGGAATACTCTGTGACAGTCATGCCGGTTTCTTTTTTAAAAAGTGAGGAAAGATAGTTTTTGTTGATATTTAAAAGCTCAGATATGTCAGAAAGCGAAATCCGCTTGTTAATATTTGTATTAATACATCTTATTGCATTTTTTATTACAGGAGAATATGCTGAGTTAATTCTAAAACTGTTTACAATGTCACAATAACTCTTAGTCATTTCAAAACCTAAATTTTTTAAGTCATTTTTAGTTTTTGAGGATTGGATTTTTTCTGCAAACATTCTTGAGATTTTATCAATATAATACGGATGCACACCAACTTTTTCGACACTTTTTCTTAGCAAAACGTTAGAAATAGTCATGCTGGTCTTGAACTTTTCGTAGTCGTCTAAATATTCAGAATTTGGCAAAATAGACATTAGCTTTGCCAAGGACTCAGACGCATTTTTAAAATCTCCTCTTTCAATATCTCTTAATAAAAGATTTTCATTATAGTATCTCTTTTCAATACTATCAATAGCAGCTTGTGACTCCTCAGCGTCAAGCTCATCCAAAAAATTTTCCCTTTCACTTGGGAAAGCTGAGATATATTGCAGGCTATAGTCACCCTCGTCTTCAAAATAGTGTTTAATCAGGTTTGACGCTGATTGAATTACCTTTGTTTCCATCATGACAGGCAGACTGCCATAAAAATTTTTCAGATAATCAAAAGCCTTGCTTGGTATACTGTTAATTCTTGAAATCTTTTTAATATCCTCTTGCGAAATATATTGCCCCAAGTATGGGCCAATAGCTACATAGCAGTCACATGATGCCTGCTTGATTTTAAAAAACATATACTGAAGTTTATAGTTGTCTTCCATTATGTGCAGGTTTTTATACTCTAAAAATCGAAACAATTCGCTAAAATTACTCTTAACGAAATCTTTATTTTTAGAAAAGACTGCCTCTCTAAACCCCCTGTCGATTACAACATTGTCATCAGGAGTTTTCAAAAAATGGATATCTAGGTCTAGGTGACATTTAAACATCGACTCTATCAATAAAACTGAATTCATATCATACACCTTTAAATAAAAAAGTTAGATTAAGTTAAATATAAATATATATGCGATATTTGTCAAACTATAATTTTATGTAAACCGGAGGTACAAATTTGAAAAATTATGTTATCTGTGTTGACTCAGATGGTTGTGCTATGGACACAATGACAGTAAAACATGAGCTGTTTTTTGGACCACTAGCAGCTGATTATTTCGACATTAAAAATACAAAGAAATTTTTAGAGCATTGGGATAAAGTCAATCTTTACTCAAAAACTAGAGGTATAAACAGATTTAAAGGGCTTAAAATGGCTCTTGAAAATGCAATTAAAAATGGAGAGAATATAGTTGACACTAGAGCATTTAATGAATTTGTAGACAACTCACCTGTACTTTCAGCAGCTGCACTAGAAAAGCAGTACGAAAAAGCTCCGGATAAAGGCATAAAAAAAGCCATAGAATGGTCAAAAGCTGTCAATGATGGCATACATGAGCAGCTAACCGGTAAAGACAAGCCATTTGATGAAGTATTGCCCACTTTTGAAAAATTTGTAGACAAGGCTGACATAATTGTGGTTTCCTCCGCAAATTTGGGTGCAATAAGTAGTGAATGGGAAAGACACGGACTATTAAAATACACCTGTGAAGTATTTGGACAAGAAGAAGGCACAAAAGAGTTTGCAATATCAAAAGTAATAGAAGAAGGCTACAAAAAAGAAAACATATTAATGGTTGGAGATGCTCCAGGTGATGAAAAGGCTGCATTTAAAAATGGAGTAAAATTTTATCCGATAATAACAAAAAAAGAAAATGAGTCTTGGAAAAAATTAAGAGAAATAGTATTTGACGACCTATTAGACGGAAAATTTGACCAAGATTACCAAAATAAATTGCTTGATGAATTTCATAACTCACTACAGTAAAATTGTATCTATTAAATAATTATAATGCGGAGGTATAAGATGGTAAATAACGTAGATTTAACAAAAAAACCTTTTAATCTAAACGAAGATGACATAAAATGGGTGCAAGACACCATTGACAGCATGAGCTTAGAAGAAAAAATCGGACAACTATTCATAAACATGGGTTCATCAAAAGACGAAGAATACCTAAAAGATATGGTACAAAGATATCACATAGCAGGAGTGAGATACAACCCATCAACAGCTAGTGAAGTATATGACCAAAACTATTATTTGCAAAAATACAGCAAAGTGCCAGTATTAATCGCAACCAATACAGAGGCAGGAGGTAATGGAGCTTGCATAGATGGTACAGAAATAGGTGTTGAAGTAAAAATCGCAGCTACAAATGACAAAAAATATTCCTATGAAATGGGCAGAGTATCAGGAGTAGAGGCTACAGCAATAGGCTGTAACTGGGCATTTGCTCCAATAGTCGACATCATGAGCAATTGGAGAAATCCAATAATTTCCAGAAGGTCATTTAGCAGTGACCCTGACAAGGTGCTTGAAATGTCACTTGAATACATGAGAGGACTGCAAGAAAAAAATATAATTGCAACAGCAAAACACTTCCCGGGTGACGGCATAGACGAAAGAGACCAGCATCTATCATTTAGCTCAAACACACTTTCCACACATGATTGGGATAAAACTTACGGAAAAGTATATAAAGGCTTGATAGACAACGGACTAGGTGCAATCATGGCAGGACATATACAGATGCCGGCTTATGAAAAATATTTCAACCCTGACAAAGACCCAAGAGAAAATGCACTACCTGCTACTTTGTCTAAAGAACTTATTACAGATTTACTAAGAGGTAAACTCGGCTTTAACGGCTTAGTAGTGACCGATGCCTCTCACATGGTAGGTATGACAGCCGCTATGAAAAGAAGTCTAGCACTACCTACATCTATAGAGGCAGGCTGCGACTTGTTTTTATTCTTCAATGATCCTGACGAAGATTTCGGCTACATGATGGATGGATATAAAAACGGAATACTTTCAGAAAAAAGATTGAATGAGGCTATAACAAGAACACTTGGGATAAAAGCTAAGCTAGGCTTACACAAAATAAATGACAAAGAAAAATTCTTGATGCCAAAAGAAGATGCCTTAAAACAGATAGGCTTACCTGAAAACGTGGCGATATTCAAAGAAGTAGCCGATAAAGCCATTACATTAGTTAAAAGCAAAGAAGATATCTTCCCAATCACACCTGAAAAATATAAAAGAGTATTGCTAGTAGAAGTAAAAGGCGTTGAAGGCGGATTTGGCAAAGTAGTAGCCGGTAAAGATGAAAAAGCAATAGACAAATTCCAAAATATAATGAAACAAAGAGGCTTTGACGTATCCATCTACGAATCTCCTGCACAAAAAGCTATGAAATTACCTGAAGAAGAAATGCTAGAGGCAATCAGAAACGTATATGCACAAAAAAGACCAATATCTGAGCTTACAGACAACTATGACCTTATAATCAATATAGCAAATGTAAATCCCGGTACAGACCAAAGAATAGTATGGCCGGCAAGCAAGGGCACACCCGATATACCGTTTTATATCAACGAAATACCTACGATATTTGTTTCAGTACAATCTCCATATCACCTAGCAGACGTACCACAAGTTAAAACATACATCAACTGTTATGACGGCAAAAAGGAAACTCTTGAGTCCTTAATGGAAAAATTGGAAGGAAAATCACAATTCAAAGGAGTATCACCTGTAGACGCATACTGCGGATTTGATGATACTTTTATATAAAATTATGCAATTAAAAATAGAGCCGCCGGCTCTATTTTTTTGTGACAGTATTCTAATAAAATCAAAAATTGTTCGACTAAGGTAATTTATAACTATAGAGCTGTAAAAATCAATACCAAATAAATATATTGATACTTATTCCATAGTATTATTAGGTATTACCATATTCCAAGTAAATGCTGCATTATCAAAGTAGTTATAGTTATACCAATCCAGCAAGTCATACCAAGCATAATGGACTTACCGCCATTTTTAACAAGTTTTACTATATTTGTATTAAGACCTATAGCCACCATAGCCATTATGATAAAAAACTTCGATAATTCTTTGAAAGGCTTAAACGCAGCTATGGATACGCCCATGTCTATAGCTACGGTCGTAACAATGCTTGCCAATACAAAAAACAAGATAAAAAACGGAAAAATCTTTTTTATTGAAAAATTACCATCTTCATTTATTTTTGATTGCTTTGTCTTTAAGTAAGCCAAAGCCAACGTAATCGGTATAATAGCTAAAGTCCTTGTCAATTTTACAGTTACAGCCTTATCAAGTGTCTGACTTCCTAAATTATATATTGCGTCCCATGTAGAGGCTGCTGCAGTTACAGAAGAAGTATCGTTTACGGCAGTGCCTGCAAAAATCCCAAATGCCTCACCTGATGTTGTATCAAAGCCTAAAAAAGCTCCTAAGCTTGGAAATAGTAAAGCAGCTAAAACATTAAAAAAGAAAATAACTGAAATCGCTCCGGCTACCTCTTCCTCGTCCGCATCAATAACAGGTGCTGTTGCAGCAATCGCAGAGCCACCACATATCGCAGAACCTACACCGATTAAAGTTGCAATATTTGATTTAATGTTTAAAAATTTATTTGCAAATAATGCTATGATAAGAGATATTGAAATAGTAAGTAAAATTATAGGTAATGATTGCTTACCGGTATTCATAACTACATTCAAATTCATACCAAACCCTAAAAGTATGACAGCGTATTGCAGAATTTTTTTTGAAGTAAATTTTATACCACATTCAAAAGGTGCTTTGTTTTTTATAAATGTATTTAAAATCATACCAAATAATATAGCGATAACAGGACCGCCTATAACAGGAAATTTTTTACCCAAGATATCACAAGGTATTGATAATAAAATACATAAAATAATTCCTCTATAATTTTTGTTAATAAATGACATTCTAGCCTCCGTTTAATATTTTTAATTACGATTTATGTATTATACCATCTATGTAACATAAAATAAAATTATAATTATTGATGTATACATAAAAATTTGTTATGATAATAGACACAAATTCACATATAAAAATATATAATAAGGAAGCAGTGATGTTAGATTTTAGAATAAATACTTTTTTGACAGTTTGTGAATATATGAATTTTACAGCAGCGTCTGAAAAGCTAAACCTATCACAACCGGCAGTATCTCAGCACATAAAATATTTAGAAGATTGCTATAATACAAAGCTTTTTTATAGAGATAAGAAAAATATTCACTTAACAAGTTCGGGAGAAATATTATTTTCAGCCTTTAAAACCGTTAGCAATGATGAAATCAAGTTAAAAAATATGTTAAATGAGTCGAAAAAGCAAAAAACAAAAATAGCCTTTGGAGTAACAAAGACTATCGGAGAATATATGGTATTCCCATCGCTAACTGAGTATATAAGAGGCAATAAATCCACCAATTTTAATATACACTATAAAAACACTAAAACTTTATTGGAGTATTTAGATAATGGAATTATAGATTTTGCTATAGTCGAAGGATGTTTGAATGATAAAAAATATAGTATAAATCCTTTAAAATCCGAAGATTATATAGGTGTATGCTCTTCAAAGCACAAATTTAGTAAAAAAATTAATTCGATTATAGATATACTTGATGAAAGGCTGATAATAAGAGAGGAAGGCTCAGGTACATTAAGCATATTGGTAAATCTATTATCAATGCAAAACATTTCAATCAAAGATTTTTCAAATCTGATACAAGTAGACAATATGCGTATGATTGTAGAGCTTGTAAAAAATGATTGCGGAATATCTTTTTTATATAAGTCGGCGGTTAATGAGGAAATCGAAAAAGGTACATTGGTGGAATTGCCCTTAAAAGATTTTAAAATACGACACGATTTTACATTTGTTTATAATAAAAAAAGTGTATTTTCAAAGCAAATGGAAGAGCTTTACAATATTATGAAAAATTTTTGAAATAATTATTTGTCAAAAGGATTGTAGACGTGAGCCACGTTTTTAAGCACTAATACATATACCAAGGTAGCAATAACTATATTTAATCCACCTTGGATAGCATTAAACGGTATATTTGCCAATGCTCCTTTGCCAAGTCCCAGTAAGACACTTTCATACAAATAATATCCGCACACCATGAAGGCTTGCGCACAAAGTGCAGATAGTATAAAGCCTATATTTGAAATAGATTTAAACTTGTTCGTAGGATTTTTTTGGACTGATAAAATTATTACAACCATAAACCCTTTTATTATAAATGTAGCAGGTGCATACATTCCATATCCACTTGATAAATCACAAAGCATTGCCCCTATAGCACTGGCAGCTACTGCCCATGGCCCGCCAAGTATGTTTGCAGACAATATTATTATGCAGTCACCTAAGTTTATATTGCCTATTGGAGGTGTCGGTATTGAAAGCCAAGTCGCCACATAGACTAATGCACAAAAAACTGCACTTAAAACCATTTTTCTAGTATTATTATTTTCCATAGATAAGTCCTTTGCTGTTTAAATTTGTAAAGTCTGAGGTGTTTAATCTCAGACTTTTTTCATTACTATTTAAATAATTTTATAATTGAAAACGGGAAACCTCATTTTGTAAGTCTACTGCAATCTGTGCCAAATTTTCACTTGCTAAGGACATATCTGAAATAGCCTGTACCTGAGTATCTACTGATGCACTTGCTTGCTGAGTTGTCGCAGCATTTTCTTGAGCTATTGCGGATAGATTTTCTATTACGCTGGTAACTGTGCTGTTTTCTTTTTCGATTTTCTTCGATGAAGAGTTTAATTCCAACACAACAGCCCTGCTTTGGTCAACTGAGTTTGCAATTTCTTCAAACTTTTTAGCTGTTTCTCCTATTTTTTCTGTCTGCTTGCTTACTATTTGCCCTACTGCTGTCATATTTTCTACTGCTCTTTCAGATTTTGCTTTTAGGTTATCAATAGTTTTTCTAATATCTTCGGTAAATCCTGCGGACTGCTCTGCAAGCTTTCTTATTTCCTCTGCTACTACTGCAAAGCCTTTACCTGCCTCACCTGCTCTTGCTGCCTCTATGGCTGCGTTTAGTGCTAGTAGGTTTGTTTGGTCAGATATGGATTGTATCATTTCACTGGCTTTTGATATTTCTTCAGCTGACACGCTTGTTTGAGAAACTATGTCTGATACTTCTACCGCTGCGTCTGAGCTTTGTTTTGTTATTTCAACCAGCTCTTTAATTATTACTGTGCCTTCATCTTTTTTTACAGTGATTACATCTGTCGCTGATGATAATTTTGTCAATATATCCATCATTTTATTAAGCTCTTCATTTGTTTTTTCTACTGCTATTGCAGCATTTTGTGTATCTTGTGCCTGAGATGTAGCTCCTTGTGCTATGTTTGATACGGCACTGGCTACTTCATTAGCCGATGATGCTGTGTTTTGTGCTGTTGCTGTAAGCTCTTGTGAGGTTGCTGCTGTTGTTTGTGAATTTTGAGAAATGTCAGTCACTATTTGCTTTAGGTTATCTACTGTCATGCAAAGTGAGCCTACTATACCTGATATTTCGTCTTTATTTTTTAAGTAACGGTCAGCCTCTTTGCCGTCTTGTTTCAGATTTAGGTCATAGTGTGCAACTTTATTTATTATTTTTTCGATTATTCCAAGTGGAGCAGAGATATACTTTCTAACGATAAATATTGTTATTCCGGCAATCAATATCATGGTCAAAATATATGCAAGCACTGAAATTAATGTTACTTTTCTAGCTGAAGATATTATTGCTCTTAGGCTACCTGTAGAGTCCAAAATGCAGATTTGATTTGAATTTTTAATATGTATCGGTGTAATTATATCTATTGCGTTTGATTTTAATGACTCTGAATATATTTTTTCTTCTACTGTTTCTCCGGCTATTACTCTAGCATAAATATCCTTCATGTTAGGTGCTAAATCAAATACGTTTTTCATTATAAGGCTTTCATCATTATCGTAGGCAAGTATCGTACCGTCTTGTGCTAAAATAGTCCTTGAGCCTTCAAAGCCTTCTTTAATAGCCAGCAATTTATCTTGTAGGCTGCTCAAATCCACATCGACTAAGCTAAAGCCTACGTTATTTCCGTCTATTATTATTGGTGCTACATAAGAGGTCATAAGTTTATTGGTAAACTCATCTAGGTATGTTTGTGTAAATATCGGCTCTTTTGTTTCCATTGAAGCTGTATACCATAAATCTGTAGCTCCCTCTACACTGCCTATTTCTCTTTCAAGCCCTTCACCTTCTGAGTCGTTTTGCACATAGATGGCAAACTGTCCTTTTCCCATTTGAGCCTCAGGTGAGCCTGACGGGTCTGCTAAGTTATTCATAACTGCTCTGTCAATATATATGCCCATGCCTTGAATATTTTTATTTGAATTAGCTATGGCTAATAAAGTTTGCTCCAATGTCCTAATAGATTTTTGGTCATCAGGCAATTGTAGCTGTTGATTAAAAGCCTCTCTTAATGAAATCCCTGCAACAGCTACTTGGTCAAAGTACGCCTCAATATCCCTTGCTATGGCATCATTTTGTTTTTGTATTGTAAGTGCCGCATTATCCACTGCCCCATTGTAAAGAACCCTTGCATTATAAAATGCAATCAACGGAAAAACTATTAGCAAGGTCACGTTTATGATTGCTGCTATTTTAAATGCTAATCTTTGAGTCAGCTTTCTTTTTCCATTTGTAAGCTTTGAAGTTTTTTCTTGATTTGTATCTATTAAAATATCATTTTTTTCCATGCTATCACCTTTAAGTAAAATAATAATATATATTTAATATAATAACTATAAAATCAAAAAAAGTAAACAATAATGTTTAAAGATTATCGTTTACTTTTGTTTTCTTAGTTTTTGTCATTTATTTTATCGTGGAATATCCACTTTTTTTCCAGTCCGTCAACTATTCTTCTCTCAGGCTTAGAGGTTCGCTTGGCTTTATATATTTGCTTTTCATTTAATCTTTCTTGGTCTGTTTCATTTATTGACAAGTCAATTATTCTTGATGCCTCAACCTTTGTCGCTATAGCAATTTCTTTTTTTCTGTCTACCAATTTTTTGTGTGCAGTTGTGATGTCTTGACTAAAATATGTCCTCCTAAGTGTAGCATTTAATACTCCGCCTAAAAGTAATATGCTGGCTGAAATGTTCATCCACAATAATGTTACTATAACGCCTCCTATGCTCCCGTAGGTTTTGTTATAATTTGCAAAATTATTTATATATAGGCTAAATAAAAATGATGCTAATAACCAAACCACTGTTGAAAAAACAGCTCCCGGTAGTGAATATTTTATGCTATGTGGTTGTGCTGTTTCATAGTTTGGAGAAAATCTATAAAGCATTGTAAAAACCAAAACCAGTAACAGTACAATTATTACATATTTTACTATATTGATAAGCTTGATAGTATCAAAATCCAATCCCAAAAAATTGGCTAGGGCGTCATTTATATAGCCTGCAAAGAGCATTAACACTATACTGACTATGATTGCTGTAAATACAAAGGCTGTCAATGCAACTGCAATTAGATTTATCTTTATAAAGCCTCTGGTTTCCTCCAGCTCATACGCCTCATTAATCGATTGTATTATGCTAAGTATCCCTCTTGATGCTGACCAAACGCCTAATAGTATAGAAAATATAAGCAAAAATCCGCTACTATTTTTATTGATATCATTTATAACTCCTAAAACCATTTCAGATGCCTGAGTAGGTAAAGCTGAGGCGATGTTATCTAATATTAACTGATTGTTTAGTCCTGTAAAGCTGGCTATATTTAAAAGGGTGATTATAAATGGAAATATAGCAAATATCAAAAAATATGATATTTTGGCAGCATTTGAAGATACATCACCCTCAGTATATGCAGTCTTAAAATCTTTTATAAACTGTTTTTTCTTATCCATACTTATATCCTTGTTTTCTAATTTTTATTTTTTAACCTAGTTTATAAATATCCTCAGTACAGATAAATAAACACCATATAAATAACAAATGCAGGTTTATCACAATGATAGCCTGCATTTTATATTGCAAAATAATTTGCGATATTTATCTTCTGTTGCCAAATATTCCTCTTATTATCTGTCTGCCCACTTCTCGTCCTATGCTGGACATGACATTCTTGGTAAATCTATCTATGCCGGAGTCAGTTCTCCTAGAAACAGCTTGTGATTTTTTAGAAGATTTTTTCTCATTTAACAATTCTTGTTGCTCTGACTTTTTCATATCTGATATTTTTTCATAGGCTGAGTAGTTATCCTTTGCCATTAAATATTTTTCATTTAAGCTTGAATTATTAATTTTGTATTGTAAATCGGATATATCCACATTTTCAAAGCTACTTTGTGGCGGTCTTATGGTAATTTTTTGTGCAAAGGTTGGTATGCCCTCATCATTCAAGGTAGATACTACCGCCTCGCCTACACCTAGGTTAGTGATTAGCTGCTTGATTTTTTCTTCATCGTCACTTCTAAGACTTTGGGCGATGCTTTTTACTGCTTTAAGCTCTTTTGGACTAAAGGCTCTAAGTCCATGCTGAATTCTAGTGCCTAGCTGAGAGGATATGGCATCGGGTATATCTGTTGGATTTTGAGTTACAAAAAATATTCCTACTCCTTTTGAGCGGATTAGTCTTACAATCAGCTCTATTTTTTCCAGCAGTGCCGGCGAATTATTTTTAAATAATGTATGTGCTTCATCAAAGAAAAATACTATCTTTGGCTTGTCTAAATCACCCACCTCAGGTAAATTTTCATATAGCTCAGATAATAGCCAAAACAAAAATGTAGCATACAAGCCTTGGTTTTGAAACGGCTTTGTTGCATTAAGAATATTTATAATCCCGTTGGAATTTTCGTCTTGATTAAAAAAATCTCTTATGTCAAAGGACGGCTCTCCAAAAAAGTTGTTTGCTCCTTGCTCTTCTAGCACTAGTAAACTTCTTAATATTGCTCCTGTTGACTGAGTGCTTATGTTACCGTAGGTGCTTGTGTATTCAGCTTTATGCTCTACTACATAATTTAGCATAGCTCTTAAATCTTTTAAATCCTCAAGTAGCATACCGTTATCGTCAGCTATTTTAAATGTGATGTTTAATATACCGCTTTGAACATCATTAAGTCCAAGTAGCTTTGATATCATAACCGGTCCCATGTCGGATATGCTGGCTCTAATTGGTACTCCAGCTTTTCCTAGTACATCAAAAAACTCTGCATTAAATCCCTTAGGCTCAAAGTTTTCTATCCCGACATTTTTAGCACGTTCTATTATTTTTTCGTTTGCTTGTCCAGCCTGAATCAGGTTTGATAAATCGCCTTTTATATCTGATAAAAATACAGGTACTCCATTTTGTGCTAGGCTTTCAGACAGTACCTTTAGTGTGACTGTTTTACCTGTACCTGTAGCTCCGGCTATTATTCCGTGTCTGTTTAACATATTTAGATTTATGTAGCAAGGCTGTTCGCCTTTTCCTAATAGGATTTTTTGCATAATATTTCTCCTAATAAACATTTTAATATTTATACATCAATTTATTATACAATTTAATTAAAAATTAAACTAGATATAATGTTTTATACCCAAAAATTTGTCAAAAACTTTTAGAAAGAGGTTTCATTTACCAATTTTTAGGTATATATACAAAAAATAGAATGAAAAGTTAAAAGCTATAATTTATGAAGTGTATTTTGACTTGATTTAATTTTTGTAAATTGAGCAAATTTTAATATTATAAAACTAAGGATTTTGTTATGAAAAAATTACTTTTATTTTTAATGTCCTTAATGCTTGTAATGACTGGATGCACAAAGTCAGATAACACAATAACTTTTTCAGATGCTAAAAAAATGCTTGATAAAAACGCAATGGTTGTGCTTGTAGATGTAAGAAGTCCTGAGGAGTTCAATAAGGGACACTTGAGCGGTGCAATAAATGTTCCTGTAAAAAACATATCCTTTATTAATGAAAACTACGAAAAGGATGACGAAATCGTAGTTTATTGTAAAACCGGAGCAAGAGCCTCAAATGCAGTCGATGGTCTGAATAAATTCGGCTTTAAGTATGTATACAATGCAGGCGGGTTATCTGACTACAATGATGAATTTGGAGAACTGGTTATACGATGATGTAATTAAAGCTGATAAATTTAAGTAAATCTGTATTTCACAAAAGATATGGTGCAAAAACCATATCTTTTCATATATAAAATTATTTTAAGTAGCTTATAAGTGCTATATCCCGTATCTTAGACAATATTTATTTATACATCACAATATTTTTATTATAATTTTGATTGTTTGCCAACTCAGCGTGTGGGTATCTTAAATGATTGTAATGTATGTTCTTTACAATAATGCTATCATTTATTTTTTAGCAATTATAGCGTAGTAAACCGAAGGGAGTTTTTATGAGTTTTGTAAAAGAATTTAAAGAATTTGCAATGAAGGGCAATGTTGTTGACATGGCTGTCGGTGTTATCATAGGTGGAGCATTTGGTAAGATTGTCACATCTTTGGTAAACGATATAATCATGCCTTTGATTTCTGTAATAACCGGTGGGGTTAACTTTAAGGAGCTTAAATATGTGATATCTCCTGCCATACCGGAAAAAGAGATTGCAGAGGTTGCAGTTAATTATGGGAATTTTATCCAAAATGTCTTTGATTTTCTAATAATAGCTCTTTGCATTTTTACAATGATAAAGGCTATGAATTCTCTTAAAAAGACTAAGCAAGAGGAAGTCGCAGAGGATACTCCATCTAATGAAGAGCTGTTACTTACTGAAATTAGAGATTTATTAAAAAATAAATAGTATCAAAATTCAAAAAACTTTAGGTCAACTTCACCTAAGGTTTTTTATGTATATTGTAAAAGTTTAGTTAATACAGTTGATTTTTTTACCAATAATTAGTTATACTTTAATAAAAGATAACAATTTGTTTTTACTCTAATTATTTGTAAAAATGGAGCAAATATGCAAAGAAATCATAAAATAGATTTTATCAAAGCAATTGCCATTATATATGTAGTTTTTATACACTCTATTGCACCTATTATTGATAAATATCCAATTGCAAGTCCTGATTGGAATATATTGTTAATTTACAGAACTATCGTATCTCCGTCTGTCCCCTTATTTTTTATGTGCAGTGGGGTATTACTTTTTGATGAGAATAAAAACATCACTGTTGAAAGTATTTTTAAAAAATATTTGCCAAGGATACTAATCGCCCTGTTTTTTTGGTCTGCAATTTATGAGGTTCAAAATCTTTACCTATTACATAATCAGCCCAGCGTCATAAAAAAAACTGCAATTGAAAAAGCTATACAAAATTTAATATTTTTTAGGCACAACCATCAAATGTATTATTTACATATAATGATTTTGTATTATCTTTTGACACCTATAGCCAAGGTATTTTTAGACCACGCTAAGATAAGTGAAATCAAATTATTTTTAGTTATTTGGGCAATATTTGGTATATGTCTACCTACATTTTCTAGAATAACTTTCTTAAAGGAATATGCAGGTTTTACAAAATATGTATATATGCCCATGGGTTATGCGGCTGTAGGCTACGGCATATTAGGGCATTACATTTCTCAAAAAAGTAAAACAAAATCTATTAACAAAGCCTCAGCCTTACTATCTGTATTAGCCGGCTTTTTATTAGCCTTAATTATGACAAAAAGACTTAGTATGGAGCAAAATCAAGTAATCATAACTTTTTGGGGTGGAATGTCATTTAGCGTACTACTAATTTCTAAAGGTTTTTTTGAGCTGGTTTATAGCCTTGACCTAAAGCTATTTGGATTAAAGTTTTTTGAAAAAATTTCTCTTGCGTCATTTAGCATATTTTTAACCCATGATATTTTTTTGAAATTTGCAAAATTTTATAGCTTTAATTTAAATAATTTTTCTATGAATATCCTCTATAGCCTGCCATTATTTACTTTTATCGTAGTCTTACTAAGCTATATATTATATTTGATTTTGAAATTTATTCCGATAGTTAATAAATATTTGATATAATAGCCAAAAAAATAAGTCCACAAGTTGCGGACTTATTTTTTTGGTTATTATATTTTATATACTTGAGAGTATAGCTTTTATACAACAACTATTTAGTTTTTGCGTCTTTTTTCATATATGATGGCATAAATGGGTCCTTTTGCACTTTTCCATCATTTTTAGCTACATATGTCATTAATTCGCTGTAAATATTTGTTGCTATATCAAAGGTTTCTTTAGATGTTTTTTCAGATATTTCTGTAGCATATTTTGCTGCTGCGTCTTTTCCTTTTTCCTTGTATACTTTTACAAGCTCTGCATCGACAGCTTTCTGATTAGCAATTAATTTATTTTCGTAATCGCTCCAATAAGCTCTTACATTTTTACCAAATTTTGCTCTGTCTTGTGCACTTAGTACGTTAATTCCTCTCATTAGCCAGTAGAATGAATTTTGGTCAAACTGTTGAGCGTCATTTGTATATTGTTCAATTGTGCTATTTATGTTGCCAAAAAATGGTAGATATACTGAATGTTCAGCATTTGCAATAGCAAGCCACATTACTCCGCCTACTTCCTTTGGTAGGTCTTTTTTCATTTGGATTACATGACATTCCATAGATGTTGTTGCACCTATTGCTCTTACTTTACTATTTTCAGGCAAATTTGCATTTTTTGCAGTGTCTTCATATCTATAGCGTTGTAATTCCATAACGTCTTTTACAGATATTTTTTTGTCAGCTTTTCTGAATAATTCAAATACAGGTTTGTTGTAGTCTACTTTGTTAGAAGGTGATAATTTATTTTGTCCGCCCCAAACACGCACTCTGTCATAATCTCCCATTTCTTCGCCATAGGTTAACGCTGCATGAAATTTGCCATCGTTTTGTTTTAAAAATCCTTTTTGTTGAGGTAGGTTGATTAAATCTTTAGACGCAATTGAGTCCTTGCCTTTTGGGTCAACATATCCAAGCATAAAATGGTTGCCCATTACTGCATACTTATCATCAGGCACTTTTACTGCTGCGTATTGATGTCCTGAATATATTTCCATATACCAAATTTCCTTGTCGTCAGCAAAGTATAAAATATTTCCTTCTGCTGAGCCTTGCTTATCTACTATTGATGCTACTTTTTGTACGCCTTCCTTAGCACTTTTTATATATGGTAATACTACAGTTGTTATAGATGCTTCAGATAAGCCATTTTCTACTAGTGGGTCAAATTTATCTACAAGTTCATTTTCACCGGCAGACACTGTCGCTGACATAGATACACCGTATTCATTAAATCCAACTTCATCATATATGCCTTCTGATTGCTCAGAATCAGCTATAGCAGTATATTTAGCACTTACCTTTGGTAGCTCTATTTCAAAGCCGATTGCATCTTTGAATTTAACAGGAGCTTGATTAACTTTTCTTGGATAAACTTTGAAATTTTTATTTTTTGCTCCGCTTAAATCCTCTGTTCTAGCGATTATCAAGCTACCATCGTCTGTAGCGTTTTTACCTGCTACAAATCCTGTACAAGCGTATGAACCACCGGCTAAAGAAAAGACACACGCCAAGCTTAAAAGAAAACTAGTAATTCTTTTTTTCATCTTATCCTCCATTATATATTTTTGTAACATAATTAAAATAAATTTAATTTGAAAAAATATTTGTGCAAATATTTTGATAATAGTATCACCAAATTTCATATATACACTAAAAGATTAAATTTAATTTATTAGTACAGTATTATAACCTCTTTTTATAAAAAAACAACCCCATTTTTAGGAGTTGTTTTTCTATTTAATTTTATAGAGCCATGCCTGCTACACAAAGTATTATTACTGAGGCTGCAAATATTACAAGCAGAGGTACTCTCATAAATTTAAGCCATGTTGAATACTCTACCTTTGCAACCTGTAAACCACCCATAACTACACCACTTGTAGGAGTGATTAAGTTTACTATACCTGAGCCTGCACAGAATATTATTATCATTAATTCAGGACTAAATCCTAATTTGGCAGCCAAGCCACCCATAACTGGCATAGAAACTGTTGCAAGACCTGATGTAGATGGGATTAAGAATGATAATAGTATATAAAGTATATATGAACCTATTACAAATACTACAGGGTTTGCTCCTTGTAGTGCAATAGATGCTCTGTCAAGTATAAGTGCATCTATGTGAGTGATTTGCATAAGCATTGAAACACCCCTAGATACAACTATGATTAATACAACTGAAAGCATATCAGCAGAGCCTGCTATAAATGTGTCAACTGTTTCTTTTTCGCTAAAGCCGGCAATTAATGCCATTACGATTGAGAATAAGAAGAACCACATAGCTAAATCGCCAAAGTACCAGTCACCAAACTGCATACCAGTAAGTAATGATGTCCAGCCATCAAATACATGAACCCCATCTGCTCCAAATGAATACCAAGGCATCAATGATATTATCATTATTACGAATACAAACGCAAATATTGTAAGTATTAATTTGTGTTTAGGAGTAAATTCTAATTTTTCTGTTCCCTTATCTGAGAAGTTATCTACCATATCTTGTTGTTCTTGTAATGATAAAATAGTAGAGCCCTTATCATGTTTTACTTTTAAAGCATATTTAAACACAAAGAACATACAAATAGCTGTAGTTACTAACCAAAGAGCTGCACCAAGACCAATGATTATTGTTTGGTTAACTTCGATACCTTTTGCTACTAATGCGTCAGCAGCAACACCTACTGCAAATGGGTTAATGGTAGAACCTAAAACCCCTGCACCAGCTCCAAGTAAGATGGTTGCAGATGCAACTATTGTATCAAATCCGGCAGATACCATTGCCATACTCATAAGTCCATAAAAAGCTATAGTTTCTTCTGCCATACCATAAGTAGTACCACCAACAGAGAATAAGAACATTAATATGCCGATAAGTACCAATTCACTGCCCTTCATTTTTGTTACTAAGTGATTGATACCTGCTTCAAGAGCACCGGTTTTAGTAACTATTCCAAGATATCCGCCAAGTATAAGTACGAATATTGAAATGTCTATTGCATCATTAAAACCAAGGTATGGTGACATTACTAAATCTGATAATTTAGCGGCTATAGTTTCAGTTACCGGTTCTTCAGCACCTTTGTAAAGTGTTGGTTCAAATGTAAGACCGGCAGTGAATTTGGAAATAATATAAATAACAATAAGGATTAAAAACAATATACTGAAAGCCGAAAGTGAGGATTTCTTTTTTTTGTTTGTTGCAGGAGCTTTTTGAGTATCAACTACATTTTTGTTATTTTCTTCCATTTTTAAGTTCCTCCTTTGTAAGGATTATAGTAAAAATATGTGTACACAAATATCGGTTAATTAAAATTCCTCAACCAATCTTAAATAAACCTTTATTTAAGTTAAAGTATAACATACTTTTTCTATAAATGCTATGTAAGACTTAAGTTGTAGTGATATACAATTTAAGTCATACTGTGATTTTGCCATCAATTATTTTTTTATTATTGTACCTGTAGCTCCATCAAGAGCATCTTTTGCTTTTTCAAGAGAAGTTATTATTGCCTCAGCACCGGCAGGTGCATTTTTGATAAATTCCATACACGCTTCTACCTTTGGTAGCATTGAGCCTTTGGCAAATTGTCCTTCTTCTATATATTTTTGAGCCTCTTGTAGTGTAAGAGTATCAAGAGCTTTTTGGTCAGGCTTGTTAAAGTTTACAAATACTTTTTCAACTGCTGTTAATATTACAAGCTTATCAGCTTTAATATCTGTTGCAAGCTTTGCACTTGAACGGTCTTTATCTATAACAGCAGGTACACCTTTAAGTCCTCCAGCAGTTTCAACTACTGGTATTCCTCCGCCACCGACTGTTATGACTAATGTACCATTTGCGGCTAATTGTTCGATAACCTTTGCCTCAACTATTTTTTGAGGGATAGGAGATGCTACAACTCTTCTGTAACCTCTTCCTGCATCTTCTACGAATGTATATCCTTTTTCTTTTTGGATTTTTTCTGCATCCTCTTTGCTGTAAAAAGCTCCAATAGGTTTAGAAAGATTTGTAAACGCTTTGTCGTGTTCGTCTACAACTACCTGTGTAACTATAGACACTACTTGTTTGTCGATGCCTGCTTTTTTAAGCTCATCACCAATTGCTTGTTGTAAATGATAGCCTATATAACCTTGGCTCATAGCTCCACATTCAGGAAATGGCATAGATGGGGTGTTTGCTCCGTTATTTGCAGCAAACTCCATTGCTAGGTTTATCATTCCTACTTGTGGTCCATTTCCATGACCAATCATTATTTGATGACCTTGCTTAGCTAAATCGACTATTGATTTCGCTGTATTTTTTACTAACTGTAATTGTTCTTCAGGTGTGTTGCCAAGAGCATTACCACCTAAGGCTATAACTATTTTTGACATTAACTCCTCCGATGTTATTTTAATGTAGCATACATAACAGCTTTGATTGTGTGCATTCTGTTTTCTGCTTCATCAAATACTTTTGACTGTTTTGATTCAAATACTTCGTCTGCAACTTCCATTTCTGTAACACCAAATTTTTTAGCTATGTCTTCGCCTATTGTAGTCTGAGTGTCATGGAAAGAAGGTAGGCAGTGTAGGAATATAGATGTTTCTCCAGCCATCTTCATTACTTCTTTTGTTACTCTGTATTTTTCAAGCAATTTTATTCTTTCTGTCCATACTGAGTCAGGTTCTCCCATGGATACCCATATATCTGTATAGATAACATCTGCACCTGTAGCACCTTCTTTAACATCATCAGTTAAAGTTATTGTGCATCTGTTTTCTTCTGCAATTTTTCTGCAGGTTTGAACTAGCTCGTCTTTTGGCATCAATTCCTTTGGTCCGCAAGCTCTGAAGTTTATACCTAATTTAGCACAAACAACCATTAAAGAGTTTGCAACGTTGTTTCTTGCATCGCCCATGAATGTAAGTGTTCTGCCTCTAACGTCACCAAATTCTTCTTTCATTGTAAGTATATCTGCAAGCATTTGAGTTGGGTGGAAGTCATCAGTAAGTCCATTCCATACTGGTACTCCAGCTTTTTCAGCTATTTCTTCTACTAGTGGTTGGCTGAAACCTCTGTATTCTATACCGTCATAAAATCTGCCAAGCACTCTTGCTGTATCTTCTATAGACTCTTTTTTGCCCATCTGTGAGCTACCTGGGTCAAGATAAGTTACTCCCATACCTAGGTCATAGCCTGCTACTTCAAAAGAGCAACGTGTTCTTGTAGATGTTTTTTCAAATAATAGAACTATATTTTTTCCTTCAAGATATCTGTGAGGTGTTCTTGTTAATTTTAATTTTTTAAGTTGTGCTGATAAATCTAAAAGATATTCTATTTCAGCTGTTGAAAAATCTAATAGTTTTAAAAAGCTTCTTCCTTGTAAATTTATTGGCATATATTTTCTCCCTTTTTAATTATATAGGTCTATATTATTTACTAATAGCGTTTGGCATAAATCGATACACCAAACGCTATTAGTAAAAACTTTTATCAAATTACTAATAAAATTAGTCTTCTCTTACTAAAGGCATACTCATGCAACGTGGGCCGCCTCTACCTCTTGACAATTCGGCAGATGGCATTTCAAGTACATTAAGTCCTTTTTTACGAAGAACTGCGTTAGTCACATCGTTTCTTTCGTAAACTACAATAGTTCCTGGTCTTATGCAAAGTGTATTTGAGCCGTCATTCCACTGTTCTCTTTCTGCTACTATCTTGTCTCCGCCACCGCAAAGAATTAATTCTACCTTTGGAAGTCCTAGATATTTAGCTAAGATGTGATCTAATTCATCAGTTAGAGGAGTGATTTTTATATCATCACTGCCTTTTGTGATTTCAAATACTTTAAGTGGTCCAAGAATATTTGGATGTACTGTGAATTTATCAACGTCTATTTGAGTAAATACTGTGTCAAGGTGCATAAATGCTCTTGATACCGGTATATCAAATGCTAATATTGTTTCGATTTTGCAGTTAGATTTGAAGAAGATGTTTCTAGCAAGTAGCTCTATTGCATCAGGTTCTGTTCTTTGAGATATACCAACTGCTAGTACTTTATCGTTAAGGTTAAGCACGTCTCCACCTTCTGTATGGAAGTCGTTCTTTCTGTCATAAAGCATTTCAACTTTACCCTTGTATTCTGGGTGATAATTGAAGATGTAAGATGCGTATATAGTTTCTCTGTTACGAGTAACTGAATACATTCTGTTTAGCACTACACCATCACCAACAGATGCAAACGGGTCTCTTGTGAAGTAAAGGTTAGGCATTGGAGCTACTATCATTTTACTAGACTCAGATACATAGTCTATCAAAGATTTGTTGCCGTTTTGTACTTCGTTAAGGTTTACACCCTCCATAGTTTTAAGCACTAATTCTTTATCGTCTTTAATAGCATTAAGATAATCATATATTAGGTTTGTATATTTTTCTGTAGCTATTCCGGCTTCTTCTATGAACTGTTTTAAGAATTGCTCTCTAAGTCCTGGATTAGCTTTTAGTGTTTCAGCCATTAAATCTTCAAGATATACAACTTCTACACCTTCATCTTTTAATATTTTTGCAAATGCGTCATGCTCTTGTTGAGCTACCTTTAAGAATGGGATATCATCAAAAAGTAGTTCCTGTAAAGTGTCTGGAGTAAGATTTAGTAATTCATTTCCTGGTCTGTGAAGTAAAACTTTTTTCAAAGGTTTAATTTCACTAGTTACGTTAATAACTGACATTTACAACCTCCTAAGTTAAAATTGTGAGACAAATATTCATAATTTTAAAGCATTGTTTAAAATTATTATGTCTGTTAGTAGACACATAGATTATTTTAAAAAAACGTTTTTCAAAACACCAAAAAATATATTTTGTGATAAGAATATATTTCCTTGTTGCAAAATAATAATATAACAAATAAAAATAAAATGAGTGAAAAAAAAACGTTATTTTTTTGTAAAAATAGTTTAATTTTTCACTCATTTATTTTTAAATTGTTTTATATTCTTATAAAGTTATGCAATTCCAATATTTATTTTTTATATATTACATTCTATATTTTTTCTAAATTGTGTCGGTTTCATAAATTTTTGTTTTTGGAATTGATTAGTAAAGGTGCGTGCGTTGTTAAATCCCACTGCAATAGCTATATCTACTATTGTATCGTCTGTTGAAAGCAAAAGCTCACATGAATAATTTATCCTCAAATAATTTACAAAGTCATTAAAATTACGCTCTACCACATAGAGCAACACTCTATTTAATTCGTTAATGCTCATATTGAATTTTTTACAAACATCCTCTTCTGTGATATCTCCTGTAAATCTTGAGTAAATGTACGATATCATGTCGTAGGTTACACTTCTTTCGTTGTTTTTTAGCTCAATAGAAAGGTTTTGATTTATTTTTCTGTAGTGATTTGGTGTGACACCAATTTTTTTTGAAAAGGTCTTTGAAAGATGGGATGCATCTGTGAAACCTACTAATTCTGCGATATCATTAAGTGTAACATCTGTATATATAAGAAATTCTGTGGTTTTTACTATCCTCATTTGGTTTACCAAGTCGTTAAAGGTATATCCTGTAACATCCATACAGTATTTTGCCAGCGAGGACTCACTCATAAAAAATTGTTTTGAAACTGAGCTTAGTGTAAGCTTTGCTCCAAGATGTGAATACAAATACTTGAATATTTCGGCTCTTTCATCAAAGTCTGGATTTTCAACCTCTTTTATTTTTACATCAACCTTATGTGCTATCCGCAAATACCATATAATTACTTCCATCAGTTTATTCGTGACATACACACTGGCAAGGAGCTTTTCCTCTTTGACATCCAAAATAGACTCCACTCCCACTTCGGATTTTATATCATCAAAGGTTTTTATAAATGTCTCCCATTCCTGCAAAGATGGATAGATTACCGGATGCTCTGTCATTTCTTTTTCAAAGGAAAATTGCTCTTTTAAATAATTATACTGTATTTTCATGTTCTGATTTATAAAGTCCATATTATAAACCAGCTTAATGTATTGCAATGGCTGGCCAACTTCTATTACCTCAGTTATTTGCCAAGGAAATATGCTGATTATTGCGTGTGGCAATATATTTACAATCTTGTCGTCAATCTTTATTTTGCCAATGCCTGTAAAAAATACCAAAAAACGGCTCTGCTGATGGATTAGTGGTGTAGTTGGCTCATTAATAACCTCTATATCATACGAACAAAGCTTACGCTTGTCATAGCTTGAGGTGAAAGCTGTTTGAATTTCATAATTTCTCATAATTTTATTCCCGAGTTGTAATTTAAAATTTTGAGTTAGTAGATTGTATAAAATTTAACTAATTATAAAATAATTAGTTCGAAATTATCACTAATAAATATTTAATTTATACATATAAAATATACCATAAAACTGATTAGATTTCAAAATTTTATTTAGTAAATGCCAAAAAAATTCACCAACTATCTTAGTAATTTTGATGTAGTATATCTACATAAAAGCTAAAATAAATCGGTGAATTTCATTTTATTTGCATTATTTATTGTATACAGTGGTTTTGATTATTTAATATTTAAATGCAAAAATTTGCATAAAAAACCGGGGTACCGTTATCACATAAATTCACTCCCGAGATGAATCCCAGGTGGGTGACCTGTCAAGCTACGCTAATTACCAGGATACGTCCGTGACGCCAAGGCATATTTTTGTAGTCTGAACAACGGTCTCCCGTATAAATATTGTCGGTTGAATTTAATAATGATTGACGAATACTCCAGTAATATTATTATAATACATTTATATAAATTTGTAAAATGGTATAAATTTTTATTTTGTACTTTCTCTTTTAATTATTTTTGCATCAAGTATCATGTTTGAATAGTTTGTAGATGGTTTTTTATCCTTAGAACCGATTTGTTTTACAACCATTCTAGCACACACTGCTCCAATGTCATAATATGGCATTTCCAAGCTTGTAACCATTGGTCTGATTAAGCTTATGGTTTTTGTGTCATATAGCTGAGCTATCTTCATTTGCTTAGGAATTGCTATACTAAGGTCTTCTGCTACAAAAACCGCAGCAAGCGTCTTTTCATCAGTAGTTGATATTACACTGGCAAATTTTTCTTTTTTAAATTTTTTTAGTAATTCCTTATAGCATTTGTCTCTGTCATTAGATACTCTAAGTATTTCATAGCTAATATTTTTTTCGTCCAGTATCTTTTTAATCAGCTTTTCATCATCAACATCTGCTTGGTCTGTTTTATCTGACTCTTTAGCTAAAAATGCTAGTTTACCGGTAGTCTTAACCTCTTCAATCAGCATTTCAAACGCTTTATTTTTGTCTATATCAACAAAGTTAACAGCTTGCATTTTCCCTAGCGTTTTTGAATAGTACACTGTCGGGATTTTTTGCATAACCAGTTTTTGATTAACCTGTTCATTTATCTCAGAGGTAATCATGATTATCCCGGCAACCTGTTTTGACACTAGTAAATTTATATAATAATCCAGCTTTTTATCATCATTGTACGTCGTGCATACAAGTGAGTCATATTCGTACATTCTAGCTATTTCTTCAATACCGTTAAGAAATGTTCCTACCATTGAGTCTGACAAGTCAGGAGCGATGACACCTATTAACTGACTTTTTTTCATTACTAACGAACGTGCTACCGGATTTGGAACATAACCGGTTTCTTCAATAATTTTTAAAACTCTTTCTTTAATAGCTTCACTTACAGGCTTTGATTCATTTATAACCCTAGAAACTGTTGAAATAGATACGCCTGACATCCTTGCTACATCTTTAATTGTAACTGGCATAAAATAACTCCTTTATTTAATATTCAATTGTGTTAATTATACATCTTTAGGAAAACTATTTCAAGCTTAAAACATTTTGTAATATAATATTAAAATTACTACAACTGCTACTTTATAAAAAAATATAATTTAAAAAAGTGCCCACTTTAAGTTTGAGTTGGCACTTTTTTGTTTAATATTATTTATAAAAATAATTTACTATTTAATAACTGTTGCTGTTTTGCTTGAAGCAGACCATTTAACTTCAGCACCTAGAGATTCAGCTATAGCTCTCATTGGTAAAAATGTTCTTCCATCTTTTATTTCAGCTGGTGCATCAAGTGTAACACTCTTGCCATCTACTGTCATGCTGCTTTGTCCTAGAGTTATAGTTACTATTTTGTTGTCTTTAGTTGTAAGTGTAGCTGTTCTTGTTGCCGCATCCCAATCAACCTTGCTATCTAGTGCTTCAGAAAGTGCTCTTACTGGTAGCATGGTTCTGCCATTAGATATATATGGCTCAGAGTCTAAGCTCATAGCTTTGCCATCTACTGTGTAATCTTTGCCTCCTATAGCAAATACAACTTCTCTTTGTTTTGGTGCTGGGTTTACTACAAATAATTCAATAGTTTTGATTGTTTGGTCAGGCATCTTTGCATTTACTAGATTAAATTTGTAGCTACCATCATAGCCAAATTTGTCTAGTGTAACCATAAGATTAGAAACTGTAATTGTAGATGGTTTTATAGATTCTCCTCTTACTGAAAATCCAATAGTTGTTCCGTCAAGTTTTTCATTACCTACTCTGATGTCTCCTCTTGTAGCTTCTACTTTAAAGTCTTTACCAAATTGTAGTCCTTTATATGCTGGGTCTAATTTTAGTAAATATTCGCCTTCTTGTAATGCTCCGGCTTGAGTTTCAGATATTATTATATCAGATAATTTTTGGTCCATTTTGCCAAGCTCTATTACGTCAGCTTTTCTTTCAGCAACGCTAAGTCCTTCTACTACATTGGCTACAACTGTCTTAACTGTGTCGAAACCTTTACCTTCAAACGTAGCTGTTATGTCGCCTTTATAGCCGTTCTTTGGCATTATATCAAGATTTATTGTCCATTTATTAGGTGTAGCTGCTTTTTCATTTAAGTCGAGGCTTACATAATCGCCTTTTTGATTTCTAACTGTTAGTGTATCTTCACCTTTAACATTTTTGATTTTAACTGAGTCTTTTACTATATCAGCGTTATCAAAAACTAAATCAAATGGTGAGCCACTTATCATAGAGTTTTCTACTGCCTCTGTTATTGTTATTTCTACTGGTATTTTTGTATTTTCTGTTGCTCTTTGATATGATGATGAAATATTAACTGCGTAGT
Organism: Criibacterium bergeronii; assembly: GCF_001693775.2. Lineage (GTDB taxonomy): Bacteria > Bacillota > Clostridia > Peptostreptococcales > Filifactoraceae > Peptoanaerobacter > Peptoanaerobacter bergeronii. The sequence goes on along the minus strand of NZ_MBEW02000004.1, from coordinate 100,430 downwards.
CACTGATTGTAGCAACTTTTGCTACTTCGCTGTCATTTTTGCCGACTACATCTACTAATACTGTCAAATCGCCTGGTTTTGTACCTCTTTCAATATCAAAATAAGGTACTACATAAAACATGTCTCTTTCTTTTAAGTCTGTTTTAATCTTAAATTTAAGAGAACTACCATCTATTTGAGCAGCTCTTCCATTAACTAGTGTTTTGCTATTCCATTTTATTCCTGATGATAATTTTAATTCAAAAGTTTGTTCTTCGCCCCAAGCGTCCGCTTTTTCTTCTCTTACATTAATTAATGTTCCCTTTTGTTCTTCCAATGCTCCTACTGTCGCAGGTACTACAGTATCAATTTTCATTGTTTGAGCTGCATAAGCAGAGCCCATGAACATTGCTAGTGATAAGCTTAGTGCTGATGCTCCTATAAAAAATCTTTTCATTTAATAATCATCCTTTCAATTTTTATTTTGTTTCAGATTTTTATTTTAAATCTCATGTACTATTATAATACCCGAGACGATAAAATATAAAGTGATTTTATATTAAATAAACGTTACAAAAAATAGTCTCCGTTTTAATTGGAGACTATTTTGTTTTTATAATAATGATTTATATACATCAAGATACTTTTGACTTGAAACCTTCCAGCTAAAATCCTGCTGCATAGCATTTTTTATTAAATTATTGAAAACATCTTTTTCATCATAATAAATTCTGACAGCATCTTGCAAGGTAAATAACATTTCATGTGCATTGTAATTGCCAAATGCAAATCCGCTGCCCTCTCCTGTAAATTTGTTGTATGGCACTACGCTGTCATTCAAACCGCCTGTTTTTCTAACTAGAGGGATTGACCCATACCTCATCGCAATCATCTGTGACAAACCGCATGGCTCAAACTGAGATGGCATAAGGTATATATCGCTTGCTGCATAAATCTCTGAGGCTATCCTGTCGTCATATTTTATTATCGCTCTCATTTTATCGTGATTAGCATATTCACTGTTTCTAAAGCTGTCTTCGTAGATAGGGTCGCCTGTGCCAAGAATTACCAGCTGTAATCTCATTTGCAGTATTTCACCCAATACCGCATTGATTAAATCAAGTCCCTTTTGGTCAGTAAGCCTTGAGACCATACCGACCATAATAGTGTCTTTGTCTTGTGGAAGTGCCATTTCCTTTTGGAAAGCAAGTTTATTTTTGTATTTATTTCCCAAATTATTTTTATCATATGATGATGATAGGTACTTATCCTTTTTCGGGTCATAGACATCGTAGTCTATTCCATTTAATATTCCGACTATTTTATTGTTGTACTTTCTAATCAAGCCATCAAGATTTTCACCAAAGTAGTCATTTTGTATTTCATTAGCATATGTTGGACTAACTGTCGTAACCTTGTCTGCAAAGACTATGCCTGCTTTGACATAATTAGCTTTGCCATAATATGCCATTTTATCTTCGGAGTTGTAATAATATGGCAATCCTAGCATATCAAATACCATATCAAAATCAAATACGCCTTGAAATCTCAGGTTGTGAATTGTAAATACCGTTTTTTGTGTCAATTGATACTCACGAAGTAGAGGTATTACCATTGCTGTTTCCCAGTCGTGGCAATGTACTATGTCGTAGTCTCTAAAATGCCTTGCGATTACTTCTACAATAGCTTTTGAAAAGAATGTAAATCTTTCTCCATCGTCAAAATGTCCATATATTGTATCTCTGTCGAAATACTGCTCATTATCTACAAAGTAATACATTACATCGCCAACTTTTTTTTGATGAAGTCCTACGTATTGATGTCTAAAGCCAAGAGAAATATAAAAATCGTCAATCTTTTTTAAATCGGGATATTTTTGCTTTATCCCCTTATAAAGAGGAATGATAACTGAACATTCCACTGCCATCTTGCTAAGAGCTTTAGGCAAAGATGCAACTACATCTCCTAGACCTCCAACCTTCATAAAGGCTTGACTTTCTGAAGATGCAAAAAGTACCTTCATATCGTTTCTCCTTTTTTAATAATTATAGGCATATTTATGTCACCAATCAATTTTTTCTTTTCCTGTATAGTTACGTTTTTGTCAGTTATTACGTTGTTTATATAAGCTCCCTCACCAATTACTGTGTTTTGCAAAAGTATAGAGTTTTCAACCACTGCATCTTTTCCTATAATAACTTTTCTAGCTATTATAGAATTTTTCACCTTCCCCTGTATGATGCACCCTGAGGCAACTATGGAATTTTTTACATCTGATGTGCTGTCAAAAAATGTTGGTGCCTCATCTTTAGTCTTTGTGTAAATCTGAACATTAGGATTTTGAAAAATTTCATCACCAATATTTTCATCAAGCAATGCGTTATTAAACTCTCTGTAGCTTTTTATGTCAGTTACTGCTTTTAAAAATCCGTTATATCTGTATAAATTACATTCGCTCTCAAGCATATAGCTTTGTAGCATATTGTCTAAGTAATTATACTGTCCTGTTTCTATAGCTGAATACATCAGCTCTAGGAACTTTTCTCTGTTTAGTAAATAGCACCCCATGGAGATATTTCTTTCCTTTGAGGAGCACATATTTTTGCCAATGCTGCTGATTTTTCCATTATTGACATTGTATACTGTGCTTTTATAAAAATCTACATCCGCATTTTCTACAGTCTTGTATAAAGCTGTGATATCAGCCTGAGAGCTTATATGTGCATCAAGTACCTCGTCAAAGTTAATCGTAAAGATAAAGTATGGATTTGTTACCAATATATACTCTTGGTTTGACCTTTCTATAAAGTCAATGTTTTCAAATACATTTTGTATATCTCCAACCGCTTGTTTCTCATTTAATTCATAGCGGTTTGAAAATATATACAGTCCATCTACTAATCTATCTAAATCCCAAGTTGAGCCATCGCCGATGTGGTCATTTAGTGAACGTATCTTTCTTTGGGCAAATATACCGACATTAGTAATGCCTGCCGCAGTTATATTCGATAAGATAAAGTCTATCAAGCGATATCTTCCTGCTATAGGCAGTGTAGCTAGAGGTCTGTTTAGTATGAGGTCATTTTTTCTTATGTGGTCTTCGTTTAGATTAATAATTGCCATTATCGGATTTCTAAACATCTTCTTCACCTCCGTCCAATGTTGCATTACTTCCTATGGAATATAGCTTGCCGTCCTCACTATATGCCTGCACTTTTTCTCCTATAATAACGTGTTCACCTATTATAGCTTTTTTTACATGAGCGTCTTTTTTTATGGTGGTTTCTCCCATTATTACTGAGTCCTCTACTATTGCTCCCTCTTCTACTTTTACCTCTGAGAATATTATTGAATTTTTGACTGTGCCTTTAATCCTAGCTCCATCAGCTATCATGGAATGAACCACCTGTGCATCCTTTGATATATACATAGGTGGAAGTGATTTATTGTGAGACCTTATCTGCCATGATGTATCAAATAGATTGAGCGGGTTATCTATGTCTAATAAATCCATGTTGGACTCCCAATAGGACTCTAATGTACCAACGTCTTTCCAATATCCTGAAAATTTATAAGAATATAATTTTTTATCCTGAGCTAGGAATGATGGAATTATGTCTTTACCAAAATCTTCTTTGCCTCTTGCTTCCAGTTCAGCATTTTTAAATTCTTCTCTTAATGCCTGCCAGTTAAATATATATATTCCCATAGACGCTAAATTGCTCTTTGGATGCTCAGGTTTTTCTTCAAACTCATATATTTTACCATCTTCATCAGTATTCATTATTCCAAATCTTGGAGCTTCCTCCCATGGCACTTCTATTACTGCTATGGTTATATCAGCGTTATTTTTTTTGTGAACGTCCAACATTTTTTGATAGTTCATCTTGTAAATGTGGTCACCTGATAATACCAATAGGTATTGTGGGTCAAAAAGGTCAATGAACTCTATATTTTGTTCTATTGCGTGTGCAGTGCCCTTATAAAAATTTTGCTCTTTTTCGCTCATATATGGTGGCAATATAAAAGCTCCGCCATCTCGTCTATTTAAAGCCCATGACGCACCTATGCCTATATGATTATGTAACTCAAATGGTTTGTACTGCGTGAGTACGCCTACCGTATCCAAGCCGGAGTTGGCACAATTGGATATGACAAAATCTATTACTCTATACTTTCCACCGTATGGCACTGCAGGTTTTGCAAGATTTTGTGTGAACATCTTCAGTCTACTACCTTGTCCACCAGCTAAAATCATTGCCAGCATTTCCTTTTTTTTCATAAAATACCTCCTTGTTTTTCTATCGTTTGTATGAAAGAACATAAAGCTTGGAGTATCCATTCGATGAAAACGTTGTTTTTGTTTTCAAAAAAAAATGAAAAAGCATTACGTATATAAATTATAATACTCTTTCATTGTAAAGTCAAGGTATACAAGGCATTTAAATATGGTTAAATATATTTTCTTTAATATTTTTTTGCATTTTTATTATACAAAATATTCATTTTTTATTTAAAATTTTCCATGTATTCTCTGTAAATTTTCAAAAAATCTTTTTTTGCATTTTTAGGTATCTTCACTGTAATGGAAATCATTTCTTCTACCTCTGATTGAGATTTTTTAATTATATCTTTAAGCTCTTGTATTGATGTGTTATTTTTAATTTTTTTTAAAAAATCAAAATTCAGTTCTTGTCTAGTAGACATATCATAAATGTAATCTTGTAGATTTTTGTCCAGCCTTGACAATGTTATAGCCTGATTTAAGCCAATTACGTTGTCGTCTATCATGTCAAAATATTCCGGCTTTAGATTTTTAAGCGAAAGATAGTTTTGAACCATTCTGCCTGTTATTCCTAGGCTTTGACCTATTATATCTCTAAGCTTTCCTTTTGTAGTTGCATCTTTTTTTAAATATACATATTTTTTTAGTATTGAGTCTGTTTTTTCGCTACTGCTTAATTGTCTAGCAACCCAGTTGGTATCTATTATTATCTCCTGAGCTGTATTTTCGTTAATTTGGTTTTTTGTTTTTATTATTGCCGGGATTTTTGAATATTGGTCAGTTTCGGTGTTATCTCTTAGTGCTTTAAATGCTCTTAATCTGTTGTGTCCAGCCAAAACCATATATCCTTTATCTTGCTCCCACACCACGATTGGATGCAGTAAGCCATTTTTTACAATTGACTCCAGCAGTTCAATAAATTTATCTTCAGGTAGTGGCTTGTAAAAATTCCACTCACTTGGTGCATCGTACAAATCATCTAGGTCAAGTTCTACTACGGATAGCACTTTTTCATCTTCATCAAATCTTGATTTTGCAGTTTCTTGTGGTTTTTCTGATATTTTTTTTAATCCTGCAAATCTTGACTTGTCAATTATCGGTTTTTTAGTCGACAATTAAATCTACCTCCTTTGCCAGCTCTAAATACCAAAGTGCGGCTCTTGATGATGGTGCAAAGTCACATATCGGCTGTCCTACAAATTGGCTCTTTTTTATATTTATATCCACCGGTATGGAAGATTTCATTATTTTTGATGAGAAAAGCTCTCTTAATAGACTTCTTGTCTCTTCGGTTGTGGACTCTCTGTTGTCTACTTTTGTCTCCACTATTCCAAGTATTTCTAATTTATCGTTGTTTATTTTTACCTCGTCTATAAAGTTGGATAATGGCTCAAGTCCTTCTATGCCAAACGCTGATAGCTCAACCGGTATCAATACATAATCTGACGCTACTAATATGTTATAATTAAGTAACCCTAAAAACGGACAGGTATCAATTATTACATAATCATATTTTTCGCTATCGATTATCGGCTGCAAAATCGTCTTGAAAATAAATTCTCTGTTGTGTTTATTTATTATTTTCATATCCAAGGCTGAAAGCATATAATCTGATATTATTAAATCCAAATTTTCATAATTGGTTTTTTTTATGTAATTTGACAAGTCTTCTTCTTTTATTATCGCATTATACAAATTTTTATCTTGCTCTTGTGAAAAATCATAAGAGCGTGTAAGGTTCATTTGCATATCCGCATCTATCATAAGCACTTTTTTTTCCATTTTGGCAAGGCAAAATGCCAAGTTACCTGACAATGTGGTTTTTCCTGAACCGCCTTTGTTATTTGAAACAGATATGACCGTAGTCTTCATTTTTTCTCCACTAATTACTTTTAACTAAATTATTAATGAGTTTATTATATCAAAATTTCGGGTTTAGTACAAACAGATTAGTCTATAAATAGTGTGGTTTTGTTTAATATTTTTGTATTTTTTATTTTTTTATGATAAATATGTAGCAAAATTTCATGCAAAACTTGTAATTAAATAAATATATTGATATAATTATTTGATATAATTTTGTGTAACAATAAATAGGAGGAATAATGATTAAAGCATACGCAACATCCGGTGCAGGCTCAGCAGGCGGTGGTATAGGTGGTTTATTACTGCCATTAGTCTTAATGTTTGCACTTTCTTATTTTCTTATGATTAAACCTCAAAAGAAAAAACAACAAGAGGCAATTCAATTGAAAAATTCTTTAAAAGCCGGCGATACGGTTATACTATACAGTGGTCTAGTAGGCACTATAGTCGCTGTAGATGGCGAAATAATAACTATAGAATGTGACCCTGACAAGGTAAGATTAAATTTCCAATCTTACGCTGTAGCTAGAGTTACATCTAAAGAAGAGACTTTATATGAAGAGACAGAAGAAGATAAAGAATTTGAAAGGCAACTATTCGGAGAAGAGGACAATAAAGACGACAAAGAACAGTAGTCTTAAACTGGAGGAGTTTTATGAAATCAAAAAATAGCAAAAACAGCAAAAGAAGTTTTATTTTTGTCATTATTCTGCTGATTGCCTTGGGATTTATTAGTGTATTTGGCATTAAATCAGGTGATAAATATTTAGTTGCCCCATTATATACAAAGGTAAATCAAGGTCTAGACCTAAAGGGTGGGGTTTATGTAGTATATGAGGCAGAAACTGACGCAACAGGCGAAGAATTATCAAAAATTATTAAACAGACCATAGAGGTTTTTCGTAAAAGAATAGACGGTATGGGTCTTACAGAACCTCTTATAATCAAAGAGGGCACAAATAGAATAAGAGTAGAATTGCCCGGCGTAAAGGATGTCAATTCTGCCATTCAAGCCATAGGTAAGACAGCTCAGCTAAAATTCTTTGATAAAGATGGCGTTGAGATTTTAAATGGTTCTAATATTAAAGATAGTGCTGTCGCAAACGACAACAAGGGGCAATATGTAGTCACATTACAATTTAACGATGAGGGCACTAAGCTTTTTGCAGATGCTACAGCAAAGGCAGCTCCAACACATGCACCTATATATATCATGCTGGACGATAAAATAATATCAGCTCCATCTGTCCAAACAGCTATATCAGGTGGTACAGCAGAAATATCAGGTAATTTTACAGCAAAAAGTGCAAGTGAGCTTGCATCTCTTATAAGAGCCGGTGCATTACCTGTAAACTTTAAGGAAATAGAAAGCTCTACAAAATCAGCTCAGCTTGGCGATGAGGCTTTAATGAAGAGCTTACAAGGTGCTGGCATAGGCATATTATTAGTAATGCTATATATGGCAATTTTCTATAAAATCCCGGGTATACTTGCAGATATCGCACTGGGCTTTTATATAATAATATTCTTATTCTTATACACTTTACTAGGTGCTACTTTAACACTCCCTGGCATAGCCGCACTGATACTGTCTGTTGGTATGGCGGTAGATGCAAATGTAATAATATTTGAAAGAATTAAAGAAGAGCTTGAAGAAAGTCATGGTATTAAGACCTCTATAAAAAATGGTTTTTCAAAGGCATTCAGCACTATTATGGACTCTCAGATAACTACTATCATAGCCGGTATTGTGCTATATGCTTTTGGTACAGGTTCAGTTAGAGGCTTTGCGGTTACACTTATTCTAGGTATAATGGTTTCCTTATTTACCGCTATAGTTGTAACAAAATTCTTATACACTCACCTTGTTAATTTTGTAGATATAAAAGACTATTCACTTCTAGGTGTGCCTAAAGTAAAAAAAGATTCCAACACCGGTTTTAGTTTTATAAAAAATACTAAGGCATTTTTCATAGTTTCACTGCTTGTCATAGTTATAGGTCTTGGATTTGGAGTAGGCAAGGGATTTAACCTTGGTATAGATTTCTCCGGTGGTACACTTATCGAAATGAATATGCACAAATTTATCCCAACAGAAGAAATCATGCCTTTGGTACACGAAGTCGACCCATCTGCCTCAATTGATTATCTTGGTGATGATAAGAGCAGAATACAGATAAAGACTACAAAAAATCTTGACGAGGGTCAAAGAAAAGATGTATTTTCAAAATTCCAAAAAAAATACACTCTGCAACCTAACGACTTAGTACAGTCCGGCTATTTCGGTGCATCTGTAGGTCAAGAAATCCAGCGAAATGCAGTAATATCTATTATTATTGCTAGTATATGTATGTTAATATATATAACTTTTAGATTTAAATTGAACTTTGGTATTGCAGCTATAATCTCATTACTACACGATGTATTTGTATTACTTGCAGTGTATGCACTATTTAGAGTACCAGTAAATTCACCATTCGTAGCTGCCGTTTTGACAGTGGTTGGTTATTCTATAAATGATACCATAGTTGTATTTGACAGAATAAGAGAAAATCTAAAAGGCTTTAGAAAAATGAGTAATGAAGAAGTCGCTGACTTGTCAATCAGACAAACTCTTACTAGGTCAATAAATACATCAATTACTACACTGCTTTCTATAGTTTGCCTATATTTACTAGGAGTAGACTCAATCAAAGAGTTCACATTACCACTACTAGTAGGTATTGCCTCAGGCACATACTCATCAATTTGTATAGCCAGCCCGCTATGGGTAATGTTTGAAAAAATGAGAGATAAAAAGAACGCTGACAAGAAAAATTTGTCAGGTAAAAATGTAAAAGCTATTCAAAAATAAGTCTATGACAATAAATTAGTATTTTAGCAGTCAAAATATGACAAAGAGGCGGAAATTTTAAAAAATTTCCGCCTCTTTTATGCTATGCAACTATTTTTCATTTGTCCTTATATTAAAGAAACTTTATAAATATAAAACATTGCATATCCAAAATATAAGAAATTACATAAATACCTTGCATAGTCAGCATATTTCAATCTAGGAGTTGATTTTGTTGCAACATTTAAAAAAATTACAAAAAGTATAGTAAATGTATAGAATATATCGCTGCGGGATTTGGAATATAAAAAATCTGTTATTATAAGATACAAAATCGGAATTATAAAGAGTAAATACGTTGCGACTATAAAAATTGAGTCCTTATCTTTCTTTTGTAACATCTGCATCTACTTCATCTCCAAGCTATTACGTTTGTAATTAAATTAATTATTTTATACCCATTAATAGATTAAAATAATATTAAATTACTTTTTTATTTAACTTGATTTTATAAGTATACTATTACATTTACTAGTGATTTTTAATTGTAAATTTATTTTTAGATTTTTTTGATTTTAGCTTGACTACAAACGCTATATTTATTATAATATAAAAGCTGTGGAGAGATGTCCGAGCGGTTTAAGGAGCACGCCTGGAAAGCGTGTATAGGGTTTTCCCTATCGGGGGTTCAAATCCCCCTCTCTCCGCCATTTAAAATACTTGACTTTATAATTTATTTCTTTGTAAAAATAAATTTTTCTATACTATGAGCTTATCGTTATGGCTCAATTTTTTTGTATATTTTTTATCGTCTAAACTCTAAGGAAAATTGTCCGAGTGGTTGAAGGAGCCGGTCTCGAAAACCGGTAAGCCTACTAAGGCTTCGTGGGTTCAAATCCCACATTTTCCGCCAATACATAAAGTGCTGATTTCATGTAAGATAATTGAAATCAGCACTTTTATTTATTCATAATCTGCTATAAAAAGTTAACATATGCAATAATTTGTCAAAGTTTATTTTCGCAAATTTAGAAAAATCCTAGTAAATAAATCAGTTTTTTATTTTAAAATTGCAAAATATTTATATATTTCTATAATATTAAGCTTTTACATCAATATTTTTGAAATATTTACTTAATCATTCCAAACAAATCATTTAATCCCTCTGCCATGGTAGGGTGAGTATAGATTTTATCTCTTAATACCTGATAAGTCGCCCCCATATCAATCGCAAGTGAAATTATATTTATAACTTCATGTGACTGCTCGCCATACAGGGTTGCTCCCAATATTTTATCAGTTTTGGAGTCGACTATTGCCTTATATAGTCCAACCGGACGACCTAACACCTTGGATTTTGGCACGGATGCTGCCGGCATACTTGCTACTTTCACGTAATAGCCTTGCTCTTTTGCTTTTTTTATGTGTAAGTCCTACTTGTGATGTAGTATTCTTCGTCACTCAAGCTGCTATATTTTCTATTTTCTGCCAAAACTGTAAGCTTTTTTTGTAGGTATGCAAGCCACAATTATGCAAGTGCCACCATACATCTTTTTAGCTCTTTCTATTAATACTGTTTGTTCCCATTTGCTTGCAAAAAATCCTGCTAATGTTTTGCCAGCTTTACCAAATCCTATAATTATATTTTTTACTTATTTGTTCATAATATTTTCTCCAATTTTATACAGGATTTTTATACCAATTTTTTAATAAAAACAGTAATTAATAATTAATTTCATTTTGTATGGAAATAGACAATAAAAAAGGCTCTATAATAAGCTATCGAATATAGGTCTTTACTTTTATTCAATACTTATTAACGAACCTTTTAAAAGTTGATTATATTTTAGTCATAATGATATATAACGTATCTTACAGCTTTATCTTAAAACAATTCACGTCCATCAATTATGGCATTAATCATCAATACCTAATATATCATTTATATTATTCTTATACAGCACTGCCTTTGCCCCGTAGATTGCCTGCACTCCTCCGCTTACTTCAAGCACTTCTGTTGCTCCTATTTTTTTAAGCTTTTCTTTATTAACCTTTTGAGTGTCTTTTACCGATACTCTCAATCTAGTTATACAAGCGTCTACGTCTTCTATATTTTCCTGTCCGCCTAAAGCATCTATTATTTCAATTGACTCATCTTTTAAGGAAGATTTCGTAGTTACTTTGATTTCATCATCGTCTGTTTCTTCAAATCTGCCCGGAGTTGCTACATTAAATTTCACTATTAAAAATCTAAATACAAAGTAATACAATACTGCCCATACCGCACCAAATGGTATTTCTAGCATCCAATTTGTTTTTGCATTACCTTGAAGAATACCAAACAGCGTAAAGTCTATTACGCCTCCTGAAAAAGTGTTACCTATAGAAATATTTAGTATATCAGCTATGAAAAATGATACTCCATCTAAGAAAGCGTGTATTACATATAACCAAGGTGCTACAAACAAAAACATAAACTCTATCGGCTCTGTAATACCGGTTATAAAGCTTGTCAAGGCAACACCTAAAAATAAACCCTTATATTTTTCTCTTCTTTCTTTTGGTACACAATGATACATAGCAAGACACGCTGCTGGCAGACCAAACATCATGGTAGAAAATCTTCCTGCAAAATATCTTGTTCCCTCTGTAAATAAGCCTTGGTGATTAGGGTCAGCTAATTGAGCAAAAAATATTTTTTGAGCACCCTCTATAGTCTGCCCTGCAACTACTTCCGTACCTCCTAAGGCTGAATACCAAAACATAGGGTAAATCATATGGTGTAGTCCTACCGCACCACAAAGTCTCATCAAAAATCCATAAAAAAATGTACCAACTGGGCCTGCTTTAGAAATAAGCTCTCCTGAGCTAACTAGTAAATTTTGAACAGGCGGCCAAATTATATAGAATATACAGCCTATAAATATAGCTGCAAAAGATGTAACTATCGGTACAAAGCGTGAACCCCCAAAGAAACCTAAAACCTGAGGTAATTGGATATTTTGATATTTGTTGTGTAATTTTACTGCTACAGCTCCTACAACTATTGCACCTACAACTCCTGTATCTATGGCTTTCCCTTCAGGATTAAATATTGACAGCAAAGTTGCAATAGTCCCTGTCATTACGAAGTATCCTACAGTACCAGCTAGTGCTGCTGTGCCTTTATCTTTTCTTGCAAGCCCAATACATAGACCAATACAAAGTAGTAATGACAAGTTCCCAAATATTACGTTACCCGCACCACTCATGATCTTGAATATCACTTGTAAAAAAGGCTGATTTAATACCGGATATGTGGCAACAGTTGTCGGATTAGACAGTGCTCCCCCTATACCCAGCAAAAGACCTGCCGCCGGTAAAATCGCAATCGGCAGCATAAATGCTTTACCAATTTTTTGCAAAGTTTTAAACATTTGTCCCCTCCACATAAAATATAAAAAATTTAATATAAACTGATGACTATATTAGATAAATTTATAGTCACTTTTAAATACACTGATAAAATATTTGAAAACTCATAGCATTTCATTATTGCACTGAATTTATAATATTTTGAATGTGAATTGTAAGATAACTTACTTCACCTTTTTCAATTTTAATTTTATAGTTATCGTTGACTATCTTCGCTATACCCTTGGCTATATTATGGGCTACCGGATACTTTTGAGATAAAACTCCTATAACCTCATCACTAATTTGGATTTTTTCCTCCGCTCTTTTCAATGCAAACTTCAAATGGGTTATCAGCCTTATTTTTTCAATACTTTTATCCTTGATTTTAAAATTAAGCTCCTGCTCTATGTAATTAATACTTTGATTAATTATTTGAGCATAAGCTACAGACTTTTGTGAGCTTTGTTTGTTTAATGCACTGTGAATATGAAGGGTTATAAACGCAATCTCTGTTTCAGGAAGATTTACATTCAGCCTTTTGTTAATATAAGTCAACAGAGTTTTAGAAAAGTCATATATTTTATCATACATAACATTTATTTCTTCTAAAAATATATTGCTAATATTTATATTATTTTCATACCTATAAACTGAAAAGTTTAGATGGTCAAGTAAAGCTATATGAATATACTCATCATAGTCCGTATTAAACTTCTTCTCAATCATATCTATTACCTCTTCAACAACAGTGATAATTTCATCACTGCACTTAGGTAATAGCTTTTGGTACTGATTTATATGCTCTGTATTTTTATTAAAATAAATCTTTTCGACCTTATCCTCTTCTACTGTTTCATTTGGCTTTTTATTAAAGCCAATGCCTTTGCCTAAAACTATAAATTCATTTTCATTTTTTTCATCACTGCAAAGAACTATATTGTTGTTTAGTGCCTTTTTAATAACATAAACATTCATTTTTTTACTCACTTATTTCAAGAATATCAGTAGTTTTATCAACTTTATCATTTTCAGAAACTAAGAAATTCATTTTATCCTCTGAACAATTAGATACCACTAAAATCACATCCGTTTCATAGCCACTATCTCTAATTAGCTGAAAATCACATATTGTTAAAAGGTCACCTTTTTTTACGCTTTGGTCTTGCTTAACCTTGGAATTAAATCCCTTTCCTTTTAACCTTACTGTGTCAACCCCAATATGCAATATTAATTCCACTCCATTTTCTTGCCTAATACCAAATGCGTGCCCAGTGGAAAAAACTGATACGAGCGTACCATCTACCGGACAATAAATTTCACCTGAGCTTGGTATAACAGCCAAGCCATTTCCTAATAGTCCTTTTGAAAAAGCCTCATCCTTAACAGCACTAAGATTTTTTACCGTACCTGAAACCGGTGAATTGACACTAATTTTATTAGATTTTTTTAAAAAATCAAATAACATTCTTACCCCCTATACCTTAAAATCCAAAATTTTTGAAATATTTACAACAAACAAACAATTAATATAATAAAGCTTACATAGATTATTTTTGATTTTTAAAAAATTTGCACAAAAAAAGCTCACTAAGTAATCTACTTAAATGAGCTAATGCCTGTTTCCAGTTACACGCTTTTATTACTATCATATTAATATAAAAATATATCGTTGTCAACAAGGATTTTAAAATTTGTAATTAAGATACAAGAGCTACTTTAATTGTGTTTTTTAAAATAAAATACTATTTATCTAGCCTCATTCATACTCTTAATAAATCTTTGTGCTATTTCCTTTGGTCTTGTAATTGCACCACCTACAACTATACCAACAGGATTTAATTTTAAAACCTCTACAGCCTGCTGTGGACTGTGAATTTTTCCCTCAGCTATTACACTAACTCCAGCGTCCACTAATTCTTTTATCAATTCAAAATCAGGTCCATCAAATTTATTACTATAAGATGTATAGCCGGATAAAGTAGTCCCCACAAAATCAATCCCTTTGTTAAAAGCGTTCAATCCCTCTTCTAACGTGCTGATGTCAGCCATATAAAGTTGATTAGGATATTTTTCTTTAATTTTTTTTATAAAATCATTCACACTTAATCCATCGTGCCTTTTTCTATAAGTAAGGTCAAGAGCTATTACGTCTGTTCCTATCTCAACCAACTCATCCACTTCTCTGATAGTAGGAGTAATATATGGTTCTTCCGGTGGATAGTCTCTTTTGATTATACCAATAATCGGTAAATCCGTCACTTGTCTTATTTCAGTAATATCCCTTACAGTGTTTGCTCTAATGCCTACTGCTCCCGCCTGCTGAGCAGCCAATGCCATAAGTGGCATAATGCCCCCTTTTTCAGAATATAGAGGTTCTCCCGGCAAAGCTTGACATGAAACAATCAATCCACCCTTTATTTTGTTTATAAAATCTTCTTTTTTCAATTTTGCATCCCTTTTAATTTTAAAAATTAAAAATCAAAAAAATAAAGCTTTAAACGTGTAACATAAAAATATCACACACAAATAGTTTTTGTCAAGTTTAGTATAAAAACTTAAAAGAGACCTTGCGGTCTCTTTTAATATTAAATCATTTTTATTTTCTGTAAAGATTATCAAAATCTCTTAATACTCTTGGTGTAAGCATTTGATGGAATGGGCAGAATGACTTAGGATTTTGATATGAGCTTTCTGTAAATGCTTCTACATAATTTCTAAGCGCTATCATATCTACTATTTCATCTACAAAACCATATTTTGCACAACCTTGAGGAAGTGATTTGTCATTGTAGTCATCGATAAGCTTGTTCATTTTATCTATTGTAGGTTGTAGGCTTTCTCCCGCTTTTTTATCTTTAACCAATCTACGGGAGTACATAGCAACCGCTGCTGTTTCACCAGTCATAACGTTGATTTCTGTAGCTGCTGTACCTATTGAGAAGACATTTGTATCATTTCCTTGAGGTCCACCAAGTACATAGTGAGCTGCTGCTGTACCTTTTCTTAGTGTGATTTCCATTTGTGGAATATTAGAATTTTGGATAGAATAAATCAGTGATTGTCCAAGACCTAAAAGTTCTGCTTTTTCAGCAGGGTCACCAACGTCTATACCTGTAGTATCCTGTATCCAAACCATTGGTATTCTATCTCTAGCACAAAGTGTAACAAATTCGTTCATTTTTATTAGACCTTGTCTATAAAGTTTTCCGCCTACACCTATGCCGTTTTCGATGTATTCAGGGTATTTCATTAATATACCTTGAGCGTTTGCTACTACACCTACAAGAAGTCCATTAACTTTTGCAAGACCTGTAATCATTTCAGGACCATAAGATTTTTTATATTCCATGAATTCAGAATTGTCAAATAATCTTGCTATAACTTCATACATATCATAGCTTCTCTTTTTATTCATAGGAACTATGTCATATAATTCATCTTGTAGCATTGCTGGTAGTTTTGGTTCGTCTACTCTGAAGAATTCAAGGTTATAAGCTGGTAAAAAGCTTATATATTTTCTCATCGCCTCTATAACGCCTTCTTCACTTTCATATACTTCTCTGAAGAAACCTGTCTGTTCATAGTGAACACCTACTGAGCCTGGAGGAGCTATATGATTATTTTTAGCGTTTAGATTAGCTTGGATTATTTCTTCTGCTGACTCTTCGTCTATAAATCCTTTTGGGTTCATACCGCCAAGGATACCTGCTCCGCCAACTGCCATGTTGGCATCTTTGTGAGCTATTAGTATTGTTGGCGAAATTGAGTGATACCCACCACCAGCTGGGTTAGTACCATAGATACCAACTATTACCGGTATACCTAGTTGTTCTAGTTCAGCATTTCTGTAAAATGGTGTACCGCCACCACGTCTGTTAGGGTATACTTTATCTTGCACATCAAGCTTAACACCTGAGCAGTTTAATAGATACACTAGTGGTATTCCTAACCTTTTAGCTGTATCAGAGCCTCTTAATAGATTTTCCGCTTGTCCTGGTATCCATGCTCCAGCAAGCTTTTTGTTATCAGACGCGATAACTACTGCCCATTTGCCTTCGATTTTAGCAAGTCCTTTTAATATACCAGTGTCTCCATCTTTATTATTTTCAGGGTTGAAAATAGTGTTTAGCGGACACCAAGTGCCTTCGTCTATTAATTCTTCTATTCTTTGTTGTGCTGTTAATTGTCCTGATTTATTTACGTCTTCATCAGATTTACCATATTTTACAGCTGCTTCAATTGTAGCATGGATTTGTTGCTCCATTTCTTGCAGTAATTGTCTGTTTTCAGCATTAGGTGCTTTTACAGGTTTACCGATTTGAGGCATATTCTGAAAATATGATTTCATTGAGTAATTGCCCATGTTTTCTCCTTATATATATTGGTTCTTTTTATAAATACGAAACTTGATATTAACTAAATAATCAACCGTATTTATTATTTTTATTATTCTTCTTCTTTAGGAACTTTGATGAAGGCTTGACCTGGGTCAACTTCTTCTCTTATTATTCTTATTACTTCTTCATTTGGTGCTTCAAGAGCTATAGCTTTTGATACATCAATGTCAAAGCCTGTATTTTCTTTGATATCTTCTGGAGAAGATGTTGGATAATATCCCCATAGATACATTCTCTTAGTCTTTTCATCAAATTTAAGAACGCCTCTGTCTGTAACAACAGCTATTGGTCCTCTATTTGTAGGAAGTCCTTTTTTAGCTCTGCCATCTGGTCCATCTATCCAGCCTGGGCTTGTTATATAATCTATTTTGTCTGTAAATCTTCTTTTTTCATGCTGCATCATGATTACTGTGTTAACAAATGTAGCGATACCATTTGCACCACCTGAGCCTGTAAATCTAGTCTTAGGATTGTTGTAATCTCCCATGCTTGTAGAGTTTACGTTACCATATGGGTCGATTTCAGCTCCGCCAATGAAAGCTATCATTCTATTTTCATCATGTAGCCATTCGTTGCTTTCAAAGCCTATAAATCTAATATTAGGCCATTGTACGGCACAATGAGCCATAAATCTGTTGTCCCCAACTGACCTTGGAACTTCTATTGGAGAGCAATCTATTAATCCACTTTCAACTATAAGTCTACAGTTAGGAGCAAAAACTCTTTTTGCAAGAGATGCACCTATAAGCGGCAAACCAGTTCCAACTATAACTATTTGTCCATCTTCTATAATTTTAGCTATTGTTATAGCCTGCATTTCTTTGTTAGTATAATTTTTATAATTAGCCATTTTACTCTCCTCCCTTATTTAACTTCAGTTGCGTATCCGTAACCAATAACATTTTTATATTTTAACAAACGTGCTACACCAAGTTTGTCAAGATACTCTTCATGTGTTTTAGTACCATATACCCATTCATCAAGGAAGGCTTTAAAGTCTTCTTCAGTTTTACTTACCTTATCATAGTTTATATACCATTCTTTATCGTAATCATAATAGTTATAAACCTGAGATGGATGTGCACCATGAGGGCAATGCACAACTGCGTTTACGCAAAAACCAGGAATAGAGTTTTTAGCAGGGTCAAGTCTAATTTGTTCATCAGTAACTAACTCTTCACAAGTAACTATTACTCTCTTTGCAGCTACAGCTATATCTACATCATGGAATTCGTCCCCTTCTATTGAGCAAGTGCCATCAGGAGATGCTTTTTGAACGTGAATAACTGCACAATCAAGCTCTGGAACTGGAAGTGCCAATACTTTTTCGCCTGGTTTTAGAGGATTGTCAATTTCAACTAATTTATCGTTAGGTAATTTATCTATAGTTGCTCTTACTTCTTTAGTGATACCCCATTTATCAGCAACGTCAGAACCAAGCATCAATCTTACTGGTAAAAATGGAAGTCCAAGAGATGCAGCGTGTAGCATAAGCATTATAGCATCTTGAGAATAATCTTCGAATATTAATTCTCCTGCTTCAATTTTTTTTCTGAATCTTCTTGATACATTAGTGTAACCGGAGTTAGCTGTGTAGCAGTTTATGTACGCTTTTACTCTGCCTTCACCTATTAACATATCCCAGTCACCACCTGCTGGACCTGCATAAGCTATAAAATCTTTTTGACCTTGACGTAAAATTTCATGCACTGCAGCATAAGGCTTTCTATTAGTTGTGAATCCGCCAAAGGATATAGCATCTCCATCTTTGACAAATTGTGATACAGCTTCTTGTAAGCTCATTACTTTACTCAAAATAATTACCTCCTTATTAAATTGGGTGGATTATGTGGAGTTTATAAACGCCACATAATCTAAAATAATTATAAATAATAAATTTTTAAAATTTATAAATAAACTTATTTAAACATCAACAGGAAGAACCCTGCTGCTACTGCTGAACCTATAACCCCTGCAACGTTTGGTCCCATGGCGTGCATTAATAGGAAGTTTGTAGGGTTGTATTTTGCCCCTTCAACCTGAGATACTCTAGCTGCCATAGGTACTGCTGACACACCTGCTGAACCTATAAGTGGGTTAATCTTTCCTCCTGTAACTCTATACATAATCTTACCTAAAATAACACCGCCTGCTGTTGCAAATGCAAATGCTGTAAGACCAAGAGCTACTATCATTAATGTTTGAGGACTAAGGAATATTTCTCCATTTGCTGTAGCACCAACTGTAGTACCAAGCATTATTGTAACTATATTACATAGTTCATTTTGAGCTGTACTGGATAATCTGTCTGTAACTCCGGACTCTTTAAATATATTACCAAGCATCAACATACCAAGTAGCGGTGCAACAGATGGTAATAAAAGAGCGCAGAAAAGTACAACCATTGCTGGGAATATAACCTTTTCAGCTTTGCTTACTTTTCTAAGCTGACCCATTTTTACTTTTCTTTCTTCAGGAGTAGTTAATGCTTTCATTATAGGTGGTTGAATAAGTGGTATCAACGCCATATATGAATACGCTGCTACTGCTATAGGTGCTGTAAGATGCTGAGCTAAGTTGTTAGCAGTATATATTGCTGTAGGGCCGTCTGCTCCGCCTATTATACCTATAGACGCTGCTTCTTGAGGAGTGAATCCCATAGCTATAGCTACTGTAAATGCAACAAATATACCAAACTGAGCTGCTGCTCCAAGAAGCAAGCTTGCTGGGTTGGCAATAAGTGGGCCAAAGTCTGTCATTGCTCCAACGCCCATAAATATCAAGCATGGGAACAGTGAGCTTTTAACCCCGCTATAAATTATACGCAATATCCCAGATGTATACCAAGGTTCGGATTCTGTCATTAAACCTGCAAGTGGTATATTAGCTAAGAACATACCAAAGGCAATAGGTAATAACAAAAGTGGTTCAAATCCTTTAGCAACAGCCATATACATGAGCACAAAAGAAATCACAATCATCGTTGCATTTCTCCAATCAAGTGCCATGAATCCAGACTGCTGAATTGTCTGCTGGATAACTTCAAAAAACATATCTTTCCCCCTTATTTCATTGTAACGAGGACGTCGTCTGTATTTACCATATCACCGATATTTACTAATATTTTGTCTATTGTGCCGGCTGATGGAGCTACTATTTCGTTTTCCATCTTCATAGCTTCTAATATAATAACCGGTTGTGCTTCTGTTACTGCATCACCAGGGTTAACTAAAATTTTAAATATTTTTCCTGGCATTGGAGAAACAACGTCAGAATCTCCAGCTGGTGCTGCTGCCGCTGGAGCAGGAGCTGGTGCAGGTGCAGGTGCAGGCGCTACTGGAGCTGCCGCTACTGGTGCAGGTGCAGGAGCTGCTGGAGCTACTGGAGCTACTGGAGCTACTTGCTGCATATAAGAAGTAGTTCTAGTTAAAGATTGATATGTACCGCCTAATTTTTCAACCTCAACGTCATACTGTTTGCCGTTCACATTTACCACATATCTCATTATCATTTCTTCCTTTCATTTTCGTATGATTAAATAAAATTAATAATTAAATCATTAAGATACTATTATGTTATAGATTAGGTTTGATATTTATTTTTTTATTTCTGTAATTGAATTAATTTTTAGTCTTTCAATTGGTACTCTAGAAAAATCACTAACTGCTGCAATTATTGCAGCTATTTCTTCTTCACTTTGTTGTGGTTTAGCCTGTACAGCAGCACTTCCCCCTGAAGCTGTCTTGGCTGCCTGAGAAGTCTGAGCCTTAGCTGGAGCTTTTTTAGTACTCTTTTCGCCTACACCAAGTGCATTTAACACCTTGCCTAACAACACAATCAATAAAGCTAATACTATTAAGGTTACAAATACTGTAGCCATCCCAGATAATGAAACAATTAGAGCATCTGGAACTGTCATAACCTTGTCTGCTGGCCAAATAGCCTGATGTTGCATATTTACACCTCCTACTTTAAAAATAGAATTGAATAAAATATTTCATTTTTTGTATAAAATATATTGTCATCTTAAATGAAACACTTTTCGTGAATAAATAATAACGTTTTTCTAACGAATTGAATTAATTTTATCAGATATAATATATTTTTTCAAGATGTAATTCATAATTATGAAAGTTTTTTTTCATTTTTAGATAATACAAATCAATTACATTTTTTTATGAAAACTTGATAATTTTTCTCACCTTGCATATAATAATAGCCTAAAATGAATTTTAAATTTTAAAATAGGATTAATATTATGCTCAAAAATCTCAACAAGATATTTATCTCAGCTACTGCAATTTTTGCAATTTCTTTTGGAAATTCATACGCAAAATTACCAATACAATATGATAACTTTACAATAAACGGCAAAACTCAAAGGCTTGCAATAGCTGAGGTCGAAATAAACGGTACTCCTATAAATAAATCTACAGCCGGAGTAGACCCTGTCACTATAAACTCACGCACTTTAGTGCCGGTAAGAGCCTTATCGGAAAAGCTTGGCTATAAAGTCTCATGGCTTGATGCAGCTCAAAAAGTCAAAATTGAGTCCAATGATAAAAAAATTGAATTGGTGATTGGCTCAAAAATTGCATACATCAATGACAGACCGACCGCTATTACCGATGCTGTACCTGCAAGAATTATAAACTCCTCAACTTATGTTCCAATCAGATTTGTAACCGAAAATTTAGGTCTTAACATTTCTTACAACGCTAAACTGAATAAAACAACTCTAAACTCTTTAGACAGCACAAGTGTAGCTAAATCAAACTCCATTGATAATTTGTTATTTAACAGCACCGACCAAACCATTTTAAATAATGAAACAAATAATTCACCTTCTAATCCGACTGCACATTCACCGATTTTGGATAATATACCCACATCCAGCACCCAATCGCCTGCTAACCCTTGGGAACCTGTAGATGTCGAACAATTTACAAGCACTACTAACTCCAATAATGCAAATACTCCTGTAATTTCTAAGCCTACAGCTCCTACTGTACCTACAGTACCAAAAGTGGAAAAGGTTAAAATACCTGAGGTAAAAAATACCACTACAGACAGCAGTTCTTCAACAAAAAATAATACTCCATCAGCTACTAAGCCTGAAAACATAACAATATATTTACTAAATATAGCTACATCTGATGGTTCTGATAAGATTGAGCTATCTTCTTCAGGTGAAATGAACTACGAATATTATTATCTTTCCGACCCAAAAAGACTTGTCATAAAAGCAAAATATGCTAAGCTAAAGCCGGAGGACGAGCAGGAATTTTCTAAAAGGAACAGACTAATTAATTCAAAATATTTTGATTTTCTTTCTGTCAGTCAAAGTGAGCAAACAGTAACCTTGAACTTATTTATAAAAAAAGATGTAAACACTGATAACCTAAACATTACTACAACTAAAAACACTTTATCAGTTAACGAAAAAGCCGGAGTTACCTCAAATAACGGCAACGTATCCAATAAATCTTTCAGCTTTAACATAGACCGTAAAACCGGTACAATTAATATTAATTCAAAAAATGTAAAAGCCGACACTTCAAGCTCCAACCGTATTAAGCTTAAAATACCAAAATCCGATTTAACTCTATCAACTGGATATATGAATGTGAGTGGCTCTGTTGTAAAATCCGCTTATGTTGAGCAAGATGCGACTAACTACGTTGTCACTATAGAGCTTAACGACAGAGTTACCTACAATGTTTCTAAAACTTCTTCTAGCACCATAATTTCCCTCAACAAAGTCGCAAGAACAACTCCTATCATTGTGCTGGATGCAGGGCATGGCGGTAAGGATGCCGGTGCAGTAAACAGCACGCTTGGTCTTAGAGAGAAGGATTTAAATCTTCAAATGATTTTAAAGCTTGGTGCAAAGCTTTCTCAAAGGGGATATAATGTGCAATACACTAGGACTGAGGATAATTTCCTTGAGCTGATGGAAATACCAAGGATAGGTAATTCGTATGACCCTGATATATTTATTTCTATACACCAAAATTCAGCAAAAACCTCTACTCCTTATGGACTTGAAACCTATTACTACAAGCCATCAAACGATAGTCAACCTTTAGCAAAGTCTATACACACCAAATTGATTAGCCAATCCGGAGCTTTTGACAGAGGGGTAAGAACAGCACCTTTTGTTGTCATTAAGCATAGTTCTTCCCCTGCTATACTGATTGAAGTTGGATTTATTTCTAATTATGCTGAGGCACCAAAACTTGCAACTGATTCTTACCAAGAAATTTTAACAAATGCCATTGCAGATGGTGTAGATAATTACTTTAATAGATAAGCAATAAAAAAAAGATGCAAACTAAGTTAAATTCTAAAACTTATTTGCATCTTTTTTTATACTACTTGCCTATACAGAACTTATCAAATACTGTGTCCAAAAGATTTTCTGTAACGCTTTTGCCTGTGATTTCTCCTAGGTATTGTAAAGCGTCATAATAATCTGTCTCAAGTATTTCAAATGGTACTAAGCCTTCTAGAGCTGTTTTTGCATCTTGCAAACTCTTTATAGTTTTTGCAAGCAAGGAGTCGTGTCTAGCATTTGTTATGATTACGCTATCTACACTGTCTCCTGTTTCGTATGAAAGTGCCTGTTCATATATTCGATTTTTTATATTTTCTATGCCTTGTTTGTTTTTTACTGATACATAAATGATGTTTTTACTATCTTCATTTTTTAGTATATCTTCTAAATATAATTTATTATCTAGGTCAGTTTTATTTATTATAACTATGTGTTCCTTATCTTTTACCCTTGAATAAAGCTCCATATCCTCTTTTTCAAGTGCTGATGATGCGTCCACCATAAATAATGCCATGTCGGAATTTTCTATGGAAGAAATTGACCTTTCTATACCTATTTTTTCAACGGTATCTTCTGTTTCTCTTATACCTGCTGTATCCATTATATTTACAATAAGTCCGTTAATATCAAGACTTTCTGTAATAACGTCTCTTGTAGTGCCTGCTACATCTGTGACTATGGCTCTATTTTCTTCTAAAAGCTCGTTTAACAGCGAAGATTTGCCCACGTTTGGTTTTCCGACTATGGCTATGTTTATGCCGTCTGTCAAAATTTTTCCACTTTTAAATGTAGCTTTTATTTTAGTTAGATTTGATATTATCTCTTCTAGGTCAGTTATTAACTCTTTTTTTGTCACTTCCTCGTCTATTTCATCAGGGAAATCTATAGCCACTGTTATTTGTGCAAGGGACATTTCTATTTTTTTATACATTTCGTCCACTGTTTTTCCAAGCTTACCTGATAATTGTTTTTGAGCATTTTCAAAGGATTTTGAGGTTTTGGCATTTATTATATCCATAACCGACTCTGCCTGTGATAAGTCTATCCTGCCATTTAAAAAAGCTCTTTTGGTAAATTCTCCTTTTTCTGCTACTCTTGCTCCTTTTGACAGCACAAGGGAGATTATTTTTTCTGTACTCTTATTTCCTCCATGACAGTTTATCTCTATTATGTCCTCGCAGGTAAAGGTGTGTGGTGCTTTCATATATGATAGCAAGACTTCATCCACTATTTGCCCGTCTTCAACTATGTGTCCGTATATTAGTGTTCTTTTGCTGTCTTGTATTTTTTTGCCCTCTGTCTTTGGCACAAATATTTGCTTGGCTATATTAAGTGCATCTGCTCCGCTTATTCTTATTATGCTTACGCTTGATTTGCCTGTAGCTGTTGCAGGTGCTACGATTGTATCTGTTATTTGCATTGTTCCTCCGTTTTTATATCTTTTGGTTGTTTAGCTTAAATTATACTAGTATTATAATTTTTTACAAGTAAGTGGTTTATACATTACTTTTATATTAAATATTCTGTTTTCTATTTGATTTTATGGCAAATTAAAATTTTTTATATTATAATTTACTCAAAGGTATTTTATCATAATTGAATATTTTTTTAAATTTCTAAATATATAAGGATACAAAATGAAAAAAAATCTATTTTTATTTACTCTAGAATTTTCATTTTTACTATTTTTATCAGCCTCACCCACTTTTGCTGCAGATTTTTCTGTGCTTGATAGCTTTATAAATTTTAAAAATCCGGCTGCTGTTCAACACACGCCGGTTACTCAAAATATTAGCTACAAGCCTGATTTAATAAATGCTACGAAGGACAATGGTCAAGTAATCTTAGGTGATGAGAGGATTTTTACAAGTGAATTTAGTTATCTTATAGATGGAAAAAATGTAGGTGCTGTTGTAAATCAAACCTCTGTAAATTCTCTAGGGGAAAATCTAAAGGTCACATTAAATAATTATAAAAAGGCAAACCTTGTGGCTCTATACGCACCTGAGCATGGCATAGACGGCACTATAAAAGCCGGTGCATATATTTCAAGCACAAAGGATACTGCCACCGGTAAGACAATATATTCCCTGTATCAAGCCACTCGTGAGCCGTCATACGATATGATGAAAAATATAGATGTAATGTTGTTTGACCTACAAGACATCGGCTCTCGTACTTATACCTACACTTCGACAATGAACAAATGTATGATAGCCTGCAAAAAGTACGGTGTGAAAATGGTTGTGTTAGACAGACCTAACCCTGTGTCTTGTAAATATACACAAGGGTTTATAAATACTGACGAGGCACTTTCTTTTGTAGGTATAGACAACACTCCGATGGCTCATGGACTTACAGCTGGAGAGCTGGCACAATTTTTCAATCGCAAAATCGGTTGCGATTTAGCTGTTGTTCCTATGAAAAATTATACAAGAGATATGATTTGGCAAGATACGGGACTTACTTTCATGCAGACTTCTCCAAACATACCAACTATAGAGGCTGCTTTTGGATATATGGCAACCGGTATGAGCGATGGCACTGGTCTTGGTATGGCTGATTATTTTTCTTGGAGTGGTATGTCAGGACTTAACTCAAAGGCTTTTGCTGAGCAAATGAATTTATACAATCTGCCGGGAGTTAGATTTATCCCAGAAAATAAAGGCACAAGAGGCGGTGTAAGACTAAACGTAACCGATTATCATACATTTAATCCAGCAAGAACCGGATATTATCTAATGGCTACTGCAAATAAGCTTAAAACTCTTCGTTTTCAAGTATACACGGCTAAGGGTAAGCCAACCATGTTTTATAAAATTAGCGGTGATAAGGCTCTTGCAAATGCACTACTACAATTTAAATCTCCTATGGAAATAGAGTCGATGTATAGACAAGCCTGCGAAAATTTTAAAGCTGAAACTCAAAGGTATCATTTATATAATTAATGCTATTATCTATTTAAAAAATCACTATATTTAAAAAAGTGCATTTGTGCTTGGTGAGTGCTATTTCTAACGCTGTGAGCGGAGCGAACAAAAGTGACAAAAGGAAAATGCAACTGCACTTTCAATTAGTTTTTAGTATAAAATACAATTAATCCTCAAAAACTTTAAGAGAACAAGGTTCACCCCTATGATATGACAAAATACATTAATTATAAGTGTTTTAATATTTCTATTTAATATTAAAAATTTAATCCTATTCAAAAAGACTTATCCCAAACGGAATAAGTCTTTTATATTTATCAAATTTCTAGAAAATTGGTAGAGCACTTTGATGCAATTCAGAGTTAGGGTCATTTGAAGTTGCCTGCATTGCTTGAGGTTGTTGCGCCTGTTCTGTACCAGGTTCTGCTTTTTTAGTTCCTCGAAGAATGATTTTTGGTGTCATTTTATAGTTTGAACGAGCAATCACTGTTTTTTTGCCGTCAATAGTTTTATAGCTTACTACTTTGTAGCCTATATGCCCATTGTCATCAACTACTTCTTTGCCCTCAGGTAGTGTTGGGTCGTCTTTATATACTACATCTGACGGTATTGTTTCGAGCACTTCTGTTGTTATGTCAACTTTTTTAGCAAGTTCTCTGTTTCCATAAATAGTTGTGGTCATATATCCACCGCCGGCAGAATTTGTTATATATATAGGGAATGGATAATTATTTTTATATTTCATATCAGGTGCCGGGTCTGCCACTGTAGCATCAAGTCCAAGCGGTACATAACCTATCGGAAATGTATGATTACTTCTTGCAGTGATATCAAGTCCTGACCTTAAAAGTGCATTATACATGGTCGAGCTTACTTGACATACTCCGCCGCCAATACCATCTACATATTCGTTATTTATTATAATTTTTGCAGCTTTAAAACCAGCTTTTTCATTTACCGGACCTAGATGTGACATAAAACTGCCTTGGTCTCCCGGCATAAGGAGTATTCCATTCATCTTTTTAGCTGTTACTGCTACGTTCATAGACCTAGCTACATCTGTAGTTGGATATTTTGTAGAATATTTTCCAATAATACCATTTATCTTAGATAATTGTTCTTCCTTTATATATGGTTCAACTGTCTTTACAGGTAAATCCAACAGTATATCTTGACCATCGCTGTTTTTTTCTATTTCTTGCTTAACATTAGCTTTTAATGCCTCAACGTCTACTATCTTGCCCTTAACACCAGGCACTACCACTATTCCTGCACCGCTAACACTTATAGTAGGATTGACCGGGTCTATATTGGCTTTTTGTGCTATTTCGTTAAACCAATTTTCTAAGCCGGCATAGTCATCATTATAATCTAAAGGAATATCTGTTTTTTTACCTGTACTATGCCCAAATGCAACTAAGGCATTTTGAATTACGTTGCCGTCTCTTCCCACATTAAAAGCGTCCTCTACGGATTTATCTATATCATAATTAAATCCATTTTCGCTTAGATTGTAGTCGTAAGTTACCCCTGCATCATTTAAGGTTACATTACCAAAAGAAAATTTTTGTCCTAACGCTTGCTTTGCCTCTTCTTTAGTGAGGTTAGATACATTCATTTTGCCTATGCTTACATTGTTTAATATTTTATCACCTTTTACTATATTGTTCATATATATAAAAGGTAGTGATACTAATGCAAGCAAAACCAAAATAATTATAGGCAAAATCTGCAAGCGATTTTTTTTTCGTGTTTTTTTATTCAAGAAATCACCTCTTAAGTAAGATATATATAATTAAAATAATAGCTACACATTTATTGTTGCACGCTACTTTTATAATACCTACAGTACATATTCACTCCACATTGTTCACAAAGCGGATTTTTCGCTTTACAAACTCTCCTGCCATGAAAAATTAATAGATGGTGAGCCAATGACCACTCAGATTTTTTAATTTTGGAGTTTAAATCAAGCTCTACCTTATACACATCATTTTCATCGCTAAATCCAAGCCTATGGGCTAGCCTAAATACGTGTGTATCTACAGCAATCGCCTGCACTCCAAAGCAATTTGACAATACCACATTTGCTGTTTTTCTGCCTACTCCGGCAAGTGTTGTCAGCTCCTCCATTGTAGAGGGTACTTTGGAATTAAAATCTTCAACCAATTGCTCAGACATTTTTATTATATTTTTTGACTTGGCATTGTAAAATCCAATTGTCCTAATATATTCTTTTAATTTTTCTTCCCCAAGCTCAAGCATTTTTTGAGGAGAATTCGCAACTTTAAATAATTCCTTTGTAACTATATTTACCCTTTTATCTGTAGATTGTGCAGATAAAATTGTAGCTACCAGTAACTCATATTCTGAAGAAAAATCTAGCTCACAGTGTGCCTCAGGATACATCTGTTTTAATTTATTTATTATTTTTTGGTAAAGCGTCATTGCAATTTCCTCATTTAAATTACAAAAAATATTATATATCAATTTACATAAAATTGCATATTAAAATTTAATAACGAAGTCTAGACTTTATTTTAAAAAAATTATTATTTTATAATTTATACCATTTTAGGCAGGCATTTAAACCCAAAAAAATAAAGGTAGAATGCTCTACCTTTATTTATCGACAAAATATTACTTTATATAAACTAACCTTCTTTAATTTCGAAGTAAGCTTGTGGATGTTTACATGCTGGGCACATCTTTGGAGCTTCTTTAGCTTCGATTAGAAATCCGCAGTTTCTACATTTCCATACTACCACTTCGTCTTTCTTAAATACTGTTCCTTCTTTAACATCTTTAGCTAACTGAAGATATCTTTCTTCGTGAGCTTTTTCAACTTTAGCTATATTTCTAAAAGATGCTGCAATATCTGAGAAACCTTCTTTTTCAGCTACATCAGCAGCTTCTTTGTAAAGTAAAGTCCATTCTTCATTTTCGCCTGCTGCTGCTGCCATAAGGTTGTCATAAGTAGTTGATTTGATTGCTGGGAATGTACCTGAAATTTCTGTTAGTACAGGCATTTTTTCGCCTTGCATTTTTTCTACTACATACTTATAGAAAACTGAGCTATGTTCATATTCATTGTCTGCAGTTTCTTGGAATATTGCTGCTATATGTTCAAATCCTTCTTTTTTAGCGATTTTTGCGAACATTGTATATCTTCCTCTAGCCTGAGATTCCCCAGCAAATGAACCCATAAGATTTTTTAGAGTTTGTGTACCTTTTAAAGAATTAGCCATATTGCCTCCCAATAATAATATAATTAATATTAATTTAGTGTTACAATATTATAGCATAATGAAAAAACTAAAACAAACCATTTAAATAATTTTTATCATGACACTATATATATAAATATATCCATATTTTATTTTTTATATAAAAAATTTTAAATTTTGTATAAATATTTTTTGACATTCCAATTTTTAAATATATTAGATATAATAATACTGATTTAATTATTAAACACAAAATTATTTGGAGCTTTATGAATGAAAATTTTACATACTTCAGATTTTCACCTTGGAAAATCACTTGAAGGCTTTTCAAGATTAGACGAGCAAAAAAAATTTTTAGACTTTTTTATATCCAAGGCATCTAAGATGTTCGCTGACATAATCATAATCGCAGGAGATATTTACGACAGCCCAAATCCCCCTGCCATTGCAGAAGAATATTTTTACGATTTTTTAAAAAATTTATCTGATAAGACCAACTCTGCAATCATCATTATCCCCGGAAACCACGACAGTCCAAAAAGACTTGCCGGTATAAGACCACTTGTCAAATCCCACGGAATAATAATATATGAAAACCATGATGACTCTTTTACCACTGGTTTTTATAAAAATGTTGAAATTTTATCTTCTGAAAACGGAGTTATAAAACTTAAAATTAATAATAATGTTGTAAATATAATCGCTCTACCCTATATAAGCGAAGTACGTCTAAATAAATCCATATTTAACCTTTCACAGGGCGATGACAAAAATGCCTTGTCCTTTGAAGAAAAATTATCCAGCATAATAAACCCCAAACTTTCATATATTTCTAATAATGAATATAACATTTTAATTGCTCACCTGTTTACTCTCAACTCAAAAATTGATGACTCCAAAACCGGCTACAGCCTAGGCGGAGCATACATTGTAAACTGCTCAATCTTGCCTGCCGATAAATTGGATTACATCGCCCTAGGTCATCTACACAAACATCAAGCTGCTGGAGATACAGGTAAAATATTTTATAGTGGCTCTCCTATACATTACAACAAGAGTGAAACAAAAACCGAAGAAAAATCTTTTTTATGTGTAGATATAGACGAAGAAAAAAAATTGTCTGTCCAAAAAGTTAATATCCCCGTATTTAAAAAAATTGACATTTGGTATGCCAACTCTCCGGCAGAGGCTATCCAAATGAGCAAAGATAAAAAAGACGAGGAAAGCTTTGTGTATTTAAATGTAAAGACCGACACCCCGCTAAGTTCTTTAGATATCAGACAAATAAAAAGCTACAAAAAAGATATTGTTGAAATACGACCAATTTTGAGCACAAAAAAGTTTATTTCCATCAAGGATAATATGCTGGAAAAAACTGAAGAGCAAAAATTTATCGAGTTTTACAAAGACAGATATAACACCGAGCCTGATGATAATTTGATAAAAAGGTATATGGAGATTTTGTTACATTAAAATTACTTTTTATCAAAACTCTAGTCTCAAAAAAATAATATGTTATAATGATATTGTAAATAGCCAAAGGCAAATTGGTTAGTAATATTATTAAAATATATTTGGAGGATGTATGAAAAAAATAGTTAAAAACGCATCTCTTATAGCACTTGGACTAACTTTAGGGCTTGCTGCAAATTCGTTGGCTGCAAACCTAAATATCACTGCTATAAAGGACAACACTCACAAAATTTTCTTAGATGGTACAAGAAAAGATGCCGACCTTATAAACTACGAAAACAGAGTATATGTACCACTTAGATTTGTAAGTGAAAATATGGGATTGTCTATAGATTATGACAAAAGCTACAGAACCATTGATGTAAAAAATGCTCAAGTCAAAGATTTAAAAGAGCAAATAGAGGCTCTTAAAAAACAGCAAGAGCAGACCAAGAAGGAATTAGAGGATACTATTGCTCAATTAAAAGCTGCAAAAGAGGCTAATTTAAAAGCAAAAGACAATTCTACCGCTCTTTCGTCTGCAAGTGCTACTAAACTAAGCTCAGACAACCCAACAGACGCAAGAAAAGAAGATGTGAAAATCGGTGATGTCGCTTACAAACAGCTCCCAATATATTTTACTAAGGATGGTTTATCTTTAGAATTAAATCAAATAGTTAGAAAAGATGCCAATAGTAATAGCAACTTCTATATCTATCTAAAAAATCAAACTCAATCACCTATAATGATAGATGTATTTTCTGCAGTATTTACTTATGTAGATGCTAGAGGAAATACTAGACAGCTTGGTCACGATAATGTATTATTATCAGAGCAAGGCAAGGCAGTTTTATCAAGTTTCCCTGCGGATTTTGACGATAGATTTTATATGGCTTTAGACCAAATTCCTGAAGATGCTAAAAAGGGTGTGTTGACTTTCAACTATTATAAAGTTGGAGACGAAAAAAACATCACAAGAGTTACCATGGCGGTACAATTATAATAAAATCTTAATATAAAAGTTTTGCATATGCGCACTGATGTATGGCACATATGCAAAACTTTTTTTTGTTGTAATTATAGTTTAAATGTGCTAAAATGTAAAACCTAAGCGATATTTTTCAATGAAAAATAAATTTTAATAATAAATACATAATTAAAAACTATTTAAGCTTAATTACATTATTTTAAATTAAAATAAACTTTATAATGATATATTTACCATTTTAAAAGCTTTAGACCTTTTATATATCACAAAAAAGTTACACATATTTGTTTATATGCCAAAAATTTATACTTGGCAATTCAGGAGGATTTTAGTTGCAAAATAATAATAAAAAACGATTAAAAAAAAGGTATATTTTTTTAATCGTACTCGCATTATTGCTAGTGCTCTTTGGAGTAGTTTATTTCAAATTTAGCAAAGCGTACAACGATACAGTTTACAAAGAATTTGATACCATAACGTCCGATGAAAATAAAGATGTAAAAATAGATAAAACAAAGATAAACTTTTTAATCCTAGGCATGGAGCATTCCCGTTCAGATGCTATAATGGTAGCAACCTATGACACTCAAATAAAAAGACTTGATGTAATGTCACTTCACAGAGACACCTATGTATCCAGCAGAGAAGGTCTATATAAAGACCCCGCTCTATATAAATTAAACTCTTTGTATTCTTATCCGTCTGAAGATGACGGGGTGAAAAGAGTTGCAAAAGAGGCATCCTCCATCACAGGTCTACCTATAAACGAATACATCATGGTAGATTATGATGCAGTCGCAAAAATAGTAGACGCTGTCGGTGGCGTAGATGTAGACTTGCCATTTGCTATGAACTACGATGATGTATGGTCTAAGCCTGCAACTCATATCCATATTCCTAAAGGTCTTAATCACCTAAATGGTGAAAATGCTGTAAAATATCTTCGTTGGAGACAAAATAACGGCGGTGCTCACGGACAAGAGGGAGATTTAGGCAGAGTTAAAAGACAGCATGAATTTATGCAAAAGCTATTGGATAAAGCCATTGACCCTGTAATATTGCCTAAGGTTATTGACGTTGCACTTAAAAACGTAAAAACCAGTGTAGACTTTAATTCAGCAGTAGCCCTTGGCACAAACGCTGCTACTATGGATAAAACAAATGTGCATTTTTACAGTCAAATAGGAGAGGCAACTTATTTCCATAGTTTGTCATACTTCATGTCTGATAAAGAGTCCAACAGAGCTTTGTTCCAAAAAGCTATTAACGATATGACTATTACAGAAGAAGATTTAAAACCATCTACTAATTTCCTTGCAGAAATAAAGCTAAAAAGAAGTTATAACAGCACTAAAACTACTAAATCTCAAAATAACTCCTCATACTATGATGATACTACTATAAAAATCAATGACGTTAGCGGTACTACAAAAAATAATTCTAATAATGACGTGATTTTCAATAATAACCCTAAAAACAGTGCCCCTACAGATGAACAAATAAATAACTCTGTCACAAACGGTTCACCTGACTCCTCAAATAATTCTTCAAATCAGGATACACCTCAGACAAATACTCCTCAGCCTGACCCAAGCACAGTAATTGCTCCTGAGACTCAAGAGCCTGCACCGACACCTGCTCCTGTTGTTACAGAGCCTGTCCCTGCTCCTGAGCCTCAAGAACCTCCTACAAATACAGAAGGTTCACCTATTTTCTAAAAAATATCAATTAAAAAAGTTCCAAGTATATCGCCAAAAGCTGATATACTTGGAACTTTTTATTTTAAATTTGTTTACTATATTTCCATGCTCTCTGATGCAAAATGTTGTTCTAATACTTTAAGCTCTAAATCACAACCAATTTCAATCTCATTCTTTTTTAGTATACTTGCAACGCTTTGATATGCTAATATCGGCATATTATTTTGCTCTGATATATGTGCAAGCATAATTTTCGTAGTGCCGGTCTTTACAAGTTCAGACGCCATTTTACCGGCTGTATCGTTACTTATATGACCAAAATTTGACTTTATTCTCATTTTTAGCTCATAAGGGTACGGTCCGGCATCCAGCATATTTATATCGTGATTTGACTCCAATATTACAGCATTAGAGCCTACGATAAAATCCAAAATACTTCTTCTGATTACACCCAAGTCCGTCAAAAAAGATATATTTTTTCTATTCGCCTCCAGCCTGTAGCACACCGGGTCTTTTGCATCGTGGTCTACTCCATGACTTTTTACTATGATATCTCCTATACCAAACTCATCCTCAGCTTTTATTATTTTTATATTTTTATCGCTCACTTTACCAAGAGACTTTTCCATTCCAATAAAAGTTCCTTCTGTAGCATAAATAGGTATATCTAATTTTCTAGACAATGCTCCGACAGATTTTGCATGGTCTGTATGCTCATGGGTTACTAAGATTGCGTTTATACTTTTTAAATCTATGTCGTGAGACTCTAGGTGCTTATTGATATTTTTAAGTGCTATACCAGCATCTACAATCACTGATGTGTGTTTTTCTTTTACAAAATGGCAATTCCCTTTGCTACCTGATGCCAGTGATACATACTTCAAATTTATACTTCCTTTCCTCTGCCTTCCATCTTATCTATTTCCTCTTTAGTTATCGGTCTAACAAGTTCTTCTATTTCAAAAGAATTTTCTCTTCCCCTGAGGTTAAATTTGGATTTAAATTTCTCAGTTATATTGTCAAAAATCATATATATTATTGGTACTATTACTAGCGTTAGAACAGTTGAAGTGGCAAGTCCTCCGGCTATTACCAACCCCATCCCCTTCATAGTTTCGCTATTTGCACTGTTTGAAAAAACTAGTGGCACTTGTCCAAGTATAGTGGTTAAGGCTGTCATAAGTATCGGTCTTAGCCTTGTAGGGCAGGCTTTTTGTACTGCTGTTTTTATATCAAGTCCATCTCTAAACCTGAGTGTATTGATGTAATCTATCAGCACTATACCGTTGTTTACAACTATTCCGACTAATACCAAGCCTCCGATTATACTCATAACCGACATGGTCGCTCTAAACAAGAACAGTAATATTATACCACCACTAAAGGCAAGTGGTACTGTAAACATAATCACAAATGGATTTATTAAAGACTCAAACTGAGATGCCATAACCATATATACCAATACTATAGCTAATAAAACAACTAACGCCAATGATGAAAATGTATCAGTCATCATTTTAGTTTCTTCTCCCATTGTAGCATAATATCCACTTGGAAACTTTGTATCGTCTATTACCTTTTGAAACTCAGCTGTCGCTGTACCAAAATCAATACCATATATACCCGCACTTATCAGTGTAAATCTTGTGGAGTCAGCTCTAAATACATCAGACGGAACTTTTTCTGTAGTAATATCTGAAACTTCAACAAGAGGAATAGTCGTGCCAATAGGAGTTGTAATTTTTATGTTTGACAGTGAGTCAAAATTCGCCTTAGTAGTCATAGGCAGTGCCAGCCTTACATCTGTTTCAGTGCCGGAGTGTTTAAGTTTTGTAGCTACCGTTCCTGATACGTTATTCCTGACTTGATTTGCTACCTGCACACCAGTCAAGCCATAAAATCTAGTTTTTTCTTTGTTTATTTTTACCGATACCTGACTTTCCTTAGCATCCAAAGAGCTGGTCACTTGTCTAAGTCCATTTACTTTTTTTAGTTTTCCTGTTATTTCGTCCGACAACTGCTGTAAAATTTGCTGGTCATCTCCGTGTATATACATAGAAATATCGTATGAATTTGCAGTTGCTCCGCCCATAATACTTTGACTTTTTTGTGCTTTGATTTTTGCACCGGCAATATTATTTGTTTTTTGTCTTATTTCTTCAATAATATCGTCTATGCCTTTTGCTCTTTTATTTTTATTTACCAATGTAACCTTTATAGTGCCAATGCCTGAGCCTCCTGAAAATATACTTGCTAGGCTGGACTGCCCTGCGGACACTGTAGTGTTTACATTTACTACCTCTTTGTAGCTATAAAGTATGTCCTCCACTTGTTTTGCTACATTATCAATATACTCAATATTGCTACCCTTTGGAGGCTCTATTGTGATTGAAAACTCACCTTCGTCAGTGCCCGGTAAAAATTCTTTACCAATAAATGGTGTTAAAAATAAAGAGAATATAAAAAATCCAAGTGCAAATAATAAAGTCCTTTTCTTTCTGTCTAAGCACCAAGCTAACACTTTGTCATATTTAAATGTTAGCCACTTTATAAATCTGTCAAATGCGTCAAGTAATTTATTTATAAATAATAATTTTTTCGCTTTATTTCTATGCACGCTGTTTACATAGTTTGCCGACATCATTGGTACTATCGTTAGTGCCGTTATTAATGACATTGTAAGCGAAAACACTACCGCCAACGCCAAATCCTTCATTAGCTGTATTACTATACCTGTTGCAAATACAAATGGTAAAAACACGACCAAGGTCGTCAATGTAGATGCGATTATAGCTGTTTTTACCTCACTTGTGGCAAGATATGTGCCTCTTACCTTGTCAAATTTAAGCGTGGTTCTATATCTGTATATGTTTTCAAGCACAACTATAGAGTTATCAACAAGCATACCAACCCCAATGGAAAGTCCTCCAAGGGAAACCATGTTTAACGTTGTGCCGGAAAAATATAAAAATACAAACGTGCCTATGATTGAAAATGGCATTGACAGAGCAATTATGGTAGTCAAGCCTATATTTTTCAAAAATACCATCAAGATCAATATTGATAAAAATGCTCCGACAAAAATATTTTGCACAACTGAGCTGATTGAATTTTCAATAAGCTTTGCAGACTCTTGAGATATTACCACATTTAAATTATCATAGGACTTATTTATATTTTTTATTTCTTCTCTTAAATTTTTTACCGTATCTACAGTATTTCCATCACTTGACTTACTGATTGTCAGCATTACAGCACTGTTTTTGTTGTATCTGCTCTTTGTTGTAAGCTTTTTATCTACTAAAGCTACATCTGCTATTTCTTGCAGCTTTATGACGTTACCGGTACGCAAAATTATTGGTGTGTTTTTGATATCTTCAACGCTGTCCATCTGCAATTTTGAGCTTACCGAAAAACTTTTTTCGCCAAAATCAATATTACCTCCGGCAAGGTCAGTATTTTCTGACATAATTAGCTGAGAGATTGTATTTACATCTAACTTTAACCCGTTTAATTTATTTTCATCCAGAAAAACTCTAATCTCCTTTTCCGTACCCCCTGAAATTGTGACAGAGGCTACCCCGTCCAGCCTTTCTATCCTATTTTTTATATTCCTGTCTACAAAATCTCTTAGCTGGTAATCGTCCATCTTGCCTGATGATGCTACCACAAAGGCAATTGGCATCATATCTAGGTTTAACTTCATAGCCAGCGGCTTTGATGCTTCATCAGGCAAGAAATCCTGTATCATGTTAATGGCTTCGCCAATATCGCTAACAGCCTTATCCATATTCGTACCATAGGATAATTCTATCTCCAAAAGGCTCATACCATTAGAGCTTTGAGATGTGATTTTATTTACACCATGCACACTTGACACCGCCTGCTCAAGTGGCTTTGACAGTAAATTTTCGACTTCGTTAGGTCCTGCTCCCTCATAGGTTGAGTATACAATCACATAAGGCAGTTTAAACTCCGGCATCAAAGACATTTTCATTTTGCTAACTGACACACCGCCAAGGATTAATATTATAAGCATACCCATAATTATAGTAATGGGGCGTTTTATAGAGGTCTTTACTATATCCATCTTATTTTACCTCGTTTACAATATTTATCTTGGAAGTCTCTGATAAGAAATCTTGACCTTTTACTACTACTTCATCACCTATTTTAAGTCCATCTATAATTTCAATTTTTTCTACATTTTGTATTCCTGTAGCAACTGTTGTCTTTACTACTCCATCGCCCTTTATGACATATACATATTTTTTGTCATTATCCTCTAAAACTGAATTAAGTGGCAGGGTTATAACTAAATCCTTGCTGTCGGATATAATTCTTGCTGTAACAAACATTCCTGAGTATAAATTGCCTGTATCATTTCTTAGGTTTATTTCTACCGGATAAAGTGCTGTCTGAGCGTCAGCAGATTTTGATAAATTGCTTACTACTGCATTTACGCTAGTACCTTGCCCATCTAATATTATTTCTACCGGTGTGCCAACACCAATTTTGTCAATCAGCTCTTGGCTAACCTGTAATGATACTTTTAAATTTTCTCCATCTGCTATTGTCGCAATCGGTGTGCCTGCTCCTACCGCATTTCCCTCAGAAACCATTAAATTTGTAATAGTACCATTTCCTTCTGCTTTTACTGTAGTGTTATTTATCATATTTTTTATATTTGCTCTTGCCGCCTCTGCCTGTTTTATGGCTGACTCTCCCACACTTTGCGTAGCCTGAGTTACTGTTGTTTGATTTAGATTAAGTGTGCTTTGAGCATTTTGTAGCTGTGTTGTGAGAGTATCAACTCCCATTTGTGCTTTTTCCAAATCTGCTTGAGCTACTGCTCCCGCAGCAAAAAGCTCTTTCATTCTATTTAAATTTGTCTGAGCGTCATTTAATTGTATCTGTAGGCTGTCCACTTGTGCTTTCATTTGATTTATACTGTTTTGTAAACTACCATTTGTACTTAATGACGCATTTGCTTTTGCAAGCTCTATCGCTGCATCTGCCTGCTGTAATTGCACTGTTAAATCTGTATCATCGATTTTTGCAATTATATCTCCCTTATTTACTTTTTGTCCGATTTTTACATATAATTTTTTGATTGTGCCGGATGCCTTTGGCGTAACATTGACATTATTTTGTGAAATTATTTTTGATGAAACATCTGAATATTTTTTTATAGAAGATGTTTCTATTTTAATTGTCTGTACTGCAACCTTCGGTTCTTCCTGTTTTTGTTCTTGCTCTTTGCCTAGACAACCCGATAAAATTATTGACGTTATTAGTGCCATCGCTAATATTTTGGATTTTGTTTTCAATTTATACCTTCCTAATAAATACTATTTCAACATGAAAATAATTGTAAATACATTTATTCAAAATTATTCATAAATAACAAATTTGCACAAAAATTAATTATTTACTACAAAACATGGTTGTGTTAATATATACGATAGTATTATATATCTTATATAAATGTTTGTCTAACTAAAATTTGTGTAAATTATCCTTGATATTACATAATTATAGTTATATAAATTTTTGAATTTTATAGACATTAGCTTAACTTTTTTATAAATTGTGAAGGGTGATTAAATGAACGTATTTTTTATCGGTATTGGCGGCATATCCATGAGCGGACTTGCTATAATATGTAAAAATTTAGGATATACAGTAAGCGGTTCAGACAAAGATGAAACCCCTTTGATACATAGCCTTATCAATAAAGACATTAAAGTATATAAAGGACATAAAAAAGAGCACATAACAAAGGATTTAGACCTTGTCGTATATACAGCCGCTATATCAAAGGACAATGAAGAGCTGGTAGAGGCACAAAATCTAGGTCTAAAAATACTGGAAAGAGCTGATTATTTAGGCGAATTAATGAAAAAGTATGAACATTCCATAGCAATCGCAGGTACTCATGGTAAAACTACAACTACAGCTATGATTACTCAGATTTTTAACGCCTCCGATGATAAACCTACAGCGTTAATAGGAGGTAAATTTAACAGTATCGGCGGTAATGTTGAGCTGGGCGACTCTCAAGTCTTTATAGCAGAGGCTTGCGAATATGTGGACAGCTTTTTGAGATTTTATCCTAAAATTGGTATAATTACTAATTTAGAGCACGACCACCCCGACTATTTCAAAGACTTGGCACAAATAAAACAATCCTTTAGAAAATTTGCCACACAAGTAAAATATGGTGGATATATAATCGCCTGCGGTGACTATGAAAATGTAAAAGACGCTTTAAAAGATTTGGATAGAAAAGTTTATTACTATGGATTTAATACTGACAATGACTTTGTAATAAAAAATATTTCATACGATAACGATGCCGCACCAAGCTTTAGCGTTTATCAAGGCGAAAAACTAATTGGTGAATATAAATTGCAAGTCAAAGGCGAATACAATGTATACAATGCAGTCGCATCGATTTGTTGTGCATATTTATCCAATGTGCCTACAGAAAAAATAAAATCCGCCATAGAAAGCTTTGGCGGTGTTGACAGAAGATTTGAATATTTAGGTGAAAAAAACGGTGTAAAAGTCTATGACGACTACGGACACCATCCGACAGAAGTAAGAGCAGTGCTACAAACTGCAAAAAAAGTTGCAAAAAATAGATTAATAGCAGTGTTCCAGCCCCATACCTACAGCAGGACAAAAAGCCTTTATAACGACTTCGTTGAGGCACTAAAAAATGCAGATATTATTTTATTAGTTGACATTTACGCCGCTAGAGAAATAGACGACGGCACTGTCAGCTCAAAAATGCTTGCAAATTCAATAAACGAGAGTGGCAAAGACGCTCATTATATGCCAAGCTTTGACGCCGCAAAAGAATTTTTGGACAAAAACGCAACCTCAGGCGACCTAGTATTAACACTAGGAGCAGGTCTAGCATATAAAATAGGCAGAAATTATCTAGGACTGCCTGAGGAAAAATAATGTGCAAATTAACAAGTAATAGCCTGTTCATTATTTTTGGTAAAAAATATAACCCTTTTAAAAAAGATATATACTCCAAAAACTCTAACAATAATAACTAATTTACAAACCAAAAACAGCTCCATTTGAATTTTTTTCAAATTGAGCTGTTTTTGCTCATGTGGACAAAGAAGCTTGTGTTTTTCCATTTTGGTGCAAATCTACAATAGTTTTTTTTAAATCTTCGTCATATCTTATTCCTTTGTTTGGCATAAAACCTCCTTGTTTTTGTGTTTATTTTTATGATACATCTTGTCTTATTATTTGTCTACTTTTATAGTGTAGCACCAGGCGTTATTGACATTTTTTGTCATTCACGCCCACATTTTTTATCTAAGATTTTCTATTCATTCACTTCGCAAAAAATCACTTTTTCACCTGCTTTTTCTGATTTTTTTACAGTAAGCTTAAATAGTTGTTCTTCCTCATCTATTACCAGCAAACTCCAGCCTTTTAACTGCACCTCTTCTTTTTCAGATGCATACGCCTCTATAGTGCAATCAGATGTGCTAAATATCATCAGTTTGCCGGCTCTTTTTGGTATGTAGACCTCTCCTACATTCAGCACCGACAAATTACACTGTATATTTTCCTTTACAATTAAATTAAAATCAACTGTATCAAGAGTATTTTCGGAATAGGTTGACCAATCGCCCTTAAAATATTCTACTTCATAAGGCTGGATTGTGGTTTCGTACTTTTGCTTATGGGATAAGTAGATATGCCCTTTTAATGGCAATAAAAATCTTTGATATTCGGTAAAATCACTAAATGTGGAAGATGTATCGGTGAATGTAGCTGATGAAATCCTGAACTTAAAATTTCTTTTTGCAAGTTCTGAATTCTTAGGATAGATATATAGCTGGGTAGTAGCTCCGCCTGACCATTCATTTTTGACAAAAGCTTTTGGTTCTATAATTGTAATTTTCATTAGTCCTCCTATTAAAAATTTAATTAATGCTAACTCCTCATAAAATGCTTTGATTAAAATACGATTAATCTTGAAAATTTCTAGGCAAACAAAGTTCGCCCCTACAATATAGCAAAAAAATACATTAGAAATATTTAATTAAATTATACTTTATTTTACTTAAAATTAATATATCTTATTTATTTCCCACTTTAATCTCCTGCAAATATTTTTTCATAAATTTATATGCTTTTTCTTCGTCAACCTTGGATAGTAATCCCGAGGCTGATAATATATATGCCTTATCCAGCAATAATGTCGGATTTTTTGGAGCTAGGTACATCTCATCAAGCTCCAAGGATTTTTCCAGTATATCCTTGGTATATGGACTATTTACCAGCACACCTCCTGTTGCTATTACATATTTTACTTCTGTCAGGTCTTTGCCTGTTTGTCTGTATATGTATCTTGTTTTAGTGAGTTCTTTTTTAAGATAGCCTATGTGACGATTTTGAGCTGTTTTTGCAGCTATTATCGCCAATGTTTTATCAAAATTCTTTTCTTCGTCATTATCAGGCAGATAATCCGTATGGTTAAATCTATGCTCACATTTTTGTATAGCGTCTTTAATGTCATATTTATCAAATTCCTCTTGCCCTACACTTTCATATAATGACATAGCGGAATACCTCATGCCCATATCACCCTCAACTGTTCTTTTTTCATAGGGTTCTTCCAAAACAGGTGGCAAGATATTTTCCTTGCCTAGATATGATTTAGACACTGAAAATATGTCAGTAGTCGCCCCTCCTATATCGATTGACATTGCATATTTGTCCTCAAATTTTGCAAAGGCAGAGACTGCATACTGCACCGATACCGGTGTTGGTATAAAAATGTCAACTTGTTCGCTGAGCTTATTTATGCCTTTTGCATAAGCTATTTGCTTTATAAATATGTCGCTGATTACTTTTCTAAGTGGCTTGTAATTTACTACATTTGTATTTGGCATAACATTTTCAGTTATAACTGAGCTTATATTTTTTTCGTCTAATATTTTTTTGACTTTTTCATTGGCGAAGGTATTTCCACAAATCACTACAGGTATGTCATTTGTCATATTGGAGATTATTTTTGCGTTGTGTAAGATATTTAGCTCATTTCCTCCATCTGTACCTCCACAAAGCACTATCATATCAGCATTTGTGTGATTGAGCTCCTGCAAGTCTTTTTCTGTCATTTCATAGGAATAGGTGTTTATCACTCTTGCACCTGAATTTAGTGATGCTAGTTTCGCAGCCTTTGTAGTCAGCGTTTCGCTAAATCCTATTGCTACAACTTTTAATCCGCCTGATGCTGAGGAGCAACCCAGCATCTTATCATAGCTTGCATCACATTTTTTTGATAGAGCATTTAATGCGTTGTTAAACCCAAGCATTACATCTGTATCCACTGTTGTATAAGATGCTGCTGAACCAATTAGCTCAAGCTTATCCAAATCTACCAAATTTAATTTTGTATATGTTGAACCCACATCGACCAATAAATATTTCATTTTGACA
The DNA here is from genome assembly GCF_001693775.2 of Criibacterium bergeronii. Classification (GTDB taxonomy): domain Bacteria; phylum Bacillota; class Clostridia; order Peptostreptococcales; family Filifactoraceae; genus Peptoanaerobacter; species Peptoanaerobacter bergeronii. Next base: position 57,557 of record NZ_MBEW02000004.1, on the reverse strand, counting down.
TTTCCCTTCTAAATAATTTCAAATTTTTACTGATCAATTTCTTATATTTATTTAACCATTTGTTTTTTTATTTGCATAAATCAAACATACGCACCTTGAGACTACAAATCGTCAATAATTTTTCATATTTTAATTGATAATAAATGGGTATTTTGTTATAATATTAATTGTAAGTTTTTGTTAATTGACATGGAAATACTGTTTTGAAGTGAAATGGATCATCAGTCCTTTTTTAATAAAACTTACAAAAATGGCTGTTATAATTTATTAATTTTATATTTTATATATTTTATGGAGGGTAATTCATGACCAAACACATGAAAACTATGGACGGTAACACTGCTGCTGCCCACGTATCATATGCTTTTACCGAAGTTGCTGCGATATTCCCTATCACACCATCTTCACCTATGGCAGAAGTTGTTGACGAATGGTCTGCAAATGGTCTAAAAAATATTTTTGGACAAAAAGTAACAGTTACGGAATTACAATCTGAAGGTGGAGCATCCGGTGCAGTTCACGGTTCACTATCTGCAGGTATACTTACTACTACTTACACAGCGTCACAAGGTCTTTTACTTATGATTCCTAATATGTACAAAATTTCCGGAGAATTATTACCTGGAGTATTCCATGTATCTGCAAGAGCACTAGCATCACACGCTCTTTCAATATTTGGCGATCACTCAGATGTAATGTCAGCAAGACAAACCGGTTTTGCTCTACTTTGCTCCGGCTCAGTACAAGAAGTTATGGATTTAGGTGGTATAGCTCACTTAGCAGCTATAAAATCAAAAGTTCCTTTCCTACATTTCTTTGATGGTTTCAGAACATCTCACGAAATACAAAAAATAGAAGTTCTTGATTTCGATGTTCTTGGAAAATTACTTGACAAGGATGCCCTAGCAGATTTCAGAAGTAGAGCTCTTGACCCTAACAAGCCAATCACAAAGGGTACTGCTCAAAACCCTGATATATTCTTCCAAATGAGAGAGGCATCAAATAAATTCTACAATGCTGTACCGCAAATAGTTGTAGATTACATGAAAGAAATCTCAAATATTACCGGCAGAGAATATCACCCATTCAACTACTATGGTGCTCCTGATGCTGAAAACATAATCGTAGCTATGGGTTCTGTAACAGAGGCTACTGAAGAAGTTATAGATTACTTGACAAAACAAGGTAAAAAAGTAGGTATCATAAAGGTACATCTATACAGACCTTGGGTAAAAGAATACTTCTTAGATGCTATGCCTAAGACTGTTAAAAAGATTGCTGTACTAGACAGAACTAAAGAACCTGGTGCTCCAGCAGAACCACTTCACTTAGATGTTCAATCAGTATTCTACGATGAAGAAAAACAACCTGTAATAGTTGGCGGTAGATATGGTCTTGGTTCTAAGGACGTTACTCCTACTGATATCCTTACAGTATTTGAAAACTTAGAATTAGACAAACCAAAGAACAACTTTACAATTTCTATAAAAGATGACGTAACTAACCTATCATTACCGGTTAAACATAGAATATCTGTAGGTCAAGAAGGCACTATCAGATGCAAATTCTGGGGACTTGGTTCAGATGGTACAGTTGGTGCTAACAAACAGGCTATAAAAATAATCGGCGACCATACAGATATGTATGCTCAAGGATATTTTGCTTATGACTCCAAAAAATCCGGTGGTGTAACAACTTCTCACCTTAGATTTGGTTCTACTCCAATAAAATCAACTTACCTAATAGATGAGGCTGACTTTATCGCGTGTCACGTTCCATCTTATGTAAAACAGTACGATGTTATAAAAGGTCTTAAAAAAGGCGGAAAATTTGTGCTTAACTGCCCTTGGTCAGACGCTCAATTAGAAGAAGAATTACCTGCACATCTTAAAAAATATATTGCAGAAAATGATATAGATTTCTATACTATCAGTGCTAACAAATTAGCTGATGAAATAGGTCTTGGCTCAAGAATAAACATGATAATGCAGTCAGGATTTTTCAAATTAGCTGACGTAATCCCATATGACGATGCAGTTAAATATTTAAAAGAGTCTATTGTAAAATCATACGGTAAAAAAGGTCAAAGCGTTGTAGACATGAACTACAAAGCTGTTGACATGGGTTCTGATGGACTACACAAAGTAGACGTACCTGCTGCTTGGGCAAGTCTTGAAGATTTAAAAATTGATACAACAAAAGCTGACGACCCTGAATACATCAAAAATATATTAAGACCTGTAAATGCTCAAGAAGGAGACTCACTTCCAGTATCAACCTTTGTAGGTAGAGAAGACGGTGCAGTACCATCAGGTGCATCTGCTTACGAAAAACGTGGTATAGCTGTTCACGTTCCAGTTTGGGTTGATGAAAACTGTATCCAATGTAACCAATGTTCATTCGTATGTCCTCATGCTGCAATTAGACCATTCTTATTAACAGAAGAAGAAAAGAAAAATGCACCTGCTGACTTTACTACATTAAAAGCTATCGGTAAAGGCTTAGAAGGCATGGAATACAGAATACAAGTAAGCCCTATGGATTGTACAGGTTGTGGAAACTGCGCAGATGTATGTCCAGGAAAGAAAGACCAAAAAGCAGTAGTAATGACTTCATTTGAAAAAGTGAAAGACGAATACACTCCATTATTCCAGTATGGTAATGACGTTATCGGATACAAGGATGATATAATGGATAGGTTCTCTGTAAAAGGCAGCCAGTTCATGCAACCACTTCTTGAGTTCTCAGGAGCTTGTGCAGGTTGCGGAGAAACTCCTTATGCTAAGACAATCACTCAATTATTTGGTGACAGAATGATGATAGCTAACGCTACAGGCTGCTCATCAATTTGGGGTGGTTCTGCTCCTGTATCTGTATACACTAAGAACAAAGACGGCAGAGGTCCGGCATGGGCTAACTCCCTATTTGAAGACAACGCTGAATACGGATATGGTATGGCTATGGGCGTAAAAGCTATGAGAAACAGAATTGCATCTGAAATGAAACAGCTTCTTGATATGGATATCGCTCAAGACGCTAAAGACGCATTCAACGCTTGGATAGATGGCATGAACAGTGCTGAAGATACATTTGCTAAGAAAGATGCAGTTATAGCTGCAGCAGAAAAAATTTCCGGCGAAGGCAAAGAGCTTGCACAAAGCATACTTGACCACAAAGATTACCTTGATAAAAAATCTGTATGGATATTCGGCGGTGACGGCTGGGCATATGATATAGGTTACGGTGGTCTTGACCATGTACTTGCATCAGGTGAAGACATCAACGTAATGGTATTCGATACAGAAATCTACTCCAACACAGGTGGACAATCTTCAAAATCTACTCCTACATCTGCAGTAGCAAAATTCGCTGCATCAGGCAAGAGAGTTAAGAAAAAAGACTTAGGTATGATGGCGGCAACTTATGGCTATGTATATGTAGCTCAAGTAGCTATCGGTGCTAACAAAAACCACTTCTTAAAAGTATTAAAAGAGGCTGAAAGCTATCATGGACCATCTCTAATCATTGCTTACGCTCCATGTATAAGCCATGGATTAAAAGAAGGTATGGGAAGAAGTATAGCTAACGAAGGAAAAGCAGTAGATGCCGGTTACTGGCACTTATACAGATACAACCCTCTACTTGCTCAAGAAGGCAAAAACCCATTCACACTAGACAGCAAAGAGCCAAAAGCATCATTTAGAGAATTTATAGATAAACAAACAAGATTTTCTTCATTAAAGAGGTCTTTCCCTGAAATAGCAGAAGAGCTTTATGCTAGGTCAGAACAAGATGCTAAAGAAAAATATGAAAAATATAAACATCTTGCAGAAGTAGGAAATGAAAATATATAATTTTCAAAATAATCAATAAATTAAAAGAGTCGCAGAATATCCGCGACTCTTTTAAAATACTTTCTAATACTATATTACTTTGAAAATTGTAGCATATATCTTGAAAAGAAATTTATGCTACTACCTTATGCAAAAATTTTTACAATGAAAACTAATGCTACATTTTCTTATGTAATTTAGTATTAGTATTAATGTGGGCGAACAAAGTTCTCCCCTACTTTTTATCTCTGCTAATACTTACTCCCTTTGAAAGTTTTAGCATACATATTGAAAAGAAATTTTGTATAATACTATTTTCTAATAAAAGGCTGGGTACATTAATCTCAGAGTGCTTTTTACTTTGATAGTGCTCTAAGATTAATATATCCAGCCTTATTAAAGTTTTACTATACTACTCCCCTACCCTTGAGCAAGCCACAAAATGGTTTGGGTCTATTTCCCTTAGTTTTGGATTTGCAGCTTTGCATATGTCACTGGTCAGCTCACATCTTGAGGCAAATCTACATTCATCAGGCAGATTTACCGGAGATGTTATTTCTCCTTTTATAAGTTTCCTTTTTGGTTTGTCTTTTGTAACTACAGGCTTTGGTACTGCCTCAAGCAGTGCCTTTGTATATGGGTGGATAGGATTTTTAAATAAATCTGTTGCACTTGCCTTTTCCACCATCTCACCTAGGTACATAACCGCTATATCGTCAGAGAAATATTTTACTACTGATAAATCGTGAGTGATAAATATATAGGAAAAGCCTCTTTCCTTTTGCAGTTTTTTAAGAAGATTTAATATCTGTGCTTGTATAGATACATCTAGTGCTGAGACCGGTTCGTCACATACTATTAGCTTTGGATTTACTGCTAAAGCTCTAGCTATACCTATTCTTTGTCTCCTACCACCATCTAGTTCGTGAGGGTAAGAGTTTACATATCTTTGAGCAAGCCCTACTGTCTCCATAAGCTCTAGGGTTCTTTTTTCTATTTCTTTTTTATCTCTTAGAATTTTGTGCTCTATAATTGGTTCACTTATTAGCTGCATTATACTTTGACGTGGATTTAAAGACGAAAATGGGTCTTGGAAAATCATCTGCATTTGTGTTCTATATTTTCTCATCTTAGCTGGTGAATAGTTTGTGATGTCCTCTCCGTCAAAGACTATTTTGCCACCGGTAGGCTCAATTAATTTTAATATTGTGCGTCCAGTGGTAGATTTTCCGCAGCCGGACTCTCCTACTATACCAAGTGTTTTACCCTCTTGTAGGGTGAAACTGATTTTGTCAACAGCGTGTAGTAAGCCTGAGGGTGTGTTGAAATATTTTGTTAAATTTTCGACTTCTAATAAAGTTTTACTCATTATTTCCCCTCCTTAGTTTAAAGTCCGGATTTTCATAGGCAAAGCACGCACAATGATGCGTTTCAGAATATTTTTTTAGCTGTGGCATTTCTCTTTTACATCTTTCAAAGGCATAAGGACATCTTGGCTCAAAACAGCAGCCTTCAGGTAAAAACATTGGGTCAGGCATCATACCTTTGATAGGCTCTAAGTCCTCTCCTTGCTGTTTTAAATTAGGCATTGAGTTAAATAGTCCTTCTGTGTATGGGTGAAGAGTATGATTAAAAATATCATCGCTTGTGCCTATTTCTACTACTTTGCCTGAATAGATTACTGCCACATCATCACATACCTCCGCCACTACTCCAAGGTCGTGAGTGATTAATAACATTGACATATCTGTATCTACTATTAATTCCTTCATAAGCTCAAGTACCTGAGCTTGTATAGTAACATCAAGTGCTGTTGTAGGTTCATCAGCTATTAGCAGCTTTGGACTACAGGCAAGAGCTATAGCTATTACTACTCTTTGTCTCATACCGCCTGAAAACTGGTGAGGATAGTCATTGGCTCTGCTATCTGCTATACCGACTAGGTTTAGCATTTTTTTTGCTCTAGTCATTGCCTCTTCTTTGGATATTTCATTGTGAAGAAGTAAGCTTTCTGCTATTTGCTCTCCTACAGTCATAACCGGATTTAGTGCTGTCATAGGGTCTTGGAAAATCATAGCAACCTCGTTGCCACGCATTTTCTCCAGCTCTTCCTTGGATTTTTTTAGTACATCTTCACCGTCCAAAAATATTTCTCCACTTTTTATTACTCCCGGAGGATTAGGCACAAGATTTAAAATTGATAAAGCTGTAGTTGTTTTTCCTGCTCCTGTTTCTCCCACTAGCCCCAAGGTGGATTTTTTCTCTATTTGTAAATCAAGTCCATTGATTGCTTTTACTACTCCATCGTCTGTCTCATAGTATACAACCAAATCTTTTATATCTAATATTATTTCTTTATTCATGTTTTCACCTACTTTTTAAGTTTTGGGTCAAGGGCATCTCTTAGTCCGTCTCCAAGTAAATTAAGAGCCAGCACTGTAAACATTATTGCCAAGCCCGGTATTACGCAGATATAAGCAGAGTTTCTGATGTAGTTTCTACCCTCAGAAAGCATTGCTCCCCATTCAGGTGCAGGCGATGGTATACCTATGCCCAAAAAGCTAAGTGATGAAGCTGCAATTATTGTAGTTCCTATTGATAGTGTTACTTGCACTATTATTGGAGATAGACAGTTTGGTAAAATGTGTTTTAGTATAACTTTCCAAGTTGGAAGTCCCATAGCAAAGGCTGCCTCAACATATTCTTGCCCTTTTACTGTCATAACTGCCGCCCTTGCTATCCTAGTAAAGGCTGTTGCTACTGTTACACAAAGTGCAAGAAGTAGGTTTACTGTACTTGTACCAAAAAGTGATACTATTACTACTGCTATCATTATATTTGGTATAGCATATAAAATGTCGTTTGTTCTCATTATGAACTGGTCAACAACTCCGCCATAGTACCCTGCTAAGCTGCCACAAATTATGCCGATTACTAAACCAATAAACACACTTCCTATACCAATAGCTAGAGAATATCTTGAGCCATACATAACTCTTGCAAATATATCTCTGCCCAAATTATCTGTACCAAATAGATGCTGCATAGATGGTCCTTGCAACTTTTGTGCAGGATTTATGCCTATGACATCTGTTTCATAATCAAATACAATGCCTCCACTAATAGCTATCAAGGCAAGTGCTATCAAAAAGAATAGTCCAAGCATAGCACCTTTATTTTTCTTTAATCTTCTCCATACCTCTTGAAGCTGGGAACGGCTTTTAATTTTTTTAGTTTCCATATATTCCTCCCTATTTCTTCTTAACGTATTGAGCTTTTATTCTAGGGTCAAAAAAGGCATACACAAAATCAACCAATAGATTTACTATGCTCATAAGTACACAAGACATTATAATAGCACCGGTTACCATAGGTGTATCCCTTTTTGATATTGAGTCAAAAATTAGTCTGCCTACACCCGGCCAAGAAAATACTGTTTCTGCCAATACTGAACCAGTAAGTACATTACTAAGCTGCATTCCTATAACTGTAATTATAGGTATAAGTGCATTTTTTAGTCCATGGTTAAAAATTACTCTTTTTTCATTTGCTCCCTTAGCTCTTGCTGTGGTCATATAGTCTTGTCTAAGCACATCCAGCATCGAAGAACGTGTTGTCCTAGTGATTAAGGCAGCTAAGCCTAAACCAACTGTGAGTGCAGGCAGGATTACAGATGTAAACCCATGTCTACCGCTGGACGGAAGCCAGCCGAGGTTAAGTGAAAAAAACAGCATAAGCATAAGCCCTAGCCAAAAGTTTGGCATTGATACTCCAAAAAGTGCAAATACCATACCTAAGTTATCTTTCCAAGTATTTTGATGTATAGCTGTATAAATACCAAGGGGTATAGCAATAAATACAGAAACCAATACAGATGTAATCGCAAGCTCCATAGTAGCTGGCAATCTTTGCATATATGTTTTGAAAACATCCTTACCAGTTATGTATGATACGCCCAAATCCCCTTTTAGCATACCGGTCATATATTTTACATATCTCACAATAAATGGCTGGTCCAAGCCTAAGTCTTTTCTAATAAGCTCTATTTGAGCATCGCTGGCATTTTCAGGTGCAAGAGATAGTGCTACATCTCCGCTGGTCATATTCATTGCAGCGTATATCAAAAAAGACGTTACAAAGATAACCGGTATCATTAAAAGTAATCTTTTTAAAAAATAGCGTCCCATTGTCAAACCTCTATTCGCAATCGTCTATTTATAAACGTTTTTATCGTGAATTATCAAATTAATGTAATTATATTCAAAAATTTCATTATTTTCGTATTTTATTTTGTTTAAAATCAAGCCTAATATATAAGCTTTGCTTTTGCAATTTCTTAATTAATTAGAAATGGATTAATTTAATTTTAAAATTAAAAGCAGCATTTAAAACTTAAATTTATATTTAGTTTTAAATGCCACTTTTTTAAATTTATTAAGATAGGATGGTTGTTATAATTTATTTTATTTAGCAAAATTTATCTATTAAGTTTTACTGTTCTACGTAAGCAAATCTCCAGTCGTGATTTCCTCCGCCATATAGGTAAGTGCCTTTTAGATTTTTGTTGTAAGCTATTAACAAATCTTTGATATAAAGTGGTACTTGTGGCACTTGTTCTACCAAGTATTCTTGTAATTGTTTAGAGTCCTCAAGACGTTTTTGAGAGTCTTTTTCTGTAAGAACTAAATCTGTAAGCTCATCTGCTTTAGGGTCAGAGAAATGACTGTAGTTACTCTTAGAGCCTGTGTAGAATAAATCTCTGAATACAAAGTCTACTTTACTGTCTTCGTTCCATCTCCATAGGTATAAGCCTTGAGTTAAGTTTACACATTCGGTTTTAAGTGTAGCAGGTTCTACTGTCTGAATTTCTATATCTAAGCCTATTTCTTTTAGGTTAGCTTGGATAAATTGTGCTACTTGTGAGTAATCAGTTTCGTTGCTTATTAATAGAGGAAGTTTTTCTCCTGGTGTATATCCTGACTCTTTTAATGCTGCTTTTGCTTTTTCAACATCGTAAGGGAAACCAGGCATATCATCGTAGAAACTCCATAGTCCTCTATTTAATACAGTTGTCTGTGGTAAGCCTTTGCCCTGTAATACTACATCGATTATACCTTTTCTGTCTATTGCGTGAGCTACTGCTTGTCTTAGTTTTAGGTTGTCCCAAGGTGCTTTTGTAACGTTAAAGCCTAGGTAGAATAATCTTGTACCCGGTTTTGTGAATACTGTTACGTTTTCGTCCTTTTCCAAATCAGGTAGGTTGTCCATTGATGGGTCAATACATACATCTATTTCGCCATTTTGAAGTGCAATTGCTCTTGTGGATGCCTCTTTTATAGGTTTGAATGTAATTCTTTCGCTAACGCCAGGTTTATCGCCCCAATAATTTTCGTTTTTAACGAATGTAACATATTCGTCAGGTTCCCATTTTTCAAGTTTGTATGGTCCTGAGCCGATTAGGTAAGGCTCTTTCATACCGGATTCGTAAGCTTTTTTAGATTGGATGCTTACTGGTACTGAGGATAGTGATTGAACAAATTCGTTAGAGTAGCTGTCTATTGTAAGTTTAATTGTAAGTGGGTCTACTACGTCTACTTGTTTTAGTCCTTTTAATACGCTTAATTCGTTTTTGAGTCCCATATCGTATGTAAATTTGATATCTTCTGCTGTAAGTGGTGACCCATCAGAGAATTTCATGCCATCGTGTAATTTAAATACAATGTGTGTGTCGTCTTCAAACTCCCAAGATGTACATAGTCTTGGCTCAAATGTACCTTCATTTGTGAAAAATACCAAGGTTTCGTGTGTAAGTTTTAACACTATGTTGTTTACTGCGTCTTGCTGTTTTTGTAGGTCTAAGTTGTTGATGTCGGCAGATGTACCTATGATAAGTTCTTCTTTGTGACCGCCGGATGTGGCTGTAGTTTCTGTTTTTGAAGAGTCTTTTGTACCGCTGTCCTTTTTTTCTCCTGCACCAAAGCAACCAGTCAATAATAGGGTTGCAGAAAGTGCCAGCATTAAAAATTTTTTCATACTGAACCTCCTAGATTAAAAATTAGGTTTATGATATCCTTTTCATAAGCTTAATTAAATGATAATATAAAATTATGTCAAAAGTATGTCTTTTTTTACAATTTTTTGTAAATACATTTTGAATTTCTTGTAAAATTTTAATTCAGTATGAATTAGTTGTGCTAAAACATAAATAAATTATAATTTCTTTATAAGGCTATTTAGAGATATACAATTACTTTGTTTATAAATTTTTTTGAATTTTGCTTTGAGTTTTTTTTCATATTATGGTTAATATTGCCATATTTTATTGTAAATATTTTTCTATTCTATATAATATAATTAAAACTGCGAAAAATTTTGCCAAGGAGGGAAAATGACATCCATATTAATAGCAGACGACAATTTACAATTAGTAAATATATTAAGCGAATACTCTTGCAAAGAGGGTTACAAAGTATATAAAGCCTTTGAAGGTCAACAGGCTCTTGATATATTTGAAAACAACGATATAAGTGTGATACTCTTGGATATTGCAATGCCAAAAAAAGACGGTTTCCAAGTCTGTAAACTCATTAGACAACACTCCAACATACCAATAATTATGATTACAGCCAAAGGCGAAGATTTTGAAAAGATTATGGGCTTGGACTTGGGTGCTGACGATTATATAGTAAAACCATTTTCGCCAGCAGAGGTTATGGCAAGAGTAAGAGCTGTACTGAGGAGACTTGACTCCAACAAAGAATTTGAGTCACAAAAAGATTTTATACATGATGATTTAAAAATTTCCATCAAAAAATTCAGCGTAAAAATCAATGACACAAATATAAATCTTACAAAAAAAGAAATAGAGCTTTTATATGTAATGGCAAGCAGAGCCGGCAGAGTATTTACTAGGGATAATCTACTTGACTTGATTTGGGGCTCTGAATATTTTGGAGATATGAGGATAATCGACTCTCATATAAAAAGGCTACGTTCCAAGCTTGACGCTGTACCACACCCAAGCTGGCAGATAAGCACCGTATGGGGAAAGGGTTATAAATTTGAGGAGTTAAAATGAAAAAAAGCCTTTTTTACCAAATATTTACTAGAATTTATATAATATTGATAATATTTTCCTTGGTGCTATACATGATGTTTATTGTCATTTATGACAAAAACTCAAGAGATGCCAGCAGAAGGCATTTCATACAAAAGGCTGACGCCATTTCCTACACCCTATTGCCTTTTTTTAGAAATCTGCGTTCAGGAGAAAATGACCATCTGACCTACGAAGAAAACCTAGGCTTGGGCAAATATGTAAAATTTATAGAAGAAATCCCTCTTAGCAACATTTGGATAGTAGACGATTACAACAAGACAATCCATGTAGAATTTGGAAAATTTAACATTTCCTATTCCTCTATACCAAAAGATTTAAGACAGCTCATAGATAAATGCTATAAAGACGGCAAAACAGAATTTTTAGAAAAACATAGTCAATCCATTTTTCAAGAAAGCCTAGTCATTGCATCGCCTATAAAAGACACAAATCAGACAATATACGGAGTAACCTTAGTATTCAAAAGAGCAGTATCAATAAACAGCTATATAAAAGAGTCCTCAGCCATACTATTACTTGCAATCTGCGGTTCACTACCCATCGCCTTGATACCATCGCTATTTTTCTCAAATATAATAGTATTACCACTGAAAAAAATAAAAAAAGCAACTGATACCATTATTGATGGAGACTATAGTGCGACAACGGGCGTAGAGCAACAAAATGAAGTGGGCGTACTTGCAAAAAATATTGATGAACTCTCCTATATACTATTGCAGGCTCAAAATGACTCAAATCAGGCAGAATTAACGAGAAAAAGATACATCACAAATATATCCCACGAGCTTAGAACGCCGGTATCTGTTATAAGAGGTAGCTTAGAAACCCTTTGCGACAAAGTAATTACAGACCCAAAAAATATAGAAGAATATCAACAAATCGCACTAAACGAGAGCATACATTTGGAAAGCATGGTCAACGACCTGCTGGAGCTGTCAAGATTACAAAGCCCTGATTATAAAATAGTAAAAGATAAAATAGACCTATGCCAAGTGGTACAAGACGCCGCTAGAATGTGCAGACCACTAGCCAAAAAACTAAATAGAACTATTAAATTAGAAGAAGATATAGCCTATTTTGAAATAAACGCTGACTATAGCAGAATAAGACAAATGTTTATCACCGTACTAGATAATGCAATAAAATTTTCCTACGAAAATACAGACATAACAATAAAAACTCAAAATTTAAGTGATATAATAAAAGTCAGCATAACAAACTACGGCGATGGAATAGACGAAAAAGACCTGCCCTATGTATTTAACGAATACTATATGAGCCTAGATAGGCAAAACTCTACCGGTACTGGACTTGGTCTAGCAATATGTAGCTATATAGCCAAAAAACATGACATAAACATTTACGCCAAGTCCAATAAAAATGATAAAACCAGTTTTTATTTTGAATTTAAAAAATAAATATTGAACAAAATTATAAAAAGTGTTCATAAGGATTTTAAAAATTAAAAATCTATAACCAAAATTTTTAATTCAAAAGCCCATCCGTATCATTTAAATACTAGGATTGGGCTTTTAAATTTTCACTATAACTTATTTTAATTTTTAAAAATTTTAGCAAAAATGAAATTTATATTTCATAATTTAAAAAATTTTTTCTTTTATATTTCAACGTTATAATCAAATTTTGACAGAAAAATTTCATTTTTTTATATTTTTTCGTTTATTATTAAAATCAATGTGTATATATACAATATAAAACAGCACTTAATAAGTACAGTTTTAAAATTAGTTTGTTTAACACATTTTATATATATTATCAATTTGAAATAATTGAAGAAATTTTGGAGGTTGATTATGTTATTAACAGCTCTTATAAATGTAGTATTGTTTGTTGGAATTTATTCTATAGTAAAAAATTCAAAATTTTCTAAATAGTTTATCAAATTTTTAAATTTAAATTTTTTTGGAGGCGTATCATGTTAGCTACTGCTATTGTAAATGTAGTATTATTTGCAGGTGTTTACTCTATAGCTAAAGACTCAAAATCTGCTAGATAATTTTATTACTCAAGAATTTTAGATATTTATTTTTAAAATTTATACATTGATATCATAAAAATAAAATAGACAAAATTTACTGTAAGACTACGGTAGATTTTGTCTATTTTATTTTTGTCTTAATTTAGTATTTTTGCATTCCGACATCATTTTCAATTAAAATTGAATAAAAAATGCTTAAAGTTACAAAATTTGTTGTTTTTTTTCCTCTTTTGATATAGAATGTATTAGTATTGTTTGACATTTTATTCACACTGTTTTACTGGATTTTTACTAAACAGTGCAAAGATAAATTGTACCGACACTTTTTTATTCACGGAGGTAATCATGCAATTAACAACTTTTAAGGGTGGTATACATCCAAAGCATAACAAAGAAAAGACAGAAAATTTACAAGTTGTTACTATCGATGCTCCTGCCACTGTTTACATACCACTTATCCAAAATATTGGTGCTCCATGCAAATCTCTAGTAGCTAAAGGAGATTTTGTCAAGGTTGGTCAAAGGATAGGCGAACCTTTAGGGTTTGTTTCTGCACCAATCCATTCATCAGTTTCCGGCAAAGTAATTGATGTCAAGGAAATGGTAGTTAACACTGGAAATAGAGCTGTATGTGTAGTAATTGAAAACGATGGTAATTACGAAGTCGACCCTAGTATTAAGCCATACGGTACTGTCGATGAACTTTCTGCTGAAAAACTGTTAGAGGTTGTAAAGGAAATTGGTCTTGTTGGTATGGGTGGGGCAACTTTCCCTACTCATGTAAAGCTAAAAATTCCTGAAGGAAAGACAGTTGATACAGCCATATTAAATGGTGCAGAATGTGAACCATATTTAACCTGTGACCATAGGTTAATGCTAGAAGAAACTCAGGACGTTGTAGATGGTCTAAGAGCTATATTAAAAATTCTAGGCATACAAAACGGTTACATAGGTATTGAGGACAACAAGCCTGAATGTATATCAAAAATGACGGATGCGGTGAAAAAATATCCAAACATCAAGGTCATCACTCTAAAAACTAAATACCCTCAAGGTGCAGAAAAACAGCTTATCAATGTATGTACCGGCAAGGAAGTGCCATCAGGCGGCTTGCCAGCAGATGCAGGTGTTGTTGTGGATAACGTAGCAACTGCCGCTCAGATTGCAAAATCTCTTCGTACAGGTATGCCTCTTATAGACAGAGTATGTACAGTTACCGGTGGCGGAGTAAACAATCCGGGAAACTTTAGATTTAGAATTGGCACTTTGTATAGTGACATAGTAGAAATGACCGGCGGATTTAAAGACGATTTAGCAAAAGTAATTTCAGGTGGTCCGATGATGGGCGTAGCTCTAGCTAGAACTGATGTTCCTGCTAATAAAGGTACATCAGGAATACTATGTTTCACATCAGAAGAGGCAAAAATTGGAGAAACACAAAACTGCATGAGATGTGCAAAGTGTGTTAGTGTATGTCCTGTTTCTTTAGAGCCATTATATATCAGTGCATATTCTTTAAGAGAAAATTTTGAAAAAGCTGAAGAATATCATGCTATCGACTGTATAGAATGTGGCTCTTGCTCATTTATATGTCCATCAAAAAGACCTTTATTACAATCAATAAGAGTAGCAAAGGCTCAGATACAAGCAGCTCGCAGAAGAGAGCAAGCTAAACAACAAGCCGCTCAGGCAAAATAAATAAGGGGGAAAATATGGAAAAACCAAATTTAACCATAGCCTCATCTCCTCATATAAGGTCTAGTGAAAGTGTGCAGTCCGTAATGAGAGATGTGCTTATTGCTCTTGCCCCTGCGGCAATTGCAAGCATTTACTTTTTTAGAACTGGTGCAATCATAAATATTATATCTAGTATTGTTGGTGCAGTTTTAGCTGAGTATTTAATGCAAAAAATTTTAAAAAAACCGATTACTATCAATGATTTATCAGCAGTAGTTACAGGTCTATTACTTGCATTTAACGTACCTGCATCTGCTCCATGGTGGATGACATTTGTTGGCGGATTTTTTGCAATAGCTGTAGCTAAGCAATTATTTGGCGGCTTGGGTATGAATTTTATGAACCCTGCACTAGTTGCAAGAGCATTATTACTCGCTTCTTGGCCAGTACAAATGACAGCTTGGACACTACCTATTACAAAATCTGTAGATATAGTTTCTACATCTACTCCACTAGCTTTTATAAAACAATCTGATGTTGTACAAAGAACCGGTATCATGGATATGTTCCTTGGAAACATACCTGGCAGCTTGGGAGAAACAAGTGCTTTACTTCTAATATTAGGCGGAATTTACCTAATTTATAGAGGCGTTATAACATATGTAATACCTGCTGTATATATACTTACAGTTGCAATATTAGCTTATGCGTTCTCAGGATTTGATTCCTCCATGATAATGTATAACGTATTTGGTGGCGGCTTAATGCTTGGGGCATTTTTTATGGCTACAGATTATGCTACTTCACCACTTACAGTTAAAGGACAGATTATTTACGCATTTGGATGTGGACTGCTCACCTCAGTTATCAGGTACTTTGGTGGATATCCTGAAGGTGTTTCTTACTCAATCCTACTTATGAACGTATGTACTCCTCTTATCGAAAGACAAGTAAGACCTAGAGTTTTTGGGGAGGTAAAGAAAAATGAAAAATAATGAAGTTGTAAAATTTGGATTTATACTTTTTGCTATAACGGCAGTATGTACTGCATTGGTAGCTTATGTATTTACCCTTACTGACCCAATTATCAAACAGCAGCAAATCCAAAAGGATAATGAGGCAAGACAAGCTCTTCTTACAGGAGCAAAAGACTTTAAAGAAGTATACAAGGCAGCAAATGGTGCTGATGAAAAATATGACCCTGCTATAAAAGAAATCTATGAGGCTGTAGATGCTTCCGGCAATACAATCGGCTATACAATAAAAACTGCTACAAAGGGTTACGGCGGTGACGTAGAAGTTACTACAGGTATAGCAACTGATGACAAAATAGCCGGTATAAGAATGGGTTCTATGAGTGAAACCCCAGGTCTTGGAGCAAAAGCCGCTTTAGAACCATTTTATGGTCAATATACAGACAAAAAAACTGAAGAACTGAAAGTAGAAAAAAATACTGCTACTGCTGATAATAGCATAGTAGCAATATCCGGTGCAACAATTACATCTAATGCTGTAACAAAAGGCGTTAACATCGCTATAGACACTTACAGCAAACTTAAATAATCTAATAAGGAGGAACTAATGGAAGAAAAGAAGAGTTTCTTTGGTGCCCTGAAAAATGGGATAATAGATGAAAACCCAACCTTTGTCCAGGTACTTGGTACTTGCCCAACGCTTGCTACTACTACATCAGCTATAAATGGTCTTGGTATGGGATTGTCAGCAACATTTGTACTTGCTTTCGCAAACCTACTTACATCTATTCTTAGAAAAATAATCCCAAGTAAAATAAGAATACCTATCTTCGTTGTACTAATCGCATCACTAGTTACTGTAGTTCAATTTTGCTTGCAAGCCTTTGTGCCATCTCTCTACGATGCCCTTGGCTTATTTATCCCACTTATAGTTGTTAACTGTATCATACTGGCAAGAGCTGAGGGCTACGCTTACAAAAATCCCCCTCTTCCATCTTTTGGTGATGGTATCGGTAATGGTATAGGCTTTACAATTGCCCTTACTATAATGGGTTCAATCAGAGAATTAATCGGAAACGGTACAATATTTAATCATGATATATTAAATCAATTTGGTTATCAGCCTGCTTTAATAGCAATACTTCCACCAGGAGCATTCCTTGTCTTTGGTGGTCTTATAGCAGCATTTAACAAAATTACAAAAAGAGCATAAGGAGGACTAAATGGCAAAAATAATGTCAATTCTGCTTATCTCAATCCTAGTAGATAACTTTTGTATGTCTAAGTTTTTGGGAATATGTCCTTTCTTAGGTGTCTCTAAAAAAGTTGAAACTGCACTGGGAATGGGTATGGCAGTTACATTCGTTATGGTATTAGCATCTATAATAACTTGGCTTGTTCAATTATTACTTGTTAAGCTACATATAGAGTTCACACAAACAATTGCATTTATCCTAGTTATAGCTGCACTTGTTCAGTTTGTTGAAATGGTAATTCAAAAATCTTCGCCTACACTTTATCAGTCACTAGGTGTATATCTACCACTGATTACTACAAACTGTGCAGTGCTTGGTGTTGCTATATTAAATATTTCTAACGGCTATAATCTTATAGAAACAATATTTAACGGACTAGGTGGTGCTCTAGGTTTCACCCTTGCTATAGTGCTTTTTGCAGGTATAAGAGAAAGATTGGAGCTTTCTGACATACCAAAGTCGTTCCAAGGTTTCCCTATAGCAATGATTTCAGCGGCATTAATGGCAATAGCGTTTTTAGGATTTAGCGGATTAGGCAAATAGGAGGATAAAATGGACATAATTATAAACTCTGTAGTGAGCCTTTCATTAATGGGATTTGTATTTGCAGCCGGTCTAGCTATTGCATCAAAAAAATTCGCTGTAGAAATCGATGAAAGACAAGAAAAAATTACAGAAGTATTACCCGGAGCTAACTGCGGTGGGTGTGGTTTTCCTGGATGTGCCGGTTTGGCAGCAGCCGTAGTAGAGGGCAAAGCTCCTGTAAACGGATGCCCCGTAGGTGGTGCAGCAGTAGCTGCAAAAGTAGCTGCAATTATGGGTGTAGAGGCAGGAGCAGGAGTGCGAAATGTAGCTGTTGTACATTGTAACGGTACAAGTGAAAATGCAGTCGAAAAAGCAAGCTATATCGGTATAGCAGACTGTAGAGCCGCAGTAATTGCTCAAGGTGGCTCAAAAGGCTGCAGATACGGATGTATGGGTCTTGGCACTTGTACAAAAGTATGTAAATTTGACGCTATATACATTGGTACTGATGGCATAGCTCATGTGGATGAGGCAAAATGTACATCATGTAAAAAATGTATAGAGGCTTGCCCTAAGGCAATAATTTCTCTTAAACCTGAAACTCAAAAGGTATATATAAACTGTAGCTCTCATGACAGAGGAAAAGATGTAACTTCTCTTTGTAAAGTAGGCTGCATAGGTTGCGGTATATGTGCTAAAAGTTGCCCATTTGGTGCAATAGAAATGCTCAATAATTTACCTGTAATTGATTACGAAAAATGTAAACAATGCAACATCTGTGTAAATAAATGCCCAACTCACGCTATCAAAGGTAAAGAAATAAAGAAAAAACAGCCGGTAGCTGTCGAAAAGCCAACTGCTGAAGATAAAGTAATAGCTGCTGAAACAAAAGCAGATGCAACTGAACCAGTAGCAGAAAAAGAAATGTAATTATACTTTTAAAAACGGATAAACCCAAAAGGATTTATCCGTTTTTCTTTATAAAAAAGATATTTTAATGTATAATGTATTTATATTTTTTACAAATAGTAGGGGCGAGCTTCGTTCAACTGTAACTTTTAAAAATTTTAATTATATTTTTTTAGATTTTGAACTAATACAAAACTTAAAATCATTCCATTTTTTATAAAAATCAAAGGAGAACACATGAAATACGAAGGAACTGTATATAGACCACCTAGTGAGGCATATAGTCTGATAGTGCAGGCGACAGTCGGCTGTTCACAAAATGAATGCACTTTTTGTGCTATGTATAAGGAGCAAAAATTCCGCATAAGATCTGTCAAAGAAATTAAAGAAGATTTGCTCTATGGCAAAAATCACTACGGCAATCAGGTGCAAAGAATATTTTTAGCCGATGGCGATGCACTGGTGATGAAATATGATGATTTAATGGAAATTCTTTTATATATTGAAAAATTATTTCCAAGATTAGACAGAGTTTCTTTTTATGCCTCACCTGCATCAGTTATGACTAAAACACCTGAGCAGCTAAAAAATCTTGTCACCCATGGAGCGAAATTAGCCTACCTAGGAATAGAGTCAGGCTCAGATAAAGTTTTAAAAGACATCAAAAAGCACGCTACCTCTCAGCAGATAGTAAAAGCCTGTAATATGCTAACAGATGCCGGTTTTGACCTATCTGTTACAGTTATAATGGGTCTTGGCGGGATAAATGATAGCAAAGAACATATAAATGCTACAGCAGAAGTTTTAAATAAAATTAACCCAACTTACCTTGGGCTAATGACACTACTAGTAAAAACCGGCACTGAAATATATGAACAGGTACAAAATAAAGAATTTGAAGAGCTTACTCCAATAGAAATACTTTTTGAAACAAAGGCACTGATAGAAAAGCTGGAGCTTAAAAATACAATTGTTAGGAGCAACCACGTTTCAAATTATGCCCACATAAAAGGTGTTTTGAATAAAGATAAAAAATCAATTTTAAATCAAATTGACGCCGCTTTAAAAAGACATGATTTTGCATATAGCAAACGAATAAGAGATATGTACGCTGTAGAAACCGGTCTTTAATTAAATGTATATGTGACATTATCAAGGGTTATATATTTTTTATATAGCCCTTTGTTAAATATATTTTACAACATATCATGCAAAAATAAAAACCAACATTTTGTGCTTTACATATTGTAATTAAATAAAATAAATATTACTGCAGATAAAAAATCATTTAAGATAATGAAAAAACCTTATATAAATTTTATACTTTGTAAATTTTTACTGAAATTTATATAAAGATAACTAGGCTTAAAGTTTAAAATATTGTAATTTTGGCCAGAAGGTTAACCCTGATTAACAAAAATAAATTTTAAAATAAATTGACAAATCTTATCTATTTATCTATACTAATAATGATAGTCGCTATCGTTTAGCGTTATATAATATAAAGGAGGAAAAATAAATGTAAATACATTTGGCGTTACTATTAGTATTTTGTCTGCTAATTACATCAATTCCATTTAGGAATGCTTTTGCAAATGGACAAAAAGAAGTACCCAAGGAATTGCTTTTGATTTTTCATCAGGATACTTAGAGATAAGATTTAAAAATAATGAGCCTACTGAGAAACAAAAACAATGGATGGAAAATATAAATTCCATACAATTAAACAAACAATATTACTATAAAGAAGGCACCACTACCGGCGATCAAAATTATAGATTTCGAACAGAAAATGGAAAGATCATAATTGAAAACCATGCACTAGTTCTAAAGGACAATCCTATTGAAATTGTATCTAAAGGCTACAAATTTTATAGAGGAACTGGACTTGATGGATACTACAATGTCGATATACCTGTTTCAAATTTTGATGGGGTTTCATCAGACAAGTATTATATTGAATGTTCAGATATAAATGGCTCAGTAACTAGAACAGAGGGATACAGTTTCGATGTAAAAGATGGTGTGAATATAGGATATGTTCAAGATTTTGAAACAGATATTTCTGGATTTGAATTTGGAGGAGAATAATGAATAAAAAGAATTTTTTTGCGACTCTTGTCGCGGCGCTTATTTTTTTCAATGTGATACTAAGCGCAAATGTATTGGCATATGGTGGTCCACAGCTAGATAAAGACGGATATTACACTTTAAAAGAAGGATATTATGGTGCCGATTACTCTATTATTGATAGAGAATATGATTTGGTTCGTCTTGTAAAGAAAGAGAACGGGACTTATAAATATTATAATTATGGTGAAACAGTTAACCTTAAAACCTTGAGTCCAGATAGGGGAAGTTGCCTTAATAGCAGATATGACAAACCGGAAAAAATTATAATCCCTGAAGGTGTTGAAGCTATTATGGACGGTAGCTTTGAGAACATGGGGCTGACTGATGTTAAATTTCCAAATAGCTTGCAATATATTGGATCAAATGCATTTCGAGGCAATGAAATATCTGGCAAAATTTCTCTTCCTAATGTGTGGAAGGTAGATAGCTATGCGTTTGAAAGTAACAAAATTACTGGTATTGATGCACCGAAGCTTGAACTTATTGAGACTAATGCTTTCCAAAACAACATGATTGAGGGCGAGGTTAAATTACCTGAACTTAAGGCTATTAGTTGGAATGGGTTGGCAAACAACAAGAAGATCACTCTAATTGCACCTAAGCTTGAGGTTGTTGGTAAAGATGCATTTGTAGAAACTAAAGTTATAAAGGCTGAATTACCAAAATTAAAATTGGTTGAAGGTGAAGCTAATATTAAAAAATATTATACAACAAAGCAATTTACTGTCGAATGGAAAGCTGAAGGTGATGCAAAGCTTCCGGAACAAAAACCAGTTGTAAAGGTTCATCTCTATGCAAATGGTGATCAAAAGGAAAATTTTGTAAATGTTTCAGATGGTGCAAAAATTGCTGAGTTTAAAGATTTGCCAACTTATTATATCGATCGAACTGAATTTAATTATACTGCAAAAGAGGCATTTAAAGATTCAATCGTTGAACAAGATAAGCCCTTCGAATATGAATCAGAGGGTGTAAAATATACTTTTAGGGTTAATTACGAAGGCGATAAAATTATAAACACAGTTGTAAAATCAGAAGATCCAAAACAAAAGGAAGATGCCAATGCTAAAGTGGATTCTGAAAGACTAAAGAAGGCTAAAGAAGCATTAGATGCCTATATGAAGTCTTTTAATGAAGACGTAGTTGATAATTCTGCTATTGAATATCAAGATAAAAATGTAAAGGGCGATATTAAAAAAGCCATTACAAGGGCAAAGGAATTATTAAAAAAAGGAGATATAAATCAAGCCGAATTAGAGGAAATGGAAAAAATTCCATATAAAAAAGTAAATGGTAAAAAATCAGGTTTATTTAGAGATTTTACTAAGAAAGCCCTAGTAAACTATGAAGTTTTAGGAACAAAAGACCAAGTAAATCCTCATAATGGAAAAAAATATACTGCATTGAAAGACAATACAATTAAAATTGCAAGCACTTTACAAGGTGCAGGTAAAATTGGAAAAAATGACAAGTTTTTCTTTAAGTTAAATTATGTTAAAGAAGAAGACTTTAAGCCAGCAAACCAAGCTACAGGCCTAGATGCTATCAGCACCCCTACTCCAAAATACAAAAAACAAGAAATGCCTATGGAGGACTATGAGGTTAAGTCTGTAGAAGGTGGCTATGAAATAAAAATAAATAAGCTACCAGCAGGTGTGAAAATTATTAAGCCTATTGTCTATGCTAAATTGGCAGACAATACTTATTTTGAGAATGGAACCTTAGTATTTGTGAGTCCAAAAGAAGATCCGGCTACTCCTGGTGGAGAAAGTCCTGATAGGCCAAGTGCTGGCAATAATTCCTATAGAAGATATAGTGCCTATGGTGGGTCTGAGAAGACTAAGCCATCTAAGCCAACTAGCGAAACAAAGGCTCCAGTAGAAATAAAGATGGATTCTAAATTAGTTATCGGTTCAAAGACTCTTGTAGTTACAGTAAATGGTGTTCAAAAAGAAGTGGTAATGGATGTAGACCCATTTATATCTAACAATAGAACTATGCTACCTGTTAGATTTATAGCAGAAGCCTTAGGGTTTGAAGTAGAATGGGACAATACAAACAGAACAGTAATCTTAACAGATAAAGACACAGTAGTTAAAATACCAGTGGATACAAATCAAATAATTGTAAATGGTTCAGTGTTCGAAAGTGACGTAAAACCAATCCTTAAAAACGGTAGGACAATGCTTCCATTCGCAAACATTGCAAGAGCACTAGGACTAGTAGATGGCAAGGACATCATCTGGAATGGGGTTACAAAAGAAGTAATCATTAAAAGAGCTATCTTAAAATAATCCTGGAAGAAAGGCAGGAAAAATATTTAGGCACATGGGGACAAGGACTCTAGCCCAGAAGGAAGTATTATCAGAGTTGAACCGATCTCCATGATTGCCCTCTTGGCGGCAAATAATTTTATGGAAATGAAAGCCCTTTAAAGAAGAAAAAAGAGTAAAAAGTTAAAACTTTACAGGAAATGGATGCAGTAATTGTGTCCATTTTTTGTATGTTGATTTGCAATAATTATTGCAAATCAACATACAAATATAAGAAAAACTGCAACACAGATATTTAGTGAAGCTGGACTAGATCCCCAAATACTTGGTAAAGAAAGAATACATAAATCATAGAAGTCAGTGGAATATGAAAAAGCTGACTCCTACTCAATACACAAATCAGCTTTTAAGTGCATAGGTTTTTTTATTTTGTCCTTGACATTGGGTCCATTTTATGGAAAGAATTTAGGATTGGAGAACTTTTTAAAATAGGCACAGGTTCTTTATTATCTTCTGAAGAATTAAAGACAGGAAAAATAAAAAGAGTTTCAGCTAAATCATTTGATAATGGTATTATTGGAGAATATGATACTGAATCAAATGATAGGGCAAGGCACTTTGAGAATTTTATATCTGTTAATTTTTTTGGAGATGTATTTTATCACCCATATTGTGCAAGTGTAGAGATGAAAATTCATACATTAAAGCTAAAAGATATGGATTTTAATAATAAAACGGGTGTTTATTTCGCATCGGTTATCAAAAAAAGTTTGGCAAACAAATTTGGATATGGCAATCAACTATCGAGTTCTAAACTAAAAGAATGGGATTTCAGAATATCAGTACCATTGTTAAAGGGTAAGATAAATTTTTCCTATATGGAAAAATTTATCGGGAACTCGAAGCGTATCTTGTGGCAACTGGACTTAAAGATTATCATTTAACTAAATATGATGAGAATATACTTGACAAGTTTAACGGATTGTCCGAAGCTTCTTTAGACAGACAAGATTAGATTAGAGGATATTTTAGATTGGCAAACTTCTATTAAAGAACTTAATCCATTACATTTAGATAAACTTTCTTGCAATGGTGCTAAGTATCCTTTTTATGGCTATTGAAAACAATGGAATTATTAGCCATATATCTTTAGTAGACAGCGTTTTAAATAATCAAAATGCTTTGCCGACCATTCTTATCCATTCTAATAATCAAAATATCGTTTATTTAGAAACACTGTTTTACTTGAAAGATGGGCATGGTGCAACGAGTGTATTGCAAAATAAGAAGATGAATAAACATAGTGCACTGTACCTTATGGGAGCAATACAAAAAGTAATTAAAGAAAGATTTAACTATAATGCCAAAGCAACAAAAATAGGACTAAAAAATACTATTATAAAGGTGCCTATGGCTGATAGTGAGATTGATTTTCGATTTATGGAAGATTTCATAAAGGTTGTGGAGAAACTTGTAATAAAAGATGTTGTTATATGGGTAGATAAAAAAATAGAAACAACGAAACAGGTTGCAGATAGAAACTAATACTGACATACCTTTAAATTTATAGTCAAATAATGCCAAGGAGTAAGCATCCAAACAAAGCAAGTGAAGAGGCAATAGAAACCTCAAAAAAATTAAAAAAACAGTAAAGAATTTAGAAAACTATTACCCTAATAAAAGAGTAAGGCTAATGTTTCAAGACAAAGCAGGATTTGGACGAATAAACAAACCAAGGTATTGTTGGTGTAACGAGTAAATCCGACCAACAGTGCCATGCCATCACATAAGAGATTGCAGATATGTGTACGCAGCAGTAGAACCAAAGACAGGAGAAATTTTCTTTTTAGTAATGCCAAATTGCAACACAGATTGTATGAATGTATTTATAAACCGGTTATCATCAGAATATGAAGAAGATATGATTATATTGGTTTGTGACAAAGCACTGTGGCATAAATCAAAAGGATTAGATATACCTGATAATGTATACTACATATACCACCATATACACCGGAAATGAGCCCCATAGAACAGATATTGAAATAAATCTGTTCTATGGGGTTCAAGAATGAAGTATTTAAAACATTAAAAGATGTAATTAACAGATTATGTAAAACAATAAATAAGCTAACGAATGAAATGGTAAAAAGTATAACATTAAGAAAATGGATAAGTGAGATATAAATTTATTATACTACGATTTTAAAGGTATATTAGTATTAATTATTTTTCACCCTGCTATTGACAAAGAACCTAAAAAAGATGGTAAATAATTGGTATAATTTAAAATGGTTCTATAATATCTGTTACAAATATTATAGAACCATTTTTGTATACAAATAACGAAAAGTTTATTCATTTACACTATACACAAAAAAACCGCAGGTTGCCCTCGCGGTTTTTTTGCTTTTAAATATTTAAAATCAACGCCCAATCTCATTAACCGGTTATAATTAATTTTTATGAGATTTTAACTCCATTTGGCATCTATGGACTATATCAGAATTATACTAATTCTAATATAGCCATTGGAGCTGCATCGCCTCTTCTATTTCCTAGCTTGGTTATTCTAGTGTAGCCACCGTTTCTATCTTTGTATTCAGTAGCAGTTTCGTTAAATACTTTTGAAACTATTGCCTCATCCATGATATACGCTAGTGCCTTTCTTCTTGCTGCTAAATCACCCTTTTTACCAAGAGTAATCATCTTTTCTACCATTCTTCTAGTTTCTTTTGCTCTTGTAACTGTTGTAGTTATTTTGCCGTGTCTCAATACTTCTGTAGTGAGGTTTCTGAGCATAAGGTTTCTATGAGATGTCACTCTGCCTAATTTTCTGTAGGTTGCCATATTTCCTCCTAATTATTTTATTCGTAGCTCGATTTTAGATTAAATCCAAGTTCGTGGAGTTTTTGGGTGACTTCTTCTAGAGATTTTTTTCCCAAGTTTCTCACTTTCATCATTTCATCTTCTGTCTTTTCAGTAAGTTGTTCTAGTGTGTTTATTCCTGCACGTTTCAAACAGTTATATGACCTTACTGATAAATCGAGTTCTTCTATTGTCATCTCTAGGGCTTTGCCCTTTACATCTTCTTCTTTTTCTACCATGATTTCCATGGAGTTTATGCTTTGTGTCATGTCTATGAACAGATTTAAGTGTTCTACTAAAATCTTTGACGACAATGACAAGGCATCTTTTACGTTTATTGCTTTGTTAGTCCATATTTCTATTTCTAGTTTTTCAATTTCTGAGTCTTCCATCACACCAATTTTTTCTGTTGTATAGTTTACTTTTTTGATTGGTGTATAGATTGAGTCTACAGGTAATACTCCTAGCGGCAGACCTTTTTGTTTGTTTGTGTCTGCTGAAATATAGCCTCTGCCTTTATTTACATATATTTCTATATTTAGGTCTGCATCTTCATCTAAAGTAGCTATGTGAAGGTCTTTATTTACTATTTCAACTTCAGCCGGACATATTATGTCTCCTGCTGTGATTTCTCCAGCACCTTTGGCTTCTATTTTTAGCACTGCCTCTGTGCCACTTATCATCTTCATTGCTAATTCTTTAAATGTCAATATCAGCTCTACTACGTCCTCTTTTACTCCTTTGATAGCTGAAAATTCATGCATTACTCCATCAATTTTTATTGCTGTTACTGCACAGCCTGGTAATGAGGATAGTAGTGTTCTTCTTAATGAGTTACCTATTGTCATAGCAAAGCCTCTTTCTAGAGGTGCTAAAACAAATTTACCGTAATCTTCTTCTAAGGTTAAGACTTCGACATTTGGTTTTTCGATTTCTAACAAGTAACAACCCTCCTTGCGGTTAAATAATTTTTGGGGTTATCTTAGACTCTTCTTCTCTTAGGTGGTCTGCAACCGTTATGAGGTATTGGTGTTACGTCCTTTATCATAGTTATTTCAAGTCCTGTTGCTTGAAGAGCTCTTATTGCTGCTTCTCTACCTGAACCTGGTCCTTTTACATAAACATCTACAGATTTTAATCCATGTTCCATTGCTGCTTTTGTAGCAGTTTCTGCTGCTAGTTGTGCTGCAAACGGTGTAGATTTTCTTGAACCTTTGAAACCTAATTGTCCTGAACTAGCCCAAGATATTGCGTTACCTTGTACGTCAGATAATGTTACTATTGTATTGTTAAATGAAGACTGGATATGTGCCTGTCCTTTTTCGATATT
This sequence comes from Criibacterium bergeronii, assembly GCF_001693775.2. Taxonomy (GTDB): domain Bacteria; phylum Bacillota; class Clostridia; order Peptostreptococcales; family Filifactoraceae; genus Peptoanaerobacter; species Peptoanaerobacter bergeronii. The sequence goes on along the minus strand of NZ_MBEW02000004.1, from coordinate 30,660 downwards.
TTTACGTTCTTTTCTTCTGACTCTTGCTACTTTTTTAGCTCCTGCTTTTGCCATATTTTTTTACTCCCCTCCTTCGTTTTATTTCTTTCTACCAACTAATCTCTTTGGACCTTTTCTTGTTCTCGCATTTGTTTTAGTTTTTTGACCTCTAACTGGAAGTCCTTTCATGTGTCTAAGTCCTCTATAGCATCTGATGTCTCTTAGTCTTTTAATGTTTAAAGTAACTTCTCTTCTAAGGTCTCCTTCTACTGTGTAGTTTTCGATTTCTTTTCTAAGTAAGTTTTCTTCTTCTGGTGTCAAATCTTTGACTCTTGTATTTTCATCAATTCCAGTGGCTGCAATGATATTTTCTGCAGTCTTTGAGCCAATGCCGTAGATATAAGTTAGTCCTATAACTATTCTTTTGTCTCTTGGTAAATCTATACCAGCAATACGTGCCATATTTTCCTCCTAATTATGCTTAGCTTAGCCTTGTCTTTGCTTATGTTTAGGGTTTTCGCAAATGACCATAACTCTGCCTTTTCTTTTTATTACCTTGCATTTTTCACACATTGGTTTTACCGATGGTCTTACCTTCATCTATATTACCTCCTAACTGAAAATGGAGACTATTTTTTTCTCCAAGTTATTCTTCCCTTGGTCAAATCGTACGGTGAAAGCTCAACTGTCACCTTATCTCCAGGTAAAATCCTTATAAAGTTCATTCTTAGCTTTCCGGATATGTGGGCTATAATTTCAAATCCGTTTTCTAAAGTCACTTTGAAACGTGCATTAGGAAGTGCGTCTACTATAGTTCCTTCCATTTCAATGACGTCGCTTTTTGCCATATAACCTCCTATTACTCTTGTATTAGTGAATCTATTTCTCTTTTTATTTTCTTGTTTTGTGATTGCATATCATTTTTATCTATTGTATCTAAAATGTTGGATTTTTTGTTTACTTTTGATAAATGAATCTTTTTTTTAAGCTTGGGTTTTTCAAGTCTTCTTATTTTTCCGTCCACAATAAGCACATTTTTGTCGTCTACTATATCATATATAAGGAAGTACTCCCCTTTATCTCTTCCGGCCTTGCTTTTTACCAATTGTCCTTTTTCAAAATCCATATACTATCCTTACAAGAAACTAAAATATTTATTACAAAATAGTCAATATCTGAGGTCCGTTTTCAGTTATAGCAAAAGTGTTTTCGTAGTGAGCGGCGTTTTTATTATCTATCATAACGGCTGTCCAGCCATCTTTTAAAACTTTTATCTTGTATGTTCCCTGAGCAACCATAGGTTCTACAGCTAGTACCATACCTTTTTGTAGTCTTGGTCCTTTATGAGGTTCTCCATAATTAGGCACCTGTGGGTCCTCGTGCAATTTTGTACCTACTCCGTGTCCCACATAATCTCTTATTACTGAAAATCCATTTTCTTCTACATATACTTGCACTGCGTGCCCTATATCAGAAAGTCTATTTCCAATAACCGCTTGTTCTATGCCCTTATAAAAGCTGGTTTGAGTCACTTCAATTAGTTTTTTATCTATTTCAGCAACTTCCCCTACCGCATGAGTTCTTGCAGCGTCACCATGATAACCATTGAAAAATGCACCTACATCTAAGCTTATTATATCTCCATTTTTTAATATGGTATTCTTAGATGGTATTCCATGTACTACTACTGAATTTATAGAAGCACATATAGAGCCTTTGAATCCTCCATAACCCAAAAATGATGGAGTTGCTCCACTTTTTCTTATAAACTTTTCAGCTATGCTGTCAAGCTCATGAGTTGAGATGCCTTCTCTTATGTGTTCTTTTAGTAGTTCGTGTGTCTCAGCTACTATTTTGCCGGCATCTCTCAATTTTTGTATTTCTGAATCAGATTTTATTGTAATCATTATTCTACGCTTTCAATTGCTTTTGATATATCTGAAAAAACTTTGTCTATATCCTGCTGACCGTCAATGTCAACTAGTATATTTTCTTTTTTGTAATAGTCTAAAAGTGGTTTTGTGCTGTCATTGTACACTTTTATTCTGTTTACAACTGTTTCTTCTTTATCATCGTCTCTTTGGACTAATTCGTGTACACAAACATCACATATGCTGTCTTGCTTTGGCTTGTTATATCTTATATGGTATGTTGCCCCGCAGTTTTTGCATACACGTCTTCCAGTAGTTCTATCTACTAATATATCTTCATCTACTGCTACGTTTATCGCTAAATCAAGTTTTTTACCCGTAGCTTTTAGATTTTCGCTAAGTTTTTCTGCTTGATAAAGATTTCTTGGAAATCCATCAAGTAAAAATCCATTTTTTGCATCTTCTTTAGCTATTCTGTCAAAAAGCAAATCGCAGGTTAGGTCATCAGGTACTAATTCGCCTTTATCCATACAAGCCTTTGCTTTTTTTCCAAGCTCTGTACCGTCTTTTATGTTTTGTCTGAATATATCACCTGTGGATATATGTGGTACATTGTATTTTGCAGAAATTGATGATGCCTGAGTACCCTTACCAGCTCCTGGTGCTCCTAGTATTATAAGTCTCATTTTTCACCATACCCTTCTAATATGACATAAGTTTTAATTAATATTGGCAATCAAAGATTATATCATATTTTGTAGTTTTTTTAAATACCCTTGCTTTTTATCTCAAAAATCCTTGATAATGTCTCATTACCATCTGTGCTTCTATGGCTTTCATTGTTTCTAGAGCAACCCCAACTACGATTATTAGAGATGTTCCACCAAAATAAAATGGTACATGTGTTAAGCTTAATATAAGTCTTGGTATAGCACTTAGTATCGCTAGGAAGATTGCACCTGCAAGTGTAAGTCTATTTGATACTGTATCTAAATAAATTTCTGTATTTCTACCAGGTCTAACTCCTGGGATAAATCCATTTGAATTTTTTAGATTGTCTGCTATTTCGTCAGGCTTAAATATTATTGAAACATAAAAGTAAGTAAATCCTATTACTAAGAAAAATTCTAACAGAATATATATATACACTCCTGTTTGATTTTGAGTTGACAAGTACTTGTTTACGAAACTCACATAAGATGGATTTTTAATAAACATTGTGAGCATCTGTGGTAGCATCATTATTGATGATGCGAAGATTACTGGTATAACACCCGCTTGATTTATCTTTATAGGTATATGTGTGCTTTGTCCGCCATAAGTTTTTCTTCCTACAACTCTTTTTGCGTGTTGTACTGGTACTTTCCTTACGGCTTCTAATACTTCTATTACACCTACGATTATTGCTATTGATACCGCTAAAAATATTATCATTTCAGCTGGATTAAGTTCACCTGTTCTAGTCATTTCATAGGCTCTTATAGCTCCACCTGGTATTCTTGATACTATTCCGGCAAAGATTAGTATTGATATCCCATTACCTATACCAAATTCTGTTATTTGTTCACCAAGCCACATCAAAAATGCTGAGCCGGCTGTTAGTGTTAACAGCACTGATATTACGTTTAATGGGTCTTGAGACACTAGAGCAGACCTAAAAAATCCAACTGCAAGTGCTGACGACTGAAGTAGTGCTAAACCTACTGTTGTCCATCTTGTGATTTGCATGATTTTTTTTCTGCCTTCTTCTCCACTCTTTTGCATATCTTCTAGTGCAGGTATGGCTACTGCTAGTAGCTGTATGATAATTGATGATGTGATGTATGGTCCAACTGATAGGGCAAATATTGTAAAGTTACTAAGTGCTCCCCCTGAAACTATATCATAAAATGATAATAGCCCAGCTTGTTGTTGTACCATACTTTTTATTACATCAACTTTTATACCCGGTACTGGTATTGCTGTCCCTACTCTAAATACTACAAGCATTAAAAGGGTATATACTAGTCTTTTTTTGAGGTCCGGTATCTTAAAAGCATTTGCAAGTGCTTTTAGCATTAGATCACCTCTGCCTTTCCTCCCGCAGACTCTATTTTTTCTATAGCAGTCTTGGTAAATTTACTTGCCTTGACTGTAAGTTTTTTATTGATTTCGCCATTTCCTAGTATTTTTAGTCCGTCTTTTTCAATTTTGCTTATTATTCTTGCATCTTTTAAGATTTCAGCTGTTATTTCAGCTCCATCTTCAAAGTCTTGTAATCTATCAAGATTTATGCAAGTGTATCTTTTTTCAAAGTCAAAATTTGAAAATCCTCTTTTTGGTAATCTTCTGTAAAGAGGCATCTGACCACCTTCGAAGCCTATTCTTACTCCGCCGCCAGATCTAGATTTTTGACCATCTTGTCCTCTACCAGCTGTTTTTCCCCAGCCTGAACCTGTACCTCTTCCGACTCTTTTTTTCTTATGTGTTGAGCCTTCTGCAGGTCTTAATTCATGTAGTTGCATTTTGTCACCTCCTATATTATTGTTCTTCTACCTTTACTAAGTGTTTTACTTTATTTATCATGCCTCTTAGTTGAGGTGTGTCTTCTTTTATTACGAAATGTTCTCTCTTTTTTAGTCCTAATGCAGCAACTGTTGCCCTTTGGCTTGGTTTAGTGCCGATTACGCCTCTTTCAAGAGTAATTTTTAAATTTGCCACTTTTGCCTCCTTATTAAATAAGGTCTTCTACTTTTTTTTCTCTAAGCTCTGCAACTTGTTCCATTGTTCTAAGGTTTGCAAGTCCAGCTACTGTAGCATTTACTACGTTTCTGGCATTTTTTGAACCTAGTGATTTTGACCTTACGTCTTTGTATCCTGCTAGTTCTAATATAGCACGTGCAGCTCCACCTGCAATTACTCCTGTACCTTCTGTCGCTGGCATTATAAGTACGCTACCAGAACCATGTTTGCCTTCTATTCTGTGAGGTACTGTTGTTCCAACTATAGGTACAGTGATTAAGTTCTTTTTAGCTGCTTCTACTGCTTTTCTTATAGCATCTGGTACTTCCATTGCTTTTCCTGCACCGTATCCAACATGACCGTTTCTATCTCCAACGATAACAAGAGCTGCAAATCTCATGTTTCTTCCGCCTTTTACAACTTTTGTTACTCTTCTTATCTCAACTACTCTTTCTTCCATGTCTAACTTAGATGCATCTATCTTGGCATTTATCATGCGTATCCTCCTTTTCCCTTAGAATTTAAGTCCTTTTTCCCTTGCACCTTCTGCAAGTTCTTTTACTCTTCCATGATACAAGTATCCAGCTCTATCAAACACAACTTCTTCTATCCCTTTTTCAAGGGCTCTTTGTGCGATTAGTTCGCCAACTTTTTTAGCTGCAGCTTTGTTTCCTGCATACTCGCCTTGGAGATCAATAGATTTATCTATGGTAGATGCAGAGGTAAGTGTTACTCTGTTCTCGTCGTCTATTATTTGTGCATACATATTTTTAGCACTCTTAAACACGCAAAGTCTAGGTCTTGCTGCTGTGCCAGAAACATTTTTGCGGACTCTCAAGTGTCTTGCTTTTCTATTTTCAGCTTTGTTAGTTTTATTAAACATTACTTGTTCTCACCCCTTTACTTTTTACCTGTTTTTCCTTCTTTTCTTCTTACGTGTTCGCCTTCGTATCTTATTCCTTTACCCTTGTAAGGTTCTGGTTTTCTCCAGTCTCTTATTTTAGCCGCATAGTTGCCAACTGCTTGTTTATTGTTGCCTTTAACAACTATTTTTGTAGCTTCTTGTACTTCTACTTCAATTCCTTCTGGGTCTTCCATTTCTACTGGATGAGAATATCCAAGGCTAAGCACCAATTTTTTCCCTTGTTTTGCAGCTTTATATCCTACACCAACTATTTCTAGTTTCTTTTGGTAACCTTCAGTTACGCCAACTATCATGTTATTTATAAGTGTTCTAGAAAGTCCATGTAGTGACCTGTGTTTTTTATCTTCACTTGGTCTTTTAACTCTTAATACTCCAGCTTCTTGTTCTATAATCATTTCTGGAGAAATTTGTTCTTGAAGTGTTCCTTTAGGTCCTTTTACTTGTACTAGATTTGTTTCTTGTACGTCTATTGTAACGCCTGCTGGCACTGTTATTTCTTTATTTCCAATTCTTGACACTTTAGCACCTCCTTCTTACTGATTTTACCAAACGTAGCAGATTACCTCTCCGCCTACTTGATTTTCTCTTGCTTGTTTGTCTGTTAGCATACCTTTTGATGTAGATATTATTGATATACCTATACCATTGTAAACTCTTGGTACATTATCTTTGCTTGCGTAAACTCTCATACCTGGTTTAGATATTTTCTTTAGACCAGAGATTACTTTTTGTCCGTCTTTTGTGTATTTCAAGCGGATTTTTATCATTCCTTGCTTGTCATCTTCTACAACGTTGTAAGCTTTAATATAGCCCTGTTCTAGTAGGATTCTTGCTATTTCTTTTTTCATGTTTGATGCTGGTATTTCTACTGTATCGTGTTTTATCATGTTTGCATTTCTTATCCTAGTTAGCATATCCGCTATTGGATCTGACATTGACATTGTTTTACCTCCTTTTTGCTTTTTTTCTTACCAAGACGCTTTTTTAACGCCTGGGATTTGACCTTTATAAGCCAGGTTTCTGAAGCATATACGGCAAATTCCGTATTTTTTCAAAACTGAGTGTGGTCTTCCGCATATTGAGCATCTTGTATATTCACGTGTTTGATACTTTTGTTTTCTCTGTTGCTTAATAATCATAGCTTTTCTAGCCACGTTGTATTCCTCCTTTATTTTGCAAACGGCATTCCCATTAGTGATAGTAGTTCTCTTGCTTCTTCGTCTGTTTGTGCAGTTGTAACAAATATAATGTCCATTCCTCTTGTTTTGTCTACTTTATCAAATTCTATTTCTGGGAATATCAACTGCTCTTTTATACCAAGTGCATAGTTTCCTCTACCATCAAAGGAATTTTTGTTTACGCCTTTAAAGTCTCTTACTCTTGGGAGTGATATATTGAAGAGCTTATCTGCAAAATAAAACATTTTGTCGCCTCTTAGTGTTACTTTTGTACCTATTGGCATTCCTTCTCTTATTTTGAAGTTTGCTACAGATTTTCTTGATTTTGTAACTATTGGCTTTTGTCCTGTTATAGTTTCTAATTCGCTTACTGCAGAGTCAAGGAATTTAGAGTTTTCTTTTGCTTCTCCTACGCCCATGTTGATTACGATTTTTTCAAGCTTTGGTACTTGCATGATATTTTTATAATTGAATTTGTCCATTAAGGCTTTGACAACTTCATTATTATATTTTTCTTGAAGTCTTGCGCTCATGTCTTACCTCCTTTACTTTATATCTGTTCGCCTGTCTTTTTAGCGATTCTTACTTTCTTGCCATCTTCTATTTTATATCCGATTTTTGTTCCTTTTCCGCTTTTTGCGTCAAAGTACATTACGTTTGATACGTCTATTGGTGATTCTTTGTGAGTGATTCCACCTTGCATATTTGTACGACTAGGTTTTTCACTTTTTGTTACCATGTTTACGCCTTCAACTAGCACTTTGTTTTTTGAAGGGTAAGCTTCTAGTACTTTTCCTTTTTTGCCTTTATCTTTTCCTGCGATTACTATTACAGTATCTCCGCTTTTGATACGCATTTTACCCTCCTCTTACAGAACTTCTGGAGCAAGTGAGATTATTTTCATAAATTGTTTATCTCTTAATTCTCTTGCTACTGGTCCAAATATTCTTGTGCCTGCTGGTGTTTTATCGTCTTTTATTATTACTGCTGCATTTTCATCAAATGAAACGTAGCTGCCATCTTTTCTCTTTAATGGAGATTTTGTTCTTACTACAACGGCTTTAACTACTTTACCTTTTTTCACAACGCCACCTGGTGTTGCGGATTTAACAGCACAAACTATTACGTCGCCAATTTTTGCTATTTTTCTATTAGTGCCACCGAGTACTCTTATGCAAAGAAGTTCTTTTGCTCCAGAATTATCGGCAACTTTAAGTCTTGTTTCTTGCTGTATCATGACTTTGCCTCCTTAAAAACTTTTCTAGTCAAAATTACTCTTCGACTTTTTCTATTATTTGTACTACTTCCCATCTTTTGTCTTTTGATAGGGGTCTTGTTTCGCCTATTCTTACTTTATATCCTATTTTACACTCGTTATTTTCGTCATGCGCTTTGAATTTCCTTGTTTTCTTTACAGGTTTGGAGTACAAAGGGTGACGAACAAGCTGTGCAATAGATACAACTACTGTTTTATCCATTTTGTCAGATGTAACGTAGCCTATTTTAAATTTTCTATTTTTTTCTTTTTGCATTTTTATTCCCTTTCATCCTAAGATAGAGCCTGTTTTTCTGTAATTATAGTGTTTATTCTTGCGATGTCTCTTCTTACGCTTCTTATTTTTACTTGATTTTCTAATTGTCCTGTCGCAAGTTGAAAACGTAGATTAAAAAGCTCTTTTTTGCTGTTTACAAGCGCGTTATTTAAATCTGTTAGATTCATTTCTCTTAGTTCATTAGCCTTCAACAACATCACCGCCTTCTATATCTTCTTTTTTCACAAATTTGCATTTTATAGGCAATTTATGCATTGCTAGTCTTAATGCTTCTCTTGCTCTTTCTTCTGGTATTCCCGCCATTTCAAATAACACTCTTCCCGGTTTAACTACTGCTACCCAATATTCAGGAGCACCTTTACCGGAACCCATTCTGACTTCTGCTGGTTTCTTAGTTACAGATTTGTGTGGGAATATATTTATCCAAACTTTTCCGCCTCTTCTTATTGATCTATTTATAGCTACACGGGCTGCTTCTATTTGGTTTGATGTTATCCATGCAGGTTCTTGTGCAACTAGTCCAAATTCACCATAAGCAATTTTGTTTCCTTTTGTTGCTTTGCCTGCCATTTTACCTCTGTGAACTCTACGATGTTTCACTCTTTTTGGCATTAACATTTATATATTGCCTCCTTCCCAATTGTTTTACACTTCTTTAGGCTGATTTCTTCTTTGTTGTGTTCTTCCTTGATTGTTTGTGTTATTGTTGTAATTTCTTTTTCTATTGTTGTGATTATTTTCTCTTTGTCCGTTTTCGCCTTCTGGTCTTCTTCTTGCTTTCTTTTTCTTATCGTCTTTATTTCCCATTAGGGCATCAAAGTCTCTTTTTTCACCGTTTCTGTCTTTTAAGATTTCGCCTTTGCATATCCAAACTTTTACGCCTAATTTCCCGTAAGTTGTGTCTGCTTCTGCAAATCCGTAATCTATATCAGCTCTTAGTGTGTGTAGTGGTACTACACCTTCTGCGTATCCTTCTGAACGAGCTATTTCTGCTCCACCAAGTCTGCCTGATGTAGATACTTTTATTCCTTTTACGCCTCTTGTTCTCATTGTTCTTTGCATTGATTGTTTCATTGCACGTCTGAATGCGATACGTCTTTCTAGTGCGTTTGCAATTTTTTCTGCAACTAATTGTGCATCTGCATCCGGGTTTTTGATTTCTTCTATGTTTATAAATACATTCTTATGAGTGAATTTCTCAACTTTTTCTTTTAGTTCGTCTATTCCTTTTCCACCTTTACCGATTACCATTCCTGGTTTTGCAGTGAAGAGGTTAAGTTTTAGTTTGTCGCCAACTCTTTCGATTTCTACTCTAGAAAGGTCTGCTTGGTTTAGTTCCTTTTTCATGAACTTTCTTATTTCGTTATCTTCTTTGATATATTCAGCAAGTTTGTCTTTTCCGGCAAACCATCTTGAGTCCCAGTTCTTGTTGATACCGACTCTAAGTCCATGAGGGCTTACTTTTTGACCCATTTAGTCTCCTCCATTCTATTTATCTTTCTTGTACGAATACTTCTATATGGCTTGTCCTCTTTCTTATTGGTGCCGCGCTTCCTCTTGCTCTTGGCATGAATCTTTTTAGTGTAGGTCCTTGATTAGCCCATACTTTAGATATATAGAGTTTATTTTTATCCATTTCAAAGTTGTTTTCTGCGTTTGCTGCTGCTGATTTAACGACTTTTGCTATTATTTCAGCTCCGTTGTTAGGCATAAACTTTAGTATTGCTAAGGCTTCTTCGATATTTTTGCCTCTTACTAAGTCACAAATTTTTGCGGCTTTTCTAGGTGATGTCCTAACATATTTGGCAATGGCTCTTGCTTCTTTTATATCTGCCATCTATATTCTCCTTTCCTTACCCTTTTATAAGGGGGTTCTATTTAGTTTTTGAGGTTCTATCGTCGTCCTTGTGACCTTTGAATGTTCTTGTAGGAACAAATTCACCAAGTTTATGTCCTACCATATCTTCTGTTATATATACTGGCACATGTTTTCTTCCATCATGGATGGCTAGTGTGTGTCCTATAAATTCAGGATATATAGTAGAAGATCTTGACCAAACCTTTATGACTTGTTTGTCGCCCGTTTCATTCATCTTGAGGATTTTCTTATATAGCCCTTCATGGACGAATGCACCTTTTTTAGATGATCTGCTCATTTATCTCCTCCGTGATTTCCTATTTTCTTCCTTTAACTATCATTTTGTTAGTACGTTTTTTCTTATCTCTTGTCTTGTAGCCTAGAGCTGGTTTACCCCAAGGTGTAACTGGACCTGGTCTGCCTATAGGTGCTCTACCTTCACCACCACCGTGTGGGTGATCGTTAGGGTTCATTACAGAACCTCTTACTGTAGGTCTTATACCCATATGTCTTTTTCTTCCAGCTTTACCGATGTTTACGTTTTGGTGTTCTTCGTTTCCTACTTCACCTATTGTTGCTTTGCAGTTAGCATTTACATATCTCATTTCTCCTGATGGGAGTCTAAGTGTTACATATTTGCCTTCTTTAGCCATTAGCTGTGCTGATACTCCTGCTGACCTTACTAGCTGTGCACCTTTCCCAACACTTAATTCAATGTTGTGTACAAGAGTGCCAACCGGCATATCTTTCATTTGTAAGCAGTTTCCTACTTTTATATCTGAGCCGGCTCCTGAGTAAACTACATCTCCTACTTTCAAACCTTCTGGAGCTAAGATATATCTTTTTTCTCCGTCTTTATAGTTAAGTAGTGCGATGTTTGCTGTTCTGTTTGGATCATACTCTATTGTTGCTACTGTTGCAGCTATACCGTCTTTGTCTCTTTTGAAGTCTATTATTCTATATTTTCTCTTTACTCCGCCGCCTTTATGTCTTACTGTGATTTTACCTTGTGCATTTCTTCCGGCGTTCTTTTTCAAATTTGTTAGAAGACTTTTTTCTGGAGCTACTTTTGATAGTCCTTCTCTTGACACAACTGTCATGTGTCTTCTTGACGGAGTAGTAGGTTTAAATGATTTTATAGCCATTTTTTCACTCCTTATCTATTTATGAGCTTACGCTCCAAATATTTCTATTTCTTTGCTTGATTCTGATAATTGTACTATCGCTTTTTTGAAAGATGCTGTTTTACCAACATACTTTCCAACCCTTTTCTTTCTTCCATCATAGTTCATAGTATTTACTTTTTCTACTTCTACTTCGAAGATTTCTTCGATAGCTGCTTTTATTTGCAACTTATCAGCGTTTTTATCTACTATGAATGTGTATTTTTTATCTCCTGTCATTCCCATGCTTTTTTCAGAGATTACAGGTCTTTTTATGATGTCGTATGCTATCATTATATAAACACCTCCTGAGCTCTTAACACTGCATCTTTAGTCATAACGAGGATTTCGTTGTTTATTACGTCATAAGTGTTTATTACGTCTGCAAATGCAATTGATACGCCTTTGATGTTTCTTCCAGAACGTACTACGTTTTGGTCGTTTTCAGCTGTAACAAAAAGTGTCTTTTTGTCGTTTATTTTAAGGTTTTTCATAGTTTCAGCAAACTGTTTTGTCTTAGGAGCATCAAATTTTAATTCATTTAATACTACCAATTTTTGGTTGTTCACTTTATCTGTTAAAACGCTCTTTATAGCTATTCTCTTTATTTTTTTGTTTATTTTATAGCTGTAATCTCTTGGTTTTGGTGCAAATACTACACCACCGCCAACCCATTGCGGTGACCTTGTAGAACCTTGTCTTGCTCTACCAGTTCCTTTTTGTCTCCAAGGTTTTCTTCCTCCGCCGCTTACTTCAGCTCTTGTTTTTGCAGATTGTGTTCCTTGTCTTTTATTTGCAAGATGATTTTTTACTACTGAGTGTACGCAATATTCGCTTATTTCAGCTGCAAAAAGTTCATCTGATAAATCCATTTGTTCTATTACTTTTCCGTTTATATCATATACGTCAATTTTTGGCATATCTTACTCCTCCTTTCACTATCTATTTGACTCTTTTATGAGCACTAGTCCTTTTTTAGGTCCTGGTACTGAGCCTTTTATAAGTATAAGATTGTTTTCTTTATCTATTTGAACAACTTCAAGGTTCTTAACAGTTACTTGAACTGCACCCATGTGACCTGCCAACTTTTTACCTTTGTATACTCTAGATGGTGTTGAACACATACCCATAGACCCTGGACCTCTGTGATAATGTGAGCCGTGAGTTTCAGGTCCTCTTGATTGTCCATGTCTTTTTATTGGCCCTTGGAATCCCTTACCTTTTGAAGTTGCTGTAGCGTCTACTGTTGTTCCTTCTTCAAATATGTCTACGCCTACTTCGTCTGCTAATTTGTAAGCATTTATATCAGATACTTTGAATTCTCTAAGATATTTTTTAGCACCGATTCCTGCTTTTTTAAAATGTCCTTTTAATGGTTTGTTTACGTTATGTTCTTTGACTGTACCATAGCCAAACTGAACTGCTTCATAACCATCTGTTTCTTTTGTCTTGATTTGTGTAACGAGCATTGGTCCTGCTTCGATTACTGTAACTGGCACTAGTCTTCCGTCTTCTTTGAAGACTTGGGTCATGCCTAGTTTTTTACCCATTATTGCTTTCATTTTTCCTCCTTGTACTTACAGCGGATTACTTTTGTAATCATCCTAAGAACAGGTACGCCGTATAAAAATATTTTCTACTTTTTGATTTCTATTTCGATGCCAGCCGGTAAGTCTAATCTTATTAAAGAATCGACTGTCTTAGGGCTTGGCTCCAAAATATCAATGAGTCTTTTGTGAGTTCTTATTTCGAACTGCTCTCTAGAATCTTTGTACTTATGTGTTGCTCTTATTATTGTTATGATTTCTTTTTTAGTAGGTAGTGGTACTGGTCCGCTTACTTTTGCACCAGTAGATTTTGCTATTTCTACTATTTTTTGAGCTGCCATATCAAGTATAGAGTGGTCATAAGATTTTAATTTGATTCTGATTTTTTGTTGTGCTGCCATTAATTTTTTTCCTCCTATCGTACATTTTTCGTACAACAGAGCCTAGGTTTTTTTGTGCTGTAACTACTTTTTTTAACACATAGTTTCTGTGTAAACTGACCCGTGTGTTTTGTAGTTGCTTTGCATAAAAAAATAGCCTCGTCGCAACATTCATCGATGTTTACTTGCTCCACAAAAATATCCTCACGCCTTGGCTGGGTGTGGGCAACCTTTTGCTTCATAGCCGTTTGTTTTCAGCTCTTTCTAAACATACCCTGATATTATAGAGCATCTTAAAGTAAATTGCAATAGTTTTTTGTGTAAAATTTTATTTTTTGTGTAATAAAGTCAACCATTTTTGACTTTTTTACACAAAATAGTTCATGAAGGATTTACAGATAAAGAGGCTTTCGAATATTTTAATAATGAAATAAATAACTAACCACCTTCTATAAAATATCTTTTAATAAAAAAGCTTTAGTGAATTTAATCGCTAAAGCTTTTTACATTCCCAATCTATATTCAAATGCCATTATTAACACCTAATTATAACATCAATAACTATAGGTGTGTTCATCAAAGAAGATTGAAAGCCATAAGAGTAAACAAAGTAAACGTGCAGCGAAATGTGAATATACTAAGCATTTTATTAGATAAAAATATCAAATCAATTCTCCGTATTATCCAAAAAATATGCAGCTGCACCAATTAATGCTGAATCCATCTTGAATTTACTTATTCTAATCTGAGTTTTTTCAAACACCTCCTGTATGACTCTATCCTTGATTAAAGGTGACAACAGTTTCAGCAATTTGTCTCCGGCTTTAGAATATTCATCACCTATAATAATTATATCCGGATTGTATGAATTGATTATGTTTACTATGCCAACAGCAAGATAGCCTACAGCCTCTTTAAATATACGCTCAGCCAATCTATCTTTTGAAAGTAAAGCATTAAAATAATCATCTATATTTGAATTTAATGTAAGAGGTGTATTTTTGTATTTGCCGTTTTTTAATAGCTCATCTTTTCTATCTAAAATAGCTATAGTTGACGCATAAGTTTCTAAACAGCCCACATTACCGCACTTACATTTTTTACCATCAAAGTTTATTGAAGTATGCCCTATCTCCCCTAATATTCCCAGACTTCCGTTGAGCACTTCTCCATCTACTATCAGTCCTGCACCTATACCTTGCCCTGCTGCTAAATAAATTAAACTACCCTTGTCCAAAAACGGTGTATCCAGCCACCATTCGCATAATGCTCCAGCCTTTGCATCGTGAACCATTCTCACCGGCAAATTAAAACATTTCCGCAAATACTCTTGTATGTCAATTTCTCTCCATTTAGAAAAATTTGACAAATATATAAGATTTTTTTCACCCTTTATAAATGGTCCGGGCACAGACACTCCTATACCTATATATTTATAATTTTGATATTTTTCAAAAGTAGCTTTAATTTTTAATTTCAATTCTTCTAAAATAGCGAAGGGGTCGTTGTCCAAGTCTATCCTATATTTTATGATTTCATAATCGTTCAAATTAAGGTCGAATATTCCAAATAGTATATGATGCCTAGTAAGCCTTACCGCCAATATTCTATATAATTGTGTGTTTAGTGACAACTGTATAGACTTTCTCCCAACGCCATTGTCTACATACCCTTTTTCAACAACCAAAGTATCTTCTATTAAATCATTGACAATATTCGTAACTGTAGATGGTTTTAGCCCGGTTTTTTTTGCAATTTGTGCCCTACTTACATTTTGGTATTTTCGAATTATATTTAATATTAATGAGCGGTTCATAGATTGCAAATCAAATATGTTTTTTCCTCTTTTGTAGTCCAAATAATCACCCCCTTTGTTAAGTCATACGCATATTTTTAAAAAATTATATCATAAAAAGCATATCCGTTACAAGTTTAAAAAAGTACATAAAAACTGTGTTATTATCATAAATAATACACTATTTGCTTATTTGTAGCAGATTTGCTTTATAAATTTTACATTAATGATTAAAAAATTTTATAAGCTTTGCAGAAAACGATTGACAATATAAAAAGACAGAGTATAATTTAAATATAATTAATTCATTCAATGAATTAATTGATTATATAATTCAAGAATGAATTACTAAGAAAGATTAATTTTATAGGAGGGTACTATGAGAAAATTTTTAGGCATTATGGTAGCCATTGTAATGATGGCAACTCTTGCTGCATGTGGCGGTCAAGCTCCGGCTAAGACTGAAACAAAAGATGCTGCAAAAGAAGAAACAAAGACAGAAGATACAGCTAGCAAAGACAAATTATACATAGCTGCTTGTATTCACTCCACAGACAACGAATACTGGAACCAAGAGGCTGAAGGTGTAAAAATGTTTGCAAAAACATTACCTGAAGGCACAGCGGAGGTAGAAGTATTAACTTGCGATGGTGATGACGAAAAACAATTAAATGGTATTAAAGCTTTCATAGCCAGCCATGGTAAAAACTGTATATTCTATGTAGACCCAAGTAATGCTCCAAATACCGCAGCTATCGCAGAAGTTTGCGAAGAAGCAGGAGTTTATTGGACAAGTGTATGGCATTTAGCAGAAGGTCTTAATCCAGCAGATTACAAATATTATGTAGCTCACCAATCAGTTGACGGTGTTGCTCAAGGTTATGATATTGCAAAAGCAATCTTCGATACTTTTGAAACAAAAGGTAAGGGTAAAATATTAGCTCTACAAGGTCAATTAGGAAACGACTCCGCAGTAGAAAGATATGAAGGTCTTAACAAAGCTCTTGCAGAATATCCTGACATTGAATTATTAGACACACAGGTTGCTAACTGGAGTTCTCAAGAGGCTCTTAAAACAACGGAAACTTGGCTTGCAAAATATGGCGAAGACATCGATGGTATTTGGTGTGCAAATGATGACATGGCTATAGGTGCATTACAAGCATTAAAGGCAAAGGGTCTAAACGGAAAAGTTAAACTTTGCGGTGTTGATGGTGTTTCAGCTGCATTAGATGCTATTGAGGCAGGAGACATAGTATGCACAGTTGCTAACAATGGATACCTACAAGGTGGATATGGTGCGTCTTTTGCATATCAAGCATACGCTGGAAAAATTAAAGTTGATGAATTAAAAACTAGAGCATTCTACACAGATGGCAGTTTCGTAGATGCTACAAATTTAAAAGATTTCAAATCTACATTCGTGGATAGCACTCCAACTTACGACTTTAACGACCTAGACTTTGTAGTAGCAAGACCTATGGAGATAAAATAGTAATTTACAATTATTATAAAAAATCCGCTATTTATAGCGGATTTTTTATAAATAGAAAGGGCAAATACAAATGGATACTCTAAAGACTAACAAACAGAATAATTCAAATCTTAGTATAGCTGAAGAGTTTGCTGAGAAAATAAAGAGCCAGCAAAAAAAGGATAAGCTATCCAAAGCTGCTCCTTTAATTGTACTTGCTACGATTATAGTTTTAGCCTCTATATTTGTAAAAGGATTTTTTTCATTAACTAATGTTGTAAATCTTTTAAATCAAATTTCAATTCCTCTTGTGTTAGCGACCGGTTTAACCTTTGTAATATTGATTGGATGTATAGACTTATCCTTAGAGGGTGTGATGGGTCTTGCCGGTTCTGTAGTAAGTTTATTGGTACTCAACAATAAAAATGGAAATAATTTTGGTATTTTAGCTTTTATAATTATTCTTTTATTAGGAGCGTCAATCGGTGCTCTTACTGGTTTTTTACACGTTAAAATGAGAATTCCTTCATTTATTGTAACTTTTGGTATGGGTAGTGTTGCAACAGGTTTTGCAATAATGTCTTATATGGGCAAGCCTGCTACTATCACCGACCCAATGTTTGCTAAGCTATCCAGCGGTAGCTTGCTAGGTATCCCATATCTTACATGGATAGCCTTTGTAGTGTTTGCTATTGGAGTATTTTTGCAAAAATATACTGCCTTTGGTGCGTCAGTATACGCAATAGGTGATAACGAGTCAATAGTTAGAGCAAATGGAATTAATATAGATAAGGTAAAAATAAAGATATTTGCTTGGTGTGCTCTTTGTGCATCCGTTGCAGGTATATTTGGAGCAATAAGACTTCAAAGAGGTGAGTTTAGCATAGGAGTAAACAATTTATTTACTACTATCACAGCCTTAGTTGTAGGTGGTGCAGCACTATCCGGCGGCAAAGGCGGTATGTTCCAATCATTAGTAGGGGTGCTGAGCATCACTGTAATACAAAACTGTATGATATTAATCGGAGTTAATCCTTTTATACAAGAGGCTGTAAAAGGTGTAATCATTATAATTGCTGTATCTCTTTCCATTTCAAGAGATAGTAAGTTCATAGTTAAGTAAGGGGGATATATGGAAAAGCAAGTTTTGTTTGAAACAAAGGGTATAGGCAAAACCTATGGAACTAATACAGTTTTACAAGAC
This sequence comes from Criibacterium bergeronii, assembly GCF_001693775.2. Taxonomy (GTDB): domain Bacteria; phylum Bacillota; class Clostridia; order Peptostreptococcales; family Filifactoraceae; genus Peptoanaerobacter; species Peptoanaerobacter bergeronii. The sequence continues at coordinate 13,012 of NZ_MBEW02000004.1, read as the reverse complement.
ATTGATATGCAAATATATCCCGGAGAAATAATTGGACTTATTGGCGAAAATGGAGCTGGTAAATCTACCTTGCTAAAGATAATATCAGGTGTGGAACGTGCCAGTGCCGGCAATATGTATATAAATTCTCAGCAATACATAGGGGGCAGTCCTGTCATAGCAAACAATATGGGTATCGGTATGGTTTTTCAGGAGCAATCCTTGATAAGAAATCTTACCGTCGCACAAAATATTTTCTTAGGAAAAGAATACCAATATAGACACATTGGCATAGTAAATTGGTCAAAAATGGAGCATGATGCAAAGGCTGTCTTAGAAGAGATTGGTATAAATAATATTAAACCAAGCGAACTGGTCATGAATTTAAGCTTTGCTGCTAGACAAATGGTTGAGATTGCAAAAATATTCAATATTGTATCAAAATCTCCCGGAAAGTCAATTATCTTGTTGGACGAACCAACCTCAGTATTAAACGATGCGGAAATAAAGCAGCTCTTTGAGCAAATAAGAAAAATTGTATCTCAAGGTAATTCAGTGGTATTTGTATCTCACAGACTGGACGAAGTAATGGAAATCTCCGACAGAATTTATATTTTCAAAGATGGAAAACAAGTTGGCATGATGGAAAAAAAGGATGCAAATGAAGCTATACTATACGAAAAAATGGTAGGCAGAAACACCACAGGAGAATACTACAAAGTTAACAAACAGACTGTACCTGATATGGATAAGGAATTATTAAAAGTAGAAAATTTAGCCAAGTTTGGAGTATTTAAAGATATATCATTTTCTCTTCACGCAGGTGAAGTGCTGGGAATATGTGGAGTAGAAGGCTCAGGAAAAGAGGAGCTGTGTGACATCTTAGTAGGTGAAGACCATGCCACTAGCGGAGAAATATTTGTAAAAGGTCAAAATATCAATATAAAAAATCAGTCAATCGCATTAAATAATGGCATCCTATCTATTCCAAAGGAAAGAAGAACTCAGGGTATGATAGGCACTCTTTGTGTAAAAGAAAACATGATGCTGTCAAGCTTAAACAAAATATCAAAATTTGGAATTTTACCAAAATCCTCTCAAGATGAAGTTGCTAAAAAATGGATTGATACTCTAGCAATTAAAACAAACGGTGCAAATGAAATGATGCTCCATCTTAGCGGTGGAAATGCTCAAAAGGTTGTATTTGCAAGAGCTATCAATTCAGAGGCAGAGATACTAATACTTAACCACCCTACCCGTGGTGTGGATATCGGCTCAAAAGAAGAAATATATGACCTTATTAGAACTATCACCAATAAAGGTATGGCAGTAATTTTACTAGGTGATACATTGGACGAAAGCATCGGCATTTCAAGCAAAATAATTGCTCTTAAAGATGGTCTTATTAGTGGTGTATTTGATTGCTCCGCCGATAATAAGCCTGACCAAGTAGATATTGTTAAATGTATGCTATAGGAGGTGAAAGTATGAATACAAATGACTTAAAAAATAAATTTGGAAGTGTAAATAAATATCTAAATATAGTTAGCTTAATCGTATTAATAATTGTATTCTTGTTTTTAAATCCTAATTTTTTAGCAATGAATAACATAACAAATATACTTACCGATACTGCTCCATTGCTGCTAATGGCTATTGGTATAACTTTTGTACTTCTTTTAGGCTCTATAGACTTATCGACAGGCTCTATTTGTACTTGTACTTGTGTAATTACAGGATTATACATAGGCGACTATGGGCTTATGGTTTTAATCCCAGTCGTGGCTTTTGGTCTTTTTGCCGGATTAGTAAACGGACTTGTATTTACAAAACTAAAAGTGCCTTCATTTATTGCCACACTTTGTACTTCAGCTATATTTAAGTGCTTTGCACTTATTCTTTCCGGCGGTAGACCTAAAGGTATACCTATTAAACAATGGGGAGTTTTAGCTTGGTCAAAATTTAAATTAGGAGTAATCCCAATATATTTTATAATAGCCATAATAATACTTCTTATATGTTATTTCATTGAAAAAAGAACAGTGCTTGGAAGAAGTATTTTTGCCTGCGGTGCAAATGAACCCGCTGCCAAAATGATGGGATTAAAAATAGAAAAGGCAAAATTGTACGCTTTTGTTATTTGTGGTGTTTTAAGTGCATTATCAGGATTTTTCTATGCAGTTAAACTGAGAAGTAGTCTGCCAGCTATAGGTGACCCACTAGGTCTACTTTGTATAGCAGCTGTCGCACTTGGTGGCACATCACTTGCCGGAGGCTCAGGCAGCGTATTAAAATCTTTAATAGGTGTTTTGTTAGTTATAGTAATACAAAGCGGATTAAACGTAATTGGTGTCGGTGCATTTTGGCAGCAAATCGTCTTTGGCAGCTTAGTTATAATAGCTATATTCATGAGCTCTGATAAAATTAATACAGATATTATAGTCAAGTAGGCACAATATGAATTATATAAAATCAATTAATCACATTACAATTAATACGGTAGACATAGAAAAAAGCCTGTGGTTTTATGAAAAAATATTAGGTCTGCCTAAGCTTGACTTCATTGACATGGATGACCACAAGCTATTTTACTTCGACTTGGGAAATGGTATAAGACTAGAGCTTATTGAGTATCAACATAAAATAGCTTTTGCCAACCAACACCAACAAGTTGGAGCATATAGACATATATGTTTTGAGACAGATAATATGTATGAATTAACATCAAAATTGACTGAAAATGATATTAGCATAATCAAACAACCTTCTTTTGTAAAAAAATTAGGATACTATACTATGCTTATACAAGACCCTAATCTTGTAGAAATAGAATTTTTTAGTAAGACTTTAAAGGGGAAATAACTATGCCACTTTTTGCAGGAATAGATTTAGGCACATCGTCACTAAAGGTTCTTGTTGTAAATGAACTAGGCGATACAATAGCTGTCGCTAACAGACAATATAAAGTTAATATAGAAAAAATAGGATATGCCGAGCAAGACCCGAAGGATTGGTGCAACGCCCTTGAAGATGCTCTATTTGACATATCAAAAAAATGTAATATAAACGAAATTATCTCTATAGGCTTTTCCGGTCAAATGCACGGTCTAGTACCCCTAGATGAAAAGGGAGATGTAATAAGACCTGCAATTATTTGGATGGACCAAAGAACCAAGCAAGAATGTCTATTTATACAAAAAATCGCTAGAGTAAATGATTTATATCAAGAGCTGCTAAACAAACCAGCAGCAGGAATGTTGGTTTGCTCACTACTTTGGATGAAAGAAAATGAAAAAGAAAATTTTGATAAAATTAACAAAGTAATCAGTCCAAAAGACTATATAAGATATTACCTCACTGGCGAAACCCTAGCTGATGAAACTGACGCATCCGCCACATTATGCTATTCAATAAAAGATAGAGTGTGGAGTGAAACATTACTTGACCTATTGGAGTTTCCAAAAAAAATAATGCCAAAAGTAATAAGACCTTATGAAAATGCCGGTAATCTTAAAAAAGAGCTGGCAGATAAGCTCAAATTAAAACAAAATGTCTACATTGCTGCTGGAGGCGGAGACTCTGCAATGCAGCTACTTGGAAACGGTATTATTGATGAATATATTTTTACCTGCAACATCGGTACAGCCTCTCAACTAGCCACAGCATTAAAAAAGCCCATAGTAGACAAAAATATGGTCCTTCAGACTTGGTGCTACGTTGAAAAAGACTTGTGGTATATGCAGTCGGGCACACTAAATGGTGGAAATGTTTTAAAGTGGTTAAAAGAAAATATCCTAGACAACAGTTTATCGTATGAACAAATGGATAAACTCTCAGGCTTGTCAAAAGTGGGCTCTCAAGGTTTAATTTGTCTACCGTACCTAGCAGGAGAAAGAACCCCATTTGTAAACCCATCAGCTAGAGCTATGTTTATAGGCTTTAGTATGAAACACTCAAAAAATGACATGATTAGAGCAGTAATGGAAGGGATTATATATAATCTAAAACTTTCCATGGAAATTTTCAAAGAAATGAATATAGGCTGCAAAAAAATCATTTCTTCAGGGGGCGGCTCTAGGGGAGTGACGTGGAAACAAATCCAAGCAGATATGCTTAATCTACCTGTATACACCACAAACGTATCGGAACAAGCTTGTCTTGGTGCTGCAATTATGGGTGCATATGGCAAAGGATATTTCTCATCAATAAAACAAGCTTGCGAGGTGTTAATCAAGCTCAATGACTCTCCCGTATATCCAATCAAAGAAAATGCTGAATATTACGAAGAAAATGTGAACCTATTTAAAAAAGTATATGAAACAAACAAGGATATTTTTCCAAAATTACAAATCTAAATTGGAGAACAACGATGAAAAAAGAATTAAGCGATTTTGCTGATTTAATAAGATATTATACCTTAAAGGAGCTTGGCAACCTAGGCTATGGGCATTACGGCGGAGCATTATCCATAGTTGAGGTATTAGCAGTGCTTTATGGTGAAGTAATGAAATTCGACCCTAAAAATCCACATAGTACAGACAGAGATTATTTTATCTTATCAAAAGGACACGCTGGTCCTTCTTACTATGCTACATTGGCATTATCCGGATTTTTTGATAAAGAAGAATTGATGACTCTAAATGCCAACGGCACAAACCTGCCCTCACATCCTGATAGAAACAAGGTAAAAGGCGTTGACATGACTACAGGCTCATTAGGTCAAGGCGTGTCTGTTGCCATGGGAGTAGCCTATTACTTAAAATCAAAAAATATGCAAAATAAAGTTTATATAGTAGTAGGAGATGGAGAGCTAAACGAAGGGCAGTGCTGGGAGGCATTTATGTTTGCGTCTCATCAAAAATTAAATAATGTGACAGTTTTTGTTGACGATAACAAAAAACAATTGGACGGCTATACTAAAGATATATGTGATATGCTTGATTTGGAAGAAAAGTTTAAAGCTTTTGGCTTTGACACCTGCAAAGTAAACGGAAATGACGTTGAGCAAATAAAAAAAGCATTATGCGAAAAACAAAACTCAGACAAACCGGTTTGCATAATACTTGATACTATAAAAGGAGCAAAGGTTGACTACATCGCAAATATGCTTGACAATCATCACGTCAGACTAAGCGATGAGGGCAAAAAAATAATGGACGAAACAGTTAAAAAACTTGAACAAGCTCTTATGGAAAAGGGGTTATTAAATGACTAATTTTAAAAAAATTGAAATGAGAAAAGTATACGCCCAAACCATAGAAAAATTATACGAAAAAGATAAAAACGTATACGCTTTAGAGGCTGACTTGAGCAGCTCTATGTCAACATCAAAATTAAAACAAACGATGGGAAAAAACTATGTCGACCTAGGCATTATGGAAGCAAATATGATTGGAGTTGCCGGCGGTATAAATTTGGCTGGCGGATATGCCTTTGCACATTCCTTCGGACAATTTATCACAAGAAGAGCGATGGACCAAGTTTTCATTTCTCTTGGCTACGCTCAGCTTAGTGCGTGCTTAGTCGGCTCTGATGCAGGGGTTACAGCAGAGCATAACGGCGGTACTCATATGACATTTGAAGATGTATCTACATTTAGAGTTATACCAAATATGAAAATATATGACACCTGCGACCCAGTTCAATTTGAATATCTCCTTACAAAGGCTTATGAAAACAAAGAGCTGACATATATAAGAACAGCTAGAAAAGAGCCGGAGGCTTATATATATGAAGTCACAGAAACATTTGAGTCAGGAGCTAAGGTGCTTAAAGAGGGCAAGGATGTCACAATTATAGCGGCAGGTATAGAAGTAAATGAGGCATTAAAAGCTCATGCACTATTAAAAAAAATTGGAATAGATGCACAAATAATCGATGCCTTTAGAATAAAACCATTGAATGAAGATATAATTTTATCTTCTGCCAAAAAAACAGGAAAGATAGTGACTTGTGAAAACCATAGCGTTATAAACGGTCTTGGTTCAGCAGTAGCAGAACTGCTAAGTGAAAAGTATCCCGTAAAAATGAAAAGAGTTGGCATACAAAATAGATATGGGCAAGTTGGTAAGCTTGAATATCTAAAAAAGGAATACCAAATTTCTTGTGATAATATAGTCTCAAACGTTAAAGATTTGTTAAAATCTAATTAAATTTTGTAAAACCATCCTCCCAATACAAATATGATAAAAACCACGTCAAATTGGCGTGGTTTTTATTGTGTTATTTTAGGTTTTATTATTAAATCATCTTTCCAAAAACTTTTTCATTTACTCCATTTGCCCTTTTATATTTTTGTTCGTATACATAGTGATACTGAGGGATTTTTCCTAAGTTTAATTGTTTTTCATAATCTTCATTCATTTGCTTGACTTCATTTAACAATACCACTAGCCCTATTATATTTGGTATAGCCATAGCTGCGTTAAACATATCTGCCAGCTCCCATACAAGAGGCACTTTTAGCACTGAACCTGATAAAATAAATACTACCACCATGACCTTAAACACTTTATCTACATTGTCTGACTTAAATAAATATTTAATATTATTTTCCGCAAAATAGTACCAGCCAATCACTGTAGTCAATGAAAAAAATACTAATGCACTCGCAACGAATTTAGAGCCATAATTTCCAAACATCTCAGAAAATGCGTTCATTGTAATCATAACTCCCTGTGCTCCTGATTGATAAGCTCCGGTTGCTATTACTACCAAGCCTGTAGCTGAACAGATAATTATTGTATCAATAAATACTCCAACCATGGCAACTGAGCCTTGGACTACAGGGTGAGATACATCTGCTACTGCGTGAGAGTTTGGAGTAGAGCCAAGTCCAGCCTCATTAGAAAACAATCCTCTTGCAACACCATATCTTATAGCACTTTTTATAGAATATCCCACTGCTCCACCTGCGACAGCGTGGAATGTAAAAGCCTCTTTAAATATTAAAGAAATTGTAGGTATAATATGACTTCTAAATATAAACATAGCAACCAAAGACCCAATTATATAAAATAAAGCCATGAACGGTACAACTAATTCTGCAAATTTTCCTATCCTTTGCATTCCGCCAATAAAAATTAGTGCAGATACAATCGCAATAATTACTCCAACTGCAATAGTTGGAATACCAAAGGCTGTATTTACAGAAGTAGCTATAGAATTAGACTGAACCATGTTTCCTATAAAACCAAGTGCCAATACAATTAAAACTGCATAAATTTTTGCCAGACCTTTCCCAAAAGTTTTCATCCCTTTATTATCAAAACCTTGGCTTATATAATATGCAGGTCCTCCAACAAGTTGACCGTTTTTATCTTTTTTTCTATATTTTTGAGCAAGAGTTGCCTCTACAAAAATCGTAGACATACCCACAAGTGCTGTAACCCACATCCAAAACATTGCACCAGGTCCACCTGATGAAATAGCTGCAGCTACACCGCCAATATTACCTGTACCCACTTGGGCAGCAATGGATGTAGCTAATGCCTGAAACGATGAAAGAGAACCCTCCTTGCTATCTTTTTTATGAAAAATCTTACCAAACGACTCATTCCAGCCTAGTTTTATTCGTTTTAGCTGTGCAAAGCCAAGGTAGATAGTGGATACTAGACCAAACCCAACCAATGCTACCATCATTGGAGGTCCCCAAAGCAACTCATTTATACTTTTTACTATAGCTAAAATTTTCTCCTGCAAAATTTCCCCCTATTTGCAAAACTGCAAATCAAAATATATAAAGTTGATTAATACAAAAATTATCTAATCTAATACTAAATTACTTTGAAAATTGTAGCATAAATATTAAAAAGAAATTTATGCTACTACCTCATGCAAAAATTTTTATAATTAAAACTAATACTACATTTTCTTATGTAAGTTAGTATAAATCACCGTTCATTATTTCCAATAAAAATGATACCGGTCTAAAACCATCATTACATGATATCATTGCAGATTTTGGTTCTTTCATCCACCCGTCAAAAAAATCTTGCCCGCCAGAAGATAATGCGAAAACATATTTTGAAAGATTTTCCCACGCACTTTCACAAAGCTCGACAGGTTTTTCATATCCATTTGAAAAAAATTCTGCCCCTATTTGCATATCACATGGATTACTTATTGGATTTTCATATAAATCAATTAAATCCTTATGCACCGCTCTTTTCATTACTGTTATTTTTACTTTTTTCATTTTGTCTCCAATTTTTTATATTACGAGATTGTATTATATCACTATAGTTCTAAAATTTCAATACAAAGTTGTACGCAAATATAGTACAGGTTTATAATTGTTTTTAGCCTACGCAAAAATACGGCTGTTACAGATTTACCTCTATAACTGCCGTACTTTTATTTGGATTTTTATAATAAATTTCTTTGCCCATTAACATTATCTTTTCATTTCGTAGCTAAGAACTCCTGACTGGCAATTGTCTATTACTTTAGCTATTTTTTCACCACTTGTGCCATCTAAAGCAATCCATGGCTTTTTTTCGGATTGAACGCTTTCGGATTACCATTTACACAGTTGCCGGAATGTTGGCACTTTGCCGCCTTCCAAAGCACTTTTCTTTCATCGTTTTCATATACTCTAGTTTCGTCTGACATAGCACACCTCATTTAATTTTTTTACATCACTTTACAATACATTTATTATACAAGAATAAAAATTTTAAACAAAATGCTCATCCAACACCTTGACTATATCTTGAAATACCACCGCTTTATTTTCCTCCTTGATAATTTCGTGCATCATGTTTGGGTAGACTTTTTTGTAAAAATTTTTGTAGCCTATTTTGCTAAGAGCATTTTTTGTGTTTTCAAGACCCTTTTCTCCTCCTGTTATTGGGTCGTCTTTACCTGAAAAGGAATAAATAGGCACAGATGGATTTTTTACTTGGTAACGTTTTGGCTGAGCAAGATTTCTTACAAGCTCAAGCGTTGAGTAGCATGCTCCGTTATCAAAGTTAAATTTCATCAGGTATTCACTATTTCTATCCAATAAATACTGCTTATTGTATGCAATCCACTTTTCCGGTGGCTTATTCATTGGCGAAAGTCCACTGATAATCCTTGAATGTCCATAATTTCCCCCTGTAAAAAGCATCGCAAGCTTGCTTATAATTATTCCTATGTTAATTATAGAAACTGGAGCAACTGTACCTAATAAAAGTAGTAAATCTATTTTATCATCATTTTGCATTAGATAATTACGAGCCAACAGCGAACCAAGAGAATGTCCCAGCAGAGCTACTGGCAAATTTGGTTGCAAATTTTTTGCATAATCAGTCACTAGGTTCAAATCCTGCAAAACCTCACCTGCATTATCTACATGACCAAATGGATATTTGTCGCTTACAGAATGACCATGCCCTCTTGTGTCACTAATTATACATGTATACCCGTTTTCATTTAACACATCTATCAGCTCAAAGTATCTTTCCTTGTATTCCAACGCTCCCGGAATTAGCTGTACTATTGCCTTAGCATTTTCTTTAGGGAAATAAGCATAGGACAACTTAAATCCATCCCTTGTATTTAAATAGTCATTAAGAATAGGCGTCGTCAAACTTCCCTCCTGTTCAATAAACTTTTTTATACAAACTCTCCATTGTTAGAAATGATTTTCTTAATCCATTTTTCAGAATAAAATCTTTTTACCCCGATTATAAATCTAAACAAATCCTCAATACCAACAATCATTACAACTAAGTATATAGGTAACTTAAATAATGCCGCTCCTGCAAATGCCAAAGGCACTCCTACAATCCATACCACACCTATATCCAGCATTAATGAAAACCTTGTATCTCCTCCACACCTAAGTATTCCTACTATTAGTGTAGTATCCCATGCTACAAGTGGTAGCCAAAAAGCTTTTGCCCATAATATTTTTTGAATAGAGTTCAACGTATCAGCGTCCAACTGCAAAAAATAATCCAAGAAAAAAGATAGTATCACCAGCAAAACGCTGACAATTATACCCGTCACAAAAGAAAGCCTGCCAAATATAAGTGCATAATAAGCAGCCATATGCTTGTGATTTCGTCCAAGCTGTTCCCCTACCATAGCACCGCAGGCATTAGCCAGCCCAAATAAAAAAATCGCCAATAAATTTGTGACAACAGTTGCAATCTGCACGCTTGCAACAGCCGATGCTCCCAGTTTTGAGTAAGCCACGCTATACATAAACATTCCAAGACTCCAAATAGACTCATTTAGTACAACCGGTACAGAGATTTTTACATACTCTGATATAAAATTTTTCGTAAAATTTTTAAACTCTGAAATAGTTCCAGCTAGGATTTCCCTTTTCCAATATACAAGTGCAAGCATTACTAAAAATTCCAAAATCCTTGCACTTAGCGTAGCTATGGCAGCTCCATTTACACCAAGACTTGGCATACCAAAATTTCCAAAAATAAAAATATAATTACCGAAAAAATTAGCAAAAAGTCCAACCAAACTGGCAACAGTAGGAATAGCGGCTTGTTGTACCGAACGTGATGAAATACTCATGGAAATTGACACCGCATTAAACAAATATGAAAAAGCAACTATTTTTAAATAACCCTCAGCCATCTGAAAGGTCTCATCATTACCTGAAAAAATATGCAAAAAAGACATCGGGAAGAAAAATGCAATTACAAAAAATATTAACGACAAAATAACTGCAATAGCACTTACAAACCCAAAGGTTGAACGAATTCTTTTAATATCCTTTACCCCATAATACTGGGCAATAAAAACTCCGCCCCCTGAGCAAAGTCCAAAGCAGACCATATAAAATAAAAAATATAGCTGGTTACTGTACCCCACCGCCGCTAAAGCGTCAATAGTCACCTGTCCATGTCCATAACGCTCAATCATCAAAGTGTCTAGCAGATTTATCATATTAGAAATCAAGTTCTGAAATACCACCGGTATCATCAAGCGAAATGATTGCCTAAAAAATTGACCCCCTACAAAATCATCCGGTCTTTGTGATAAAAAATTTGTACTTTTTATATTAAAGCTTGAAAGCATATATAATCCCCAAAATTTTCCAACATTAATTATAATTTCTCTTTGATTTTTTATTATACTAAATTTTTTAATTTTCATAAAGAAAAAACACTGCACAAAATTTTAATGAAGTGTTAATTTATAAGTGCAGTAATTGTTTTATAGCTTTAAAAACAATTTTTTCGATACATTTGCTTCATAAAAATGCAACGTATTTTTTTACGTTGCACTTTTAATTAATTCTTAATATATTTCGTTCCTTTTCCTTTGCCGATTTTCCTGATAAAACTTTCATTTATTAGTTCTTCTAAAGCTCTCAAGGTTTTTGTTTTTTCAAATCCACTCAGTTTATCTAGTTGTAGCCTAGTTAGCGGCTCATCATTTTTCATAAAATTTAATAAATATGAAGAGTTTTTACTAAGTCCACTTATTTCTTGCATAATTATTGGCAAATGTATCATTATAGAATTGAGATAAACCTTAAAAATTGGCTTTTTTAATGAATTTCTATAAGTGTATCTAATTCTTTTTATACCTGTTCCAAATCTTTCAATCAATCCTAATCTGTTAAATAAGCTACCAATTTTCTCATTTTTTAAAATAGAAACTTGCCCATTTACATACTCTTGCTCACTTATACCAATAGGCAAACCACCAGGTGAGGCTATTTCTATATAATCGTCAAACATTGAAATCCTAATAGCAGCTTGTATGCTCCAATCTCTATGAACAAGTGCATTAGCTATAGCTTCTCTAAAGGCATCTTCCGGAATTTTTTCAACCCTAGACCTAATTACCCCATCAATTTTTTCGTATTGATAATATCTTCTATACACTTCAATAGCTTGCTCATAAGCTGATAAAATAGAAATTCCATCTAGTTGAACTCTTTCTTTGAGTACATTTATATCACTTCCAAACCTAACAATGTCAATCAATCTGAAAGAATTTTTGTCTGCAACTAACTCCGCAGCTATATTATATCCTTTTTTGTCTGTATATAGACCTAAGGTTTTTAAATTGTCCATACTTAATTTCTCAATATTCAAGCTCTTTATTAGAGCATTTTCTAATACATTAAAGGTGAGATTTACTGTTTTTGCAGGCAATTCTTCAAAGCTTTGACTAGTGCCACTTAATATAAGTCTTTTTAATTCATCCCTGTCTTCAACAGGTAAACTTGATGAATCTCTTCTCATATAAGCTTTATTTTTTAATAAATATGGTTTAAATTCGCTTTCAAATACTTTTAAAATAACTTTACCATTTTCTTCGTCAATATCTATCTTGTAATCCGGTCTTGGCTCTATGCTATCATTTATCTTATTTTCTATATCTAACGCAACTTTTTTTAAATCATGTAAGTTTGCGGTTTCTCCATTATCATTTACTCCAAAAATAATTGCACCATCATTGTAATTTGCAAATGCACTTACAGTTTTTAAAAAGGTATCAGTTAACTTGGATTTGAATTCTAAATTATATGTTTCTCTAAGGTTCATCGTTTCACCTCCGCATATAAATTGTATCAAATGCAACGCAAAAATGCAACGTATTTTTTTACGTTGCATTTTGCTGCGAAAATATATTATTAATTGCATTTATATTTTATGATATTGTTTTTATTAAATTTTTAATTATATTGTTGTAATATTGTCCCTCAAGTGGTATAATATCTTTGTAAAAAATAAGTCTTCAGGGTGGGTATTATTCCCAACTGGCGGTATAGTCCGCGAGCCTTAATCGGCACGATTTGGTGAAATTCCAAAACCAACAGTAAAGTCTGGACGGAAGAAGATTTTATAACTGATAAAGTTTTAATATCTTTATTTCGCATTGCAAAATTTTATTTTGCTTATCACCAGACAAAATTCCTTGTCCGGTGTTTTTTTATTTATAATTTAAGGATATTATAGATATGAAAATCGAAACTAAAAAATTAGTAATGCTTGCTATGCTTTCTGCACTATCATATATTATGGTAGTATTTATCAACATTCCTGTGGTAATGTTTTTGAAGTAC
>NZ_MBEW02000049.1 GCF_001693775.2 Criibacterium bergeronii | reverse complement strand
TCTTTTGAGCTTTATTATATTATCATTTTTGGTTTAGGATGTCAATAATTTTTTTTTGTTTTTTTGAATTATTTTTATAATATTGTAATTTGCCAAAGTAAATGCAACGCCACCTAAAAATAAATGTTGCATTTACTTTAGCAAATTGCATTAAAGAATTTACAACGCCAAATCATAAAAACATTACTGACAACCTTTATTAAATGATGTATAATAAATAAGTAAGAAATTAGTGCTAATTATAATGATTTATGTTGAAAACAAAAATGACAAGCTCCAAAAATATTTAACAATATAATAGTATCTATAAATTTAATATTAAACAATAATTATTATAACCGATAATATAAATGTGTGTTTTTAAAAAGAATATAATATAAAATGAACAAAATCACATTTATTTATCAAATATGGTTTTTTAATTAATTAAATAAATTTTACTAACGAAATCGAGGAACTCATGAGAAAACTTCATTTAGATAAAATACTGGATATAATTTCAAATATGTTTGAAGCTCATAAAGGTATAAAAAAAGCATTAGATAAAAATGATTTTTCTATAGTTCAAAATACCATGGCAGATTTGCAAGATGTGGCATCAGCTATATATGAAAATATATCATCTCTAGAAAATGAAAAGTGTAGTACATTAGGCCACATATCCGAATATAATGACGTTCTCTTTTTTACGCTAGAAAAACTACAAAATAAATTGCTTGATGCAAAGTCTGCTAAGAAAATATTGGATGACTCACTCAAGAATATTGAACAAAGCCTAAAAAATGATGTGACACTTAAAAAAGAAATAGCGTTTTTCCCATACAAGGCATCAATGTGGGATAGCTTGGAAACATTGTATTTAGATTTAAAAAAAGACCCAAACAATGAAGTCTACTGTATACCAATACCTTATTACGACAAAAATAACGATGGTACATTTGGAGAGTTTCATTACGAAGGATTGGATTATCCAAAGAATATAGAAGTAATAGATTATAGAACATATAAATTCGAAAGCAGAAACCCTGACGAAATCTACATACATAACCCTTATGATGGATGGAACTATGTAACAAGCGTTGATCCTAGATTTTATGCTGAGAACCTAATAAAATATACACATAAATTAGTTTATAGCCCTTATTTTATTTTGCAAGAAATTAATCCAGATGACCAGTCGTCAATTGATGAAATGAAGCATTTTATTTGGACTCCAGCTGTTATATATTCGGATGAAGTAATTTTACAATCAGATAAGATGAAGCAGATTTATATAAATGAATTTATAAAAGCTGCCAAGCACGAAGGACTTACCGGGCGTTATATAGATAGAAAATACTTAGAAAATAAATTTAAAGGTATAGGTTCTCCAAAGATAGATAAAATATTGAGAACAAGAAAAGAAGACTTGGATATTCCAATTGAGTGGAAAAGAATAATTGTAAAGGCAGACGGAAGTTATAAGAAAATAGTACTATACAATACTTCAATTGCCACATTGCTCAAAGAAAACGAAAAATGGATTGAAAAAATAGAGGACTCATTTAGAGTATTTAAAGAAAATACTGAAAATATAGTTTTGCTATGGAGACCGCATCCACTTATAGAAAATACTATAAAGTCTATGCGACCTCAGCTATTACAAAGTTATATCAAGGCAAAAGAAAAATATATCCAAGAAGGATGGGGAATTTATGATGATTCTACAGATTTAGATAGGGCCGTTGCATTTAGTGATGCTTATTATGGAGATATGAGTAGCGTTGTAAATTTATATCAAGCCACATCAAAGGTTGTTATGATACAAAACGCAAATCTTGTATATAATTAAATTGACGTTTTTTAATAACGTTTATGGATATATAAAATTTACAAACGAATATAACCATTACAAAAGATATTTTATGCTGCTGTTTGAGTATTTGATTTTAGTACAAAATATTTGGTGTTTCTAATTTAATTTTAATGTTTTTGAGTTGAATATTGTATTTTTCTTTCTCTAATTATAAATTAAACTAAATGTATTTGATGGCAATTATTTTTTTAAAAAAATTTTTATGTTGAAAAGTTAAGACCTGTTGAAGGGAGTAGATTTCTTATGAAAATGCTAATTTTAGCCGGAGGTTATGGTACTCGAATATCAGAGGAATCCCACTTGAAACCAAAACCAATGATAGAAATTGGAGAAATGCCTATTTTATGGCATATAATGAAACAATGCTCAGTTTATGGAATCAACGAGTTTATCATACTTGCCGGATATAAACAGCATATAATCAAGGAATGGTTTTCAAATTATTTTTTGTATACATCAGATATTACTTTCGATTTTACATCAGAAAAAATGATTAAGATACACACGAAACATACCGAGCCATGGAAGGTCACTGTTGTAGATACCGGAATGAACACACTGACTGGTGGCCGCATTAAGAGAGTGAAAGATTATGTGAACGGCGAAAGGTTTATTGTAACTTATGGAGATGCTGTAAGTGATGTAAACCTTAGAGAGCTTATAGAGCATCATGAAAAAAGCGGGAAGAAAGCAACCATTTGTTTGTACAATTATGGACAAAATAAGGGCGTAGTCGATATTTCTAACGATGGTGAAATAACAGCTTTTCGTGAAAAATCTGATTTTGATGGAGAATTAATAAATATTGGTTATATGATTTTGGAACCTAGTTTCTTTGAATTTATTGATGATGATTCAACAATATTGGAAAAGGAACCTATGCAACGCCTTATTGAAAAAAAACAGTTGAATGGTTATGTGCATAAAGGATTTTGGCAATGCATGGATACACTTAGTGAAAAAAAGAAATTAGAAAGTATATGGGAAAGTGGGAATGCACCATGGAAAATATGGGAAGATTGATACGAATTTAATAATACAAGGATGATTATGTTAGATATTTTAGAAAAATACAAAAATAAAACGGTTTTAGTTACAGGGCATACAGGATTTAAAGGAGCGTGGCTTAGCAAGTTCCTGCTTATTTTAGGAGCAAATGTAATAGGTTATTCTTTAGAGCCTCCCACAAAACCATCATTATATGAAATGTTAGAATTAGACAAACAAATAGTATCAATTATTGGAGACATAAGAGATTTTGAAAGATTAAGTAAAACATTTAAAGCTTATAATCCTGAAATTGTATTCCATCTAGCAGCACAACCTATAGTTAGAACCTCATATAAAGAACCTAGAGCAACTTATGAAACAAATGTAATGGGTACAGTGAATGTCTGCGAATGTATTAGAAATCACGCTTGTGTCAAATCTTTTTTGAATATAACTACTGACAAAGTATATAAAAATAATGAATGGGTTTGGGGATATCGTGAAGACGATTCTTTAGATGGTTTTGATCCTTACTCTAACTCTAAATCATGTTCTGAATTAGTAACTCATAGTTATAAAAACAGTTTTTTTAATGAAATGAACGTTTCAGCATCAACAGCGCGGGCCGGAAATGTAATTGGTGGTGGAGATTTTGCGGACAATCGCATTATACCTGACTGTGTTAGAGCAGTTAAAAACAGAGATATTGTTAGTTTAAGAAATCCATACTCAATAAGACCATACCAACATGTGTTAGATCCATTGATTGTTTATCTGACAATCGCTATCCTACAGATGGATGATAAGGCAAAACAAGGGTTCTATAACATTGGGCCGAGTACAAGTGATTGTGTCCATACAATTGAATTAGTAAAACTTTTTGCAAAATACTATGGAAGTGATTTTAAGTATGAGGTAAATGATACAGATCATGGACCTCATGAAGCAAATTTTTTGCGTTTGGATACCAGCTTGATTCATGCTCAATTTGGATATTCTCCAATTTGGGATATTGATGAGGCTATCAAGCAAACGGTCGAATGGACAAAAATATGGCTTGTAGACGATTCGCCTGATGCGATTAACAAAGTCGTTGAGAATCAGATAAAAGATTTTTTAAATCATAATCAAATGAAATAAACATATTAATATTAGATTAAAGGAAAAGAGTATGAAAATAATTTTATTTGGAGCAGGGACAAATGCAATTTCTTTTTTGCAAAAAAATCCTATATGTAAAAAAGTCGACATTATCAAAATTATAGACAATAATAAAAGCAAGTGGGGGAAAAAAATAAATGAATTTGATTATATTATTGAATCTCCTGACAAAATATCACAGCTTGAATTCGATTATATTGTTGTTACCCCAAAGGAAAGTGATATTATAAAAAAGCAGTTAATTGAAGATTATAAGATTCCTGAGGAAAAGATTATAGGTTGCGGAGATTTATTTATACCCGATGAGAGCAATCTAGGAACATTAGATATTGATTGCGATAAAGAAAGAGTTTATTTAATAGATAAGATGATTCCAAATCATGTGATAACATCTAACAAAATGGAAGAATTCTATTTTAAACATAAACATAATGTTATGAATAAATGGTGGCATTATTTCGAAATATATCAACAGTATTTCGGTAAGTATGTTGGAACTGATGTGAAAATGCTTGAGATTGGAGTGTTTAAAGGCGGTTCTATGCAGATGTGGCAGGATTTTTTTGGTACAAATGCACAAATAGTCGGGGTAGATATCGATGAAAGATGCAAGTCATACGAAAAAGATAATGTTCATATCTGTATAGGTTCTCAGGCTGATTCAAGCTTTTTGACAGAGGTTTCAAATAAATTTGGACCATTTGATATTATCT
>NZ_MBEW02000048.1 GCF_001693775.2 Criibacterium bergeronii | reverse complement strand
ATTCGACCGATATTATCTATTACTTTGCCATCGCCTATATAAATGCCTACATGACCATAAGTAAGTCCTGCTGTACTTCCGCTGCTACTACTTTCCACCGCAACAAGCATTCCCACCTTGAGTTTTGATTTGTCCGATGTAAAGGTGTAGTTTCGATACATATCACAGGCATTTCCGCCAATATATCCAAGTCCTGCATTTTGATAGACCTGTGATACCCACATGGCACACCAGCCTGCCCCCGGAGATGGCGTAATGTATGCAGCATTTACAATCTTCTTTTGAACTTCCGTAGAAGCCTCATACTCTTTTCCGCCTCCGATACCTCCATTGGAAGCAATAAGGTCGCTATTACCAAAGGCTTCTCCCATATTGCCTTGAGCAAGGAATAGGGCTTCATAGTGCTTCAGATTGTCAGGATAGTTTGCAAAAACCTTTCTGATAATGCTATCCATCTCTTTTTTATGAAGCGTTACAATCAGTTTCTTGTACTCGTAAGGTTCTTCATGGCTTTCGGTATATTCATTTCCATCTTCATCGGTATAAGTTTCTGTAACTGTCCTATATCTGATTTCCACTTCTTCCTTATACTCAAGGTCATACATGGACTTAAAAAGCTCATTTAATACGGAGCTTACTTCCGATGCATTCTTTACTTCCCCGCACCTTGATGTAATGTAGGATAAAAGCTCGTGGACATTATGACCGATGTACTCTGTGTTATTTAGGATGTACTCATCATATCCGGGATAATTTTCTTCTACATTGTCAACCTCACTTTGAAGCTCCTTTTCCATCTCCGAAAAATTCTCATTGATTTCACTTAGGACATTTGGCTTTGACAAATAGCTTGTTGTAAGAACAGAACTTGTGGAGTTCATAAAGCCTGTCATTCCTGTTCCTGCAAAGTTGATAAAGAAAGTTCCCAAAATAATAAGACCTATGAAAATAATCATAAGTCCCTTCGCTTTTCTTAATATAACTTCCTTTGAACTTTTAAGACTTCCTATAAGCCCTTCCTTAATGCGATCTCTAAGCCTTGACTTATTCTGCCTTTTAATGGAATCTTTCATCTGCTTTCGCTTCTGAAATCGCTTAAAGTTATTTGCTTTTTGATACTCCTGTGTCTTTTTCAGCTCCTCTTTGGCATCTCGAAACTCAAGTTTGGATTTTCTCTTTCTGATTTTATAGTCCTTATTCGTAAGGTCATATCCTTTTTTTGCTTTTTTCTTATCCGAGTAGTTCTTAATGCCATGAATGAGCTTTGAGCTTGTATCTGCTGTCTTCTCTCCTGCCTCTACCCCTTGATTTTCATCGCTTCCATGAGATAGGTAATCTCTTACGGTTTCACTTCCTTTAGCAAGTCCTGATAAAGCGGACACTTTAGAAGTCTTATTCTTAAAGGCTCTTTCCTGTTCTTTAGAAAGCCTGTTTTTCTTTTCTCTATCAAGAATGGCTTCTTTTCCGCTTTTTTTACTATCCGCCTTTTCCTCTTTGGCTTCTTTATCCTTTTTTCTGGTATAGAGCTTATCAGAATAGTTTTTTCTCTTATAATTTTTCTTTTGAGCTTTTTGGCTTTTTGAAAAGCCTTTTGTATCTTCTACTTTATGTTGCAGATTATCCTCTACATCATAGGTTGACTCAAAATAGTCGCTGTCCCTAAAGTCATTGTCATATCTGTCTATGATTCCGTCATTGTCGAGGTCTTTTCCTAAAGGATCATAGATTTTTCCATCCTTAACCTCAGTATCATAATCTGCTTTCCCGATTTCTTCCTGACTTACACTTCCTGTTTCAGGACTTATATACCTTGCATTTCTTTTAGAAGTTTTTCCGTTTAATTCAGTTTCTGCACTTCTCTTACTGACCTTTTCATGAACCTTATCTTGAAATCTGTCTTTGTCATGGACGATTTTCCCTCTGTAATCATCGTTATGCTTTAGCTTATTTTCTTCAGGCTCTATGCTGCTATTACTTTGCAGCCTTTCCTTTTCAATCCTTGCCCTTTGCCTTTCCTTAAAGTCCTTTTTCAGTTTCTTTCCCATAAGCCTACCTCACTTCTTCAGGCTTAGTTGTCATCTTCTGATAAAGAATTGTATCTTTCGGGAACTTATCAAGGAAAGGTACAATGGTATTTCCAAAGAACAAAAGTCCTTCTCCTGCATTGGAATTGGTTACATATTTTAGCTGTGGCTGTGAGATTTTAAGTTTCCTTGCTAAAATCTCTCTATCGCCTGAAGCCTGATTGAGCATTAAAACAAAGTCCGTATTATCAAAGATATTTTCAATTTCCTTGCTCATCAGTAGGTCTTTGACATTTTGTGTAATGCCTGTCGGGATTCCTCCCCACTTACGAAATCTTTTCCAAATCTCTACGGAATAGGAAGCTGTCTGCTCGTCTTTTAACAATAAGTGAAACTCGTCGATATAGTACCTTGTAGCCTTATTTCCCCTATTTTGCGATACCTTATTCCACACCTGATCCTGAATAACGAGCATTCCGATTTTTTTAAGCTGACTTCCAAGTTCCTTAATATCAAAACAAAGTAGCTGCTTATTTAAGTCCACATTGGACTGATGGTTAAATACATTAAGAGAACCTGTTACATAAATCTCCATTTCCGTTGCCAGTTTTTTTCCGACTTTTTCTTCCTGTCCTTTTAACATATCATATAGGTTTTGAAGAATGGGCATATTACAAGGCTTTGGATTTTCAAAATACTTTTCATAAATCTTAGGAAGGCATCTGTCTATAACCGACTTTTCTTCTGCTGTAAGACCGCTACCACCAACTACTAATTCAAGCATCGACATAATGAAGTTTGCTTTATCTTTCAGCGGTGCGTCCCCATCTCCATAGTTCATATTTATATCTAAAGGATTAAGATAGTCCTTTGATTTACTGCTTACCTTTATGACTTCTCCTTTAAACTGACGCACAAGGTTTCCGTACTCGCCTTCCGGATCGCAGATAATTACATCATCATCGGTTGTAAGAATGGCATTTGCCATTTCTCTTTTTGCACTAAAGGATTTACCACTTCCCGGAGTTCCGAGAATTAAACCGTTCGGGTTTTTCAATTTCTTTCTATCTGCCATAATCAGGTTATGGCTTAGGGCATTTAGTCCATAATACAAACTGTTACTTGAATTGATAAATAGCTCCTCTGTGGTAAAAGGCATAAATACTGCCGTAGATGATGAGGTTAGTCCTCTGTCAATTTCAATCTTATTTACCCCAAGTGGAAGTACACTGATTAAGCCTTGCTCCTGTGAGTGATCAAGTCTTTTTAACTTGCAATTATGCTTATTGGCAATGGAGCTGATTTGAGAAATGGTATTGTCCAGCCTTTGAATTGTCCTTGCAAAGTTCATAAAGATGATGGTTACGACAAACATACGCTCATCTCTTGTCTGAAGGTCTTTTAAGAGGCTTTTTACATCTTCCCCATAGGTGATTAAATCACTTGGAAGAATGTCCATATCATAACCGCTTCTTACAGCCTTTTTATTCTCCTCAATCTTCATCTTGTCAATATCGGTATTTTTTCTTTTTACCATCTTAATGGCTTCCGACTGTTCGATTGCCTTGATATGAAAAGAGATATTGATGTTATCGTCTATATCCAAAAACTCTGCAAGCATACGGTCTGAAAGCTCACTTGCAAGGATTTGAAAATGACTTGCTGCTCCGATAAATTTCCCAAACTTAAAATACCTTGACGGTGTAAAGTTAAATTCATCAGGAGCAATATATGTCTTTGTGCTTTCTTTCTTCTTTAAGTCCTTATATGAAAATTCAAAGGTCTTATTGGGATTTAAAACATCATGAAGTATCTTCAGCCTTTCTTCTCCGTTTAGACTTTCTGCTCTTACTCCCATACTTTTAAGACTTGATAATATATCTATCTCCAGTCTTTCAAGTTTTGATGTTGCCTGCTCTAAATTATCCGCTTCCACTGTAAAGGTTACATACTTTGATTTTTTCAGTCCGTTATTTCCCTTTACAATCTGGCTTTTCAGCATTTCTCTAAACTCAAGGCGAATATCGTCAAAACCGTCCTTTTTATCCGGTATTTGAATGGCTGATTTCATTTCTTCATTTCTGCCAAGCTGATTAATATATGAAAACTCTATGCTGACACTTGGATCAAAGGAATTAAGAAAATTTGCAAACTGATTAAAAATCAAATCTCTATCTTCTTCTAAGGCAAGCTGATAGTTTATATCCTCAAAGGCAATACTCTTATTAAAATGCTTTTCATCAATCTGACATATCCCGCTTTTTAAGAGTCTAAGATAGGGAATGGTATCTTCAACAGTGTATCTTTTCGGTTCTTTCCTAAAGATAAGGTCAAGTAATCCGCCCCTATCTTTTTTAGACTTTCCCTTATTTTGCTTTAAGTCCTGTTTTTGACTTCTTAACTTCTTTTGGTTTTGTTCTAACTTTAGCTGCTGAATTTTTCTTTTGTCTTTCAAGATAAACCTCCTTTCTCACTCTTTTTTGTGGCTGATAAAATTTATGAAGGTAAATATACTTAAAGTATTTCTCAAAGCTAAGTCCGTCCTTTTCAAAAAGAGTTATGAAAAATATAGGTAGAGTGGACACAATGAGAAAGATAACTGCTATATCATTTGGAACTACCTTTCGCATAAATAAATAGATTGGTATTCCAATCATTCCTGCAATCGTAAAACCGATAAGCTGTCTTTTTGTCAGGTTGAATGCCACCTTTGTTTTTACCTTCTTTAAGTCTTTTGGGATAGGTACATACGCCATAACTTACCTCCCATCTTCTTTACCCTTTGAAAGCTCCTCTATATGCTCATATACGGAGCCGATTTCTTCCTGAATACTTGCAATCTGTTCATTTGTGCTTCTGTTATATCTTTCCTGCATTAGACAAAAATCATTGTGGCAGCGACCGATGTCCTTTGTTCTTTCTTCCAAGTCATTCACTTTGCTGTGAAGCCTGATTCTATCCATCACTGCCAAAATACCTGTTCCAACTGCTACTGCTATCAATACTGTTTTTCTTTTGTTCATCATATATTTCCTTTCTTTTAGTGTGCATTTAATACGCTTTTGGCCAGTGTTCCGCTCTTTAGCATCATTAACCCCAGCAAAACCGCATATCCAAGTATCGTAAAGGTACTTGTGTGTATATCTGTTATCTGTATTGTCTTAACTAATACTGCGTATATTCCAAGACAAACCATTAAAAAGAGTCCTTGTAATCCTATAGCAAATAAGCCTTTGATATAGTTTGTTCCGATTTGTCCCCACTCTTTGTTTCCCATTGTGGCAAAAGGAATGGCTGAAACGGATGAGTAAACATAAATCTCAAACATTCTGCCGTATACCACAAGCATAATCACAATGGAAATGACCTGTATTGCCACCTTTATGAGCGAGGTTTCAAAGAGTATCATGACAAGCTCTCCAAGACCTTTATCTTTTAAGCCTTCTACCATCGTTACAATCTGATCTCCGGAGATAACGGCAGAGGTATTGATAACCCCTGCCGCTTTATTTACCATGTGCTGTGCCACATCAAAGACTGCCATAGAAAACTGAAAAGCATGGGACACTAACCATACGGCAATCCACATCTTTATGATGTATTTGAAAAATTCAAAGGTATCCGTATCGTGCATATTGTTCTTTTGCATAACCATATTGATAAGCTCGATACAAAGGACTGCCGTAATGATTAGCCCTGCAATGGGAATGATAACGGAATCATTAATGCTTTTAATAAAGCTGAAAACCTGTCCGTTCCACCCCATCGGTGTCTTTCCCACATCCGTTGCAATCGCACCAACTTTATCGTTGATGTCAAGAAACATGGACTCAAGATTTGCTTGGATACCGCCCAGTAGAAGATCTTTGAAAAACTCCTCTATCTTGTCGAATAT
>NZ_MBEW02000047.1 GCF_001693775.2 Criibacterium bergeronii | reverse complement strand
CCTATATATATGATGATGCGGGAAACATCTCAGAAAAGGTGCAAAGCGGTATCGATAGGACAATCGTTCCTATAGAACAAATACCTATGGATTTACAAAAAGCATTCATAGCCATAGAAGATGAAAGATTTTATGAGCATGGAGGTGTCGACTTTAAAAGATTGATTGGAGCTTTGGTACATGATATAAAGATTGGCTCTTTTGAACAAGGTGGCTCTACTATTAATATGCAGTTGTCAAAAAACCTTTTAACCAGTACAGAAAAAAGTGCTCTAAGAAAAGTTACTGATATAGTTTATGCGATAAAGCTAGACCAAAAGCTAGATAAAAGTGACATAATGTACGCATATCTAAATACCGTATTTTTGGGTAGTAATGTAAACGGAGTGCAGGCGGCGGCAAGAGCCTATTTTAATAAAGATGTAGGCGATTTAAGCTTGATGGAGTGTGCAATAATAGCAGGAATTACGCAGTATCCTACAAAATATATTCCATACACCTTATCAGAGATTACACCACAAGATGACATTTCATCACTTCAGATAAAGCTTTATCCACCATCAAACGGCAATGTAGTGCCTACAGAAGTGCAAAAGCAAGTATATGATGCACTGAAAAATGCTGGAAAAATAGATTATTATGAAGATATGATGCTAAAAAACGGTTCATTAGTGGTTACTAAAGCTACATTAAATCCAAAATCGGTTGAAAGAGGCAAGGTTGTCCTCTCAAAAATGAGAGAACTTGGCATTATAAATGAAGAAAAATATCAGGGAGCATTAAATGAAAATGTAATTATAAACTTTCCGAAAAGAAATAATAGAGATATATCAACATATTTTAATGACAGAGTAAAAAAAGAAGCAGTAAAAATATTGGTGGAGCAAGGTAATACAGAAGAACAAGCAAATAATCTATTAAAATTTGGCGGACTCAAGATATATTCAACATTAAATACAAAAATACAGCAAATACTTGAAAGAGAATTTGCCAATAAAGCGAACTTCCCGAATTCGTATTTTGACCAAAATGGAGTAATACAGCCACAAGCTGCCATGGTTATAATTGACCAGCATACAGGAGATGTAAAAGCATATATTGGCGGTAGAGGACAATACGGAAGTTTAATATTTGATAGAGCAGATAATCCAAGACAGCCGGGCTCTGCAATAAAACCGCTCGCTGTATATTTACTTGCACTAAAAGATGGAATGACACCAAACACTATGATAAATGATAAGCCAAGAGAGGACAGTACAAGTCCTACAGGTTTTTGGCCTAAAAATATACATGGAGTATACTATGGAAACAGGACTATGAAATTCTTGTTGGCAGTTTCTTCAAACGTAGCGGCAGTAAAGACATTAGAGACATTAGCTCCTACAAAAATAGCAGCAGCCAATAGGTCACTTGATTACCTTACACAAATGGGATTTAAGCATTTAGTCAGGTCTAGTGAAAATCCTGCCGTAAATGATGAAAACTTGTCATTGGCACTAGGAGGCTTAACCAAAGGTGTAACCACGCTGGAAATGACATCAGCATATGCAGGTATAGCAAATCTTGGAAAACAAAACAGCCCGGTATTCATTACAAAAATACTTGATTCTACAGATAAAGTTATTTATGAAAGCAAGCCTAAGGTATTTGAAATGATTAGCGAAAATAAAGCATCTCAAATGGTCGATATGCTTGTAGGAGTAGTAAAATCAGGCAGTGCAACAAGTGCTAAACTGAGCAATATGCCATCTGCCGGTAAAACAGGTACTACATCAGATGTAAAGGACGTATACTTTGCAGGATTTACCCCTTATTACACAGGTAGCATATGGATAGGCTCAGACACACCAAGAGAATTATCATATACGTCAGAAATACCGACAAAACTTTGGGCAAAAGTTATGAATAAAATAGATTCGGAATTATCACTAGAACCAAAAGGCTTTAATAAATCAGACAAGCCATATGACCCTTCAGAAGAAGAAATTGATTCATTAGATGGTGATACACAACAGACAAACGCAGTAGAACCTACTGAAAATCAGCAATTAGACGGCATAATATTTGAAGAAAATCAAGGACAGCAAAATCAAGATATACAAACTAATACAGTTGAACCAAATCAAGGGCAACAAGCTCCTTCTACAAACTCAGAACAGCAAAGTAATAATGACAATAATAATACACAAAATGCAGGCTCTAAGCCACAGCAGCCTGTACAACCTCAGCCACCGGCAACAGAGCCTACTCCTGAGCGACCTAAGCCATCGGCACATGAGGATACAGGGCAGCAAAGTGCTCCACCGGTATCATACGAAAATTCACAACCTGCACAAGACAATGGCGGTAGTATCGATGACTCACCAATATTTTAACCACAATAAAAAATATAGATTCACATCCTTATAAAATTATTTATAATTGCAAGCTATTCCAATTAAGGAGGAGTGCATGATAGAAGATGAAAATTTACAAGACGTATTTTTCTCACTAGATGTAGGGACAAGAGATGTAATAGGCATCTTGGGAAAAATGATAAATGAAAGGCTGGTTATTACAAATATTGTCATTCAAAATCACAAAAGCAGAGCCATGTATGATGGTCAAGTACATGACATACAGGCAGTAGCAGAGGTTGTAAAATCAGTCAAAAAAATGCTTGAAGAAGAGACTGGATTCAAATTACACGAAGTTTCAGTAGCTGCAGCAGGCAGGTCATTAAGGACAATACAGGCGGAATGTACCTTTGAATTTGAAGAAGAAACAGAAATTAGTCCAAAAATAATCAAAAAATTGGATATGGAAGTCTTGCAAAAGGCATCCGATATGATTAAGGAAAACGTGCAAGAGGGTGTACCTTACTATAATGTAGGGCATACTGTAATGAAATACAAGCTTGACGATTACGAAATAAAAAATCCGGAAGGTCAAAAAGGAAAAAAACTAACCTGCGAAATGATAGCTACATTTTTGCCAAAAGTTGTCATAGAGGCATTGGAGTCAGTTGTAAAAAGAGCAGATTTGAGCGTTTCATATATGGATTTAGAGCCAGTTGTAGCACTTGAGGTGACAGTACCTGAAAATGTAAGGCTGTTAAACATAGCTATGGTTGATATAGGAGCAGGTACATCTGATATTGCAATAACAAGAGATGGTACGATAGTAGGCTATGAAATGACATCAACAGCAGGCGATGAAATTACAGAGGCATTATCAAGAACTTATCTACTAGATTTTGATACAGCAGAAAATTTGAAATGTAATTTAATGTATGCTCCAACACAAAAATTTTCAGATATCATAGGCTCTCAAATGGAAGTGGATACAGAAGAGATTTTAGATAAAATCGAAGATTCAATTGACCTAGTAGCGAAAAATATAGCCGATGGTATAGTAAAGGTGAACGGTAAGTCTCCAAGTGCAGTATTTTTAGTTGGAGGAGGCTCACAAATACCTAGAATTAACAAGCTGATTGCTCAGTATTTAGATATCCAGCCTGAAAGGGTAGTAGTAAAAAATCCGTCATCATTAAAAGACATAGAGGGCGATGAAGCGTTTTTAAGCTCTCCACAGTCTATAATGCCTGTTGGACTACTACAATCAACCATTAAAAATCATACAAAAGATTTTTTAGACGTGTCTGTAAACGATGAAGATGTTAGACTATTTAGAGCTCCGGGGCTAAGAGTAGGAGACGCTTTAATATTATCAGGGTTTAATCCAAAAGATTTGATAGCTAGAAAGGGTAAATCACTTTTGATTTACTTAAACGGTAAAGAAAAATTGTTTAGCTCTGATTATGGTACAGAGGCTATTATAACCTTAAATGGAGAAAAAGCCGGCATAGATTCTGCGATTAACGATGGAGATAAAATATTTATAGAACCGGCAGTAAGAGGTGAGGACATCAGTATAACACTAGGAGAGGCTGTTGGCGAAGAATATATAACCTTTGAAAGCAAAAAGCTAAATTACGCATATAACATAATATTAAATGGGACAAAGACTACAGATTTTAATTTACAACTTCAAAACGGAGATAAACTGTATGTAGAATATCTTGATACAATAGAAAAATTTAAAGATTACATGGATTTACACGATATTTCACTTTGTGTAAATGATAAAATATCTATGAATGATACAACCTTATATCCAAATGATGTAATTACGGTTTTGGGAAAAGCAGATTATGTAAAAGCGGAAACAATATCCCCTAAGACTATTTTGCAAGTTACGTTTAACGGTAGATTGGTTACAATTAAATCAAATAAGCAAAATCCAATCTTTGTAGATGTTTTTGAGTTTGCCAACTTTGACACCATGAAATCTTCGGGTAAAGCATTAATAACAAAGTTAAACGGTCAGCCTGCAGAATATACTACACCCATCAAAGCTGGTGACAATCTAGAAGTTTATTGGGAAAATTAAAATAATCAAAAAATCTGCTATTTTATTAGATATATGCTTATAAATAAGGCGATATTTCAAAAAAATGGCAGATGTTTTTGTGCAAATATTACATCACAAGCCTTGTATTAACCAGTAATTTAAGTGTGTTAAACAAATTAAATATAAATACAATCCCTTTTCAATAAGAAAATAATATGATATAATAATGCGGTTAAATAAAATTTAGGAGGATGAAATGTCTTTAGAATTATTAAACAGAGAAGGTAACAACGCGAAATTAAAATTAACAATAAAAAGGGAAGACTTTGACAAATATATTAATAATGCGTTTGAAAAGAATAAAGGTAAAATAAATATACCGGGATTCAGAAAAGGTAAAGTACCTAAGGCAATGGTAGAAAAATATTATGGTGAAGGTTTCTTCTACGAAGATGCTATAAATGCAGCGTTTTCAAAAGAATTCTATGATGAAATGGAAAAAATAGACCTTGTGCCAGTAGCTACGCCAACAATTGACATTGAAGAAATAGAAAAAGGTAAAGACGTAGTGATAGGTGTAGAAGTAGTAGTATCACCTGAAATAGAAATAGGTAAATACAGAGGATTGGAAATAGAATATCCAAAGGTTGAGGTTACAGACGAAGAAGTACAGCACGAATTAGAACACAAAAGAGAGCATAATGCAAGAATAGTAACAATAGAAGACAGAGCTATCAA
This sequence comes from Criibacterium bergeronii, assembly GCF_001693775.2. Lineage (GTDB taxonomy): Bacteria > Bacillota > Clostridia > Peptostreptococcales > Filifactoraceae > Peptoanaerobacter > Peptoanaerobacter bergeronii. Next base: position 898 of record NZ_MBEW02000047.1, on the reverse strand, counting down.
AGAAGGCGACATAGTTCACCTAGATTTTGAAGGTAAAAAAGATGGAGTGCCATTTGAAGGCGGAAAAGCTGAAAATTATAAATTAGAAATTGGCTCAAAATCTTTCATAGATGGATTTGAAGACCAATTAGTTGGTATGAAGCTTGGCGAAGAAAAGACATTAGACCTAACATTCCCTGAAAATTATCATGAAAAGAGCTTAGCAGGTGCTCCGGTTACATTCGATGTAAAAATCAACCAAATTCAAGAAAAAGAATTACCTGAGCTTGATGACGAATTTGTTAAAGATATCAGCGAATTTGACACATTAGACCAATTAAAAGAAAGCATAAGAAAAGAACTGGAAGACCACAAAAAAGAACACGCAGATGCTGACTTTGAAGATGACATAATCAGAGAAATAGTTAAAGATTCAAAAATAGATGTTCCGGTAGAAATGATAGATACTCAGACAGATATGATGTACGATGAATTTGCTCATAGCCTAATGTATCAAGGACTGGATATTAATTCATACCTAAATTATATAGGCAAAACTGAGGACGAACTGAAAGCTGAAATGCGTCCGGAAGCAGAAAAAAGAATTAAATCTACATTAGTATTGGAAAAAGTTAAAAAATTAGAAAACATTAGCTACAGTGAAGACCAAGTTGAAGAAGAATTCAAGAAAGTTGCTGACGCTTACAACATGGATGTAGATAAAATAAAAGCTATGTTTGGAGAAAAGCAGAAAAAAGGCATGATAGACAACATAATAGCTAAAAACACAGTAGAATTTTTAAAGGGAGAAACTATAAAAAAATAGTTAATCTAAAATAGTAAGGAGAGCACTAATGGCATATGTACCAGTGGTAGTAGAACAAACAGACAGAGGAGAAAGAAGCTACGACATATATTC
>NZ_MBEW02000046.1 GCF_001693775.2 Criibacterium bergeronii | reverse complement strand
ATAATATGCAGTGAGCTGTATCCATTTGGCTTTGGTTCTTTTATATAATCTTTTATCTGTAAAAGCTTGATATCGTCTTGCTTGATAAGCATATCCGCTATTTTATAAATATCATCAGAAAAGCTACAAACCACTCTTATTCCTGCCACATCTTGAATATTTTCTTTAATTGACTCAGTAGTAAGCGGTAAGCCTCTTCTTCTTAGCTTTTGTGCTATACTGGATGGTTTTTTAAGTCTACTTTTTACAAATTCTATAGGGTTACGCTGGTTTCTCATGGAAAGCTCATCATTTAGCACCTCCAATTTCGTCCTGACTTCCCTTATGACACTTTTATAATAAAGCATTAGGATTTTAAATTCTTCCAACTCATCCAATTCCCAAACATCTCTATTTTTTAAAAATGTAACTATGTCCTCTTGCTGACCCATCTAATCCTCCTTTGAATACGTTTACCCGCATTTGATGCACTTATCCAAATTATCACAAAATATGTATAAAATGCTCATATATATTTACTTCTTACGATAATTTTGAACGGAAAATAAATTTAGTAACTGTCCTAATCAAAATATTTAATTAAAAGCCGCATAACTTTTAACGCTCTATCTTGCATAAATTTCTACTAAAAATTTTATTTTCCTGCACATCCCTTTTAAGTAATATACCCATATTTTCCGATTAGCAACAAAAATGTCCATACATTTACTATAGTTTAAGCTGTCTAAGATAATTTTTTTGCTCATCAGTTATTCTGTAACTTTCCACTGCTTTTTGTATGGTTTTGTTATGCACCCATTTATCCAATTTTTTGCCCTCAAGATAGCTTATAGTCTCCTGCCACCTTTTAGCTAGAGCTGTTGCATAAAACCAAGCAATCATCATATTTACATAGTATTCATCGCTGTTAATTTGTAGCGGCAATTTCAAATATGACTTTTTAAAATCAGTATCTAAATAATGGGTCATAAGCATTTTTAGTCCAAACCTGCAAGTGTAGGTATGCTTTGATTTAATCCAATTATTAATTTTCAATATAAGCTCAGTTTTATGCTTTTTAAAAATATTCGGCGAAATTGTATCACAAGCTGCCCAGTTATCAACATAAGGCAAAAAATTTTCTAATTTTTCAATGCAGTTTTGATAGTCCTTAATATTTGAAATGATAATGCCTTGTAGTAAATCCTCCTCAAAATATTTTTTAGGCAGTTCATTTAAAAAAGCTTGAGTTTCAATTTTTTTTGCCAATTTCCTTAAAATCGGTAGCCTAACTCCCATTATCCTGCCACTATCAATATTAGGTATTAGCCTTGCTTGAAACTCCTTATATTTAGTATCCTGCAACGAAAAAAGCTCCTCTTGTAAGTTCAAATTATCCCCCTTTTATATTGATTTTTATATTTAGATTATACCCTTTAAAATCGTAATGTTTCAAATAAATAGCATAAAAAAGCTGAAGTATGAAAATATATTCTCACACTTCAGCTTTTTATTATAAATTAAACTTATACTAACTATTTTCTAATAGCCTTAAATATGGCAATAAGCACAATCGAGCCAATTAAAGCAACTATAAATGACCAAAGACTAAAACCATTTACACCGGTTTTCCCTATAAATGACATTATCCAGCCACCTATTACACCACCAAGTATACCAACTATGATGTTACCTAATCCGCCTTGCTGTTCATCAGTTCCCATTATCTTACTTGCTATCCAACCTGCTAATGCTCCTATTATAATCCAAGATAAAATACTCATAACGTCCTCCGTTTAAATTTATTATTAACATCTTTAATATGGTTATCACGATAATAAAATTTAATCATTTCATAAATCTTATATTCTATTGTACCCGCTCAATTTTATAATAAACTAATATTAGAAATAAAAAGCAACAGATAATAAATTTAAATAAATTCTTATAAGACATTGACATTGACACTTAAACATTTTATTTAGATAATTTTTTTTGTATTAAAACTATTAAATATTAAGGACAAACATCCTCAAGTATCCAATTAATAAAAGATGTGCCGGATAAAATAAATACCCAATCCATTTGTAAAACTTGCCCCTATTTCCATTGTAAGTGTTCACCATGAAAAATCCAAATGCAGATGCAAAGTCAAACGTAGTCATTACATATATAATATAATTTATAATAGAGGACCCAAACCTGTTTTTGTAGTTTAAATAATAAAGCATAGGAATTAAAATGCCTAAAAATAAATAGTCAAACCTAAAATAAGTAGCTGTCAAAAAAGACATTACAAATACCGCAATAGATAAAGACCTCCAGCTATAGTATCTGTTTTTTAGCATATCCACCGCCCACATAGTAGCTACAGCCAATGCTAGAGTAAAAAACATATTTTGATGGGAAAAGTCTACAAACCTGCCGGAAACCACCATGTCAAAAGGCACTTCCGATATAAATGCAAAAATCAGCATCTGAAAAAAATATCTTGCCTTAGACCTAGTGTGCAAAAACCCCTCTACAAGTAAAAACAAAAATATAGGGAATGCAACCCTGCCTAATACAGCAAAAGCTTTGCTCAATACGATTAAAGTCACATCTTGATAGGGAGATTTTTGAAAGTAAAGCTTTAAAAATCCCTTGTTAAAATGGTCTAAAAACATACTCAGCATAGCTATCCATTTTAAACTAGCACCATCTAATACCCTGATTTTATTTATCAAATTATTTTGCAAAATATACTCCTAAAAAATAAAAGTCTGAAATTACGGTTTTAATTATACCATAAACTCAGACTTTTTTATTTGAAAATCTTATAATACTAAAATCCAATAAACCACTTTAATTGTAATTCTTCATAAACACTTGACCTTACCGGCTAACAAAGAAAAGCACCTTTGTATATTCTACTTTCCACGCACTGTCTTTTCCAATTCCTCTTTAAGATTTTCCTCCAGCTTAAATAGCTCAACCTCCGCATTTTTCCTTGCGGTTCTTGCGTCCTCGTTTATCTTTATAGAGTCTTGGATTGTAGAGATTAACTGCTCGTTGGCATATTTTACAGACTCTATATCCACTATACCTCTTTGTGCCTCTTTAGCAACCTCTAAAGTATTTTGTTTCAATTTATCAGCGTTTTTTCTTAAAAGTTCGTTAGTAATGTCCGAAATTTCTTTTTGCATCTCAGCAATTTTGCCCTGATGCTCTAAGCCTAGTGCAATAATCATCTGAGATTTCCATAGAGGTACAGTGTTTGCCAAGGTTTGGTCAATCTTGTCTATTAAAAGTGAGCTGTTGCTTTGGATTAATTTTATCTGCGGAGCTGTCTGCAAGGCTATCATTCTTGTTGTTTTTAAATCGTGGATTTTCTTTTCAAATCTGTCTATATTCGCCTGATAGTCCTGCACCACCTGCATCGCCATTGGGTCAGATTTGCCCTTTGCCTCTTGCATTAATTTTGGCAATACATTCGTCCTCACATCTGATATAGATTCTTCGCCCGCCTCAATGTATAGATTTAATTCTTTGAAATATTTCAAGTTTTCGTCATACAATCTGTCAAATAAAATTGTATCTTTCATAAGGACATCCTTTGATATATCAAGCTGGTCGGCAATTTTGTCGACCTGTTTTTCTACCACTTGATATTTGCCCATTATCTTATCAATTTTATTTTTGCTTTTGCTAAATAGAGATTCAAAAAAGCCTTTGTCCTCTTGTAATTCTGAAATATCAAAATCCTGCACTGTAGTAAGCAAATTGCTCAGTAGCTGTCCGGTTTCGCCCAAATCCTTAGATTTTATATTTGAAAGCACATTGGAAGATAGTTCACAAAGCTCCTTTTGAGCGCTTGACGCATATAGCACCGGTGTTTGTACATTTTTAAAATCTATGGTATTTTTGATTTTTTCTACCGCTTGTACTTCTTCCGGTGAAAATTCCTCTTTAGCTGTTGGTACTACTAATTCTTCTTGGCTATCTATCACTACGGACACATCAGATTCTCCCGCCTTGCTTGCCATTAATTCATCTAGGCTTACCTCTTGCATAAAATCCTCCTAATTTGTGTAAAATGTATTTTTCTTCATAATAGTTAGAAAGCATAGTTTTTATTGCAATCTTTGCATAGATATCCTCTTTTCAGCTTGGATTTTATTTTCTAACAGCTCGTTTTGTACGTCTGTATTGACCAGCTTGTCCTCTACCAATGCCAAAAACTCTTCCTGATAGCTTTCATTTAAGATTTTCATAATATTTTTTGACTGCTCTTCAAATTTATCAACCCTCGCTCTTTCGATATCCACTCTGTTGACATCAATGTAGTCTTTTACATTATCCACCGCCATATCTAATTGTCTAGTCAAAAATTTTCTGCTCTTAGTGATTTTATCAGGGTTTTCGTCCAAATATCCCATAAGATTGTTTGCTGTTTTAATCGTGTCTCTCACCAAAAATAAATAATCTTTGTCCTTGATATTCCTTTGCATAAATTTCAATTTTCTGATTTTTTTATTTGCGTCATACATTAGCTGCATTCTTTCCTTTGTATCTTCTCTTTTTAGCTTGTCTATCCTAGCTTGCTTGGAGGGTGCTAATGCAAAGTAAACTCCAATATCTATCAATAACAAAATCACAAAGGAAATTATTTCATTAAAATGTGTAAATCCCCTTAGATAATACACTGCTATTAATGCAATAACAGTCGATATGATTAATCTTACAGCTTCGATTTTTCTTCTTTGGTATCCCATTAATTACAACCCCTCTGCGTTTTAAAAGCCTCTGCCTTATCAGAGCCACAATCAAATATATTTGCATATATAAAGTATATTAATAGTATAACCTATAATCTATGTATTTTCTATATTATGTTTATAAATAGCAAAAAATATTTGCACACTGCGCTATATTTTTTATTATAATAAAGCCACCCATTTAAAATAGGTGGCTTTATTGATGTTTACGTCAAAATGCAAGCTATATAATGTTATTTGATAAATTGAGCCGGTAGCTATACTAGTCACAAAAATTTGCTACAGCATCATTGACTTTATAGTTTCCTTGCTTAGTCCTGTTATTTTTTCTATTAGACTTATGTCAAGATTTTCTTTTATCATTTTTTTTGCTACGTCTAATCCCTTTTTTTCTTCTCCTCTTTCTTCTCCCACTTTAATACCATCAGCTCTGATTTCGTCTACTATTGAACTCATTTTTTTCATCCTTTCTCTATCATTTTTGCCTATTTTGGTTTCTTGCCTTAACACTTCATAATACATTTGCTCAGGGTCTACGCATTTTAAGTCGTGGATTAGTTTTCCCAGTGCCGTATCGTCTGTTTTGCTGGTGTTTACATATATAATGTTTGAACCATCAGCAAATTGTTTATTTGTTTGCTCTACATATCTTTTGATGGTATAGAGCATTTGGTCACCTTTTAATATGTCATTTTCTGTTATAAAAATGATATAGGTTTGCGTGAGGTCACCGTATTTTTGCCCCTTTGCCAGTATGTGAGTATCAAGCATACTACTATGGTATCTTGCTCTCACCGGCTCTGCCCCCTTGTCTGCTCTTTGTATCTCTATGTTGTATAATATGCCGTCATTATCCTTAGCCAATATGTCAAGTATTACCGACTTATATATAGAGCCACCTACGTCCTCCTGCACTGTCAACTCTTGTATTTGTATGTCCTGATTATCTAATATAGTCCTAATCAACAGCTGGCTACATTCATGATTTTTAAATATTTGCCTTGCAAATATATCGTCCATCAAGGTCATTTTTTGTACCATTTGTATTGTATATTCTATTTTATCATCATCCATTTTGCACCATAGTTTTTTTATTAATATGATTTCCTTGCTTAAATTATAGCATTCAATATGCTAAAATACAAGGACAACCATGAAGATAAACACTGTTTTATTTTTTGGACAACCATGCCACTTATTATGCTGCGTTATGCTATGCATTGTTGTATAATATTAACAAAAGCTGGTGATTGTAATGCCACTAATAAAAACAGCAAATGTAAACTTAAGGATATCACCTTTACTATAAAAAGCTTAATTATAAAAGTGTGTCAGCGACTAAGTCAACATATTTATCCCATTGTCCTTGTACC
>NZ_MBEW02000045.1 GCF_001693775.2 Criibacterium bergeronii | reverse complement strand
ATGGATCCTTAGCTCAGCTGGGAGAGCATCTGCCTTACAAGCAGGGGGTCACAGGTTCGAGCCCTGTAGGGTCCACCAATAATGGTCCGGTAGTTCAGATGGTTAGAATGCCAGCCTGTCACGCTGGAGGTCGTGGGTTCGATCCCCATCCGGATCGCCATTTAAATTAAATAATGTGTGCTGGCGTGGCTCAATTGGCAGAGCAGCTGACTTGTAATCAGCAGGTTGTTGGTTCGATTCCGACCGCCAGCTCCATACAAATGCGGATATGGCGGAATTGGCAGACGCACTAGACTTAGGATCTAGCGGGCAACCGTGGGGGTTCGACTCCCTCTATCCGCACCAAATAAATTTAATATGCGGAAGTGGCTCAGTGGTAGAGCATCGCCTTGCCAAGGCGAGGGTCGCGGGTTCGAATCCCGTCTTCCGCTCCATTTAAACTTAGGGGTTTCATTGTTGGGGATTAGCCAAGCGGTAAGGCACTAGACTTTGACTCTAGCATTCACAGGTTCAATTCCTGTATCCCCAGCCATTTTATAAATTGGAAATGTTGGGGATTAGCCAAGCGGTAAGGCATCAGACTCTGACTCTGACATTCACAGGTTCGAATCCTGTATCCCCAGCCAAACGAATATATATGACTCATTAGCTCAGTCGGTAGAGCACTTGACTTTTAATCAAGGTGTCCCGGGTTCGAATCCCGGATGGGTCACCATTTTTTTATAAAAATTTATTTTTTTTAAATTTAATAGACATCTTTTATATGCCTAGATAGCTCAGTCGGTAGAGCAGGGGACTGAAAATCCCCGTGTCGGTGGTTCGATTCCGCCTCTAGGCACCATAAGAGGGCCTTTAGCTCAGTTGGTTAGAGCGTCCGGCTCATAACCGGCAGGTCCGGGGTTCGAGTCCCTGAAGGCCCACCATTTATAAAAATAAACGAATTTTTCGTTTGTTTTTTGTATTATTTTCTATTTTTAAATTAGTATTGCGGTGGGTGTAGCTTAGCTGGTTAAAGCGCCAGATTGTGGCTCTGGAGATCGTGGGTTCGAATCCCACCATTCACCCCATATGACGACATAGCCAAGTGGTAAGGCGTGGGACTGCAACTCCCTGATCGTTGGTTCAAATCCGACTGTCGTCTCCAATTGATATTATTACCATCCTTTTTGGATGGTTTTTATTATTTTGAATTTGAATTCTATAGTTCTATAATAGATGATGATGCTTTTAACCAGCAGATATTATAGAACTTTTTTATGCGAAAAATATCTACCGATACTTTTTTCATTCTAATAGAAATAATATAACTTAAAAATATTATTTCAAATTTTCGTTGACAAATAATTTTCTTCACTATATAATACAATTATACGATTAAACAATAGTTTAATTGTATAAAGTTATTTTATTATTCAAATTTTTTAATCTTTTATAAACAGGTAAAAATTATACAATATTTATTATTAGGGGGAATTATGAAAAAGTCATACAAAATAAACGTTGATTGTGCAAATTGTGCAAATTTAATGGAAAATGAAATTAGCAAATTGACTGGGATTAATTCAGCTACAGTAAATTTTATGACTCAAAAGATAAAACTAGATATTCAAGATGGTGTCGATGTAGAAGAAATCATCGCCAAAGTAACAGATATATGTCGAGATATTGAACCTGAGTGCGTTATAAGTAAATGTTAAAGCAATACTATTAGTTATTTAAAAAATCACTTTGTTTGAAAAGGTGCAATTGGATTTGATTAGTGGGATCGCTAACGCAGTGAGTGTAGCGAACAAAAGTGCCAAAAGAAAATACAGTTGCACTTTCAATTAGTTTTCAGTTTAAATAAAGGATGGAGACGTAAATGGAAAGAGAACAGAAGATTTTGCTATTTAGGATTGTCTCATCTATAGTTTTGGTTGTAATTGGATATTTTTTTGCACTTCAAAGTTTTATAAGATTTTTTCTGTTTGCTTTTGCTTATATTATTGTTGCTTATGATGTAATAAAAAAAGCTGTTAAAAATATTTATAGAGGTAAAGTTTTTGACGAAAACTTTTTGATGTCTGTAGCTACAATTGGTACATTTGTGCTTGCAATTTATACTAAAAGTGGAGATTATTTAGAGGCAGTTGCAGTGATACTGTTTTACCAAGTAGGTGAGCTTTTTGAGGACTATGCGGTAGATAAAAGCAGGAAAAGTATAAGTTCTTTAATGGATATAAGACCTGATTATGCTAATGTAAAAGCAGGAGAAGAAATTACAAGAGTAGACCCCGATGAGGTTGAAGTAGGTAGTGAAATAATTGTTAAAATTGGAGAAAAGGTTCCAATTGATGGGGTAGTTGTAGATGGAAAGTCTTCTTTAGACACATCGGCACTCACTGGTGAAAGTATGCCAAGAGATGTGCAATTTGGTGATGAGGTAATAAGTGGCAGTGTTAATATGAGCAGTGTCCTTACTATAAAAACTACAAGGGAATTTGGTGATTCTACTGTATCAAAAATTTTGGAACTGGTTGAGGACGCGTCTTCCAATAAGAGTAGACAAGAAACCTATGTATACAAGTTTGCCAGTATATATACTCCTATAGTTTGCTATTTGGCTTTGGCACTGGCAGTTATTCCGCCAATAGTTAATGTTGCAGTATTATCTGTACCTGCAAATTTTGAACAATGGATTTATAGGGCGTTGATTTTTTTGGTTATTAGCTGTCCGTGTGCTTTTGTTATAAGTATACCACTTACATTTTTTGCTACACTGGGCGGGGCGAGCAGTCATGGGATTTTAATAAAGGGGTCAAATTATATTCAAAGCTTGTCTGAGGTTAAAAATATAATTTTTGATAAGACTGGAAGTCTGACTAAAGGTATATTTGACGTAAATGAGGTACATCATAATGATTTAGATGAGAAAAAATTGATAGAGTATGTTGCTCATGTGGAATATGCATCAACTCATCCTATAGGTGAAACTCTTAAAAGAACATATGGAAAAAGCATAGATACTCAGAGAGTTTCAGATGTACAGGAGCTCAGTGGCTACGGTATTGTAGCAAAGGTTGATGGTAAATCAGTAGCTGTAGGAAATGATAAGCTAATGCGTAAGTTGGGAGTAGAGCCTATTTCATGTCATATGCTAGGAACAATACTTCATATTGCAATAGATGGCGAGTATGCTGGGCATATTGTGATATCAGACGTACTTAAAGAGGACTCTCTTGATGCGGTTAGAACCTTAAAGAACATGGGTATTGGTATCACTATGCTAACTGGAGATATAAAATCAGTAGCAGATAAATATGCAGCAGAGTTAGGAATTGCTGATGTTTACAGTGAGCTTTTACCGCAAGAAAAAGTAGTAAAAGTAGAAGAAATAATCGGCAAAGATAACCATAAGTTAACAGCATTTGTAGGTGATGGGGTAAATGATGCACCAGCATTGACTAGAGCTGATATCGGTGTGGGCATGGGTGCTATGGGTTCGGATGCTGCCATAGAGGCGTCTGATGTAGTGCTGATGGACGACAATCCTTTGAAATTGGTCAAAGCGATTGAGCTTTCAAAAAAATGTATGTCTATAGTTTATCAAAATACATTTTTTTCTATTGGCACAAAGGTATTATTTTTGATACTGGGAGCTATTGGACTAATAGGTATGGAGGCGGCTGTATTTGCTGATGTAGGAGTGCTAATTCTTGCTAGTTTAAATGCAATGAGAGCACTTAAATAAAAAATATTGATGTAAATAGGATAGCGGGTGAAGTTGACCTGCTATCCTATTATTTTTGATTGATTTTTGGGCGAAAAGGTATTAATATGTATATGTTCATAGTATTTATTTAATACTAACTTACATAAGAAAATGTAGTATTATTTTTCATTATAAATTTTTTATATCAGAGAGCAACACAAATTTTTTTTCAATATTTGTACTATAATTTTAAAAGTAAGTTAGTATAAGAAGGGGTAGCAAATGAAAATAGAAGATATAAAAAAACTTGAGCCTTATGTCGTAAAACAAAGAAGATATTTACATGAACATCCGGAGCTGTCTTGGCATGAATTTGATACATCAAAGCACGTAAGAGAAGAACTGGATAAAATGGGTATTCCTTATGAGATAGTAGAAAAAGTAGGAGTTGTGGGAATAATAAACGGATCAAAGTCAGGTAAATCTATAGGAATACGAGCTGACATGGATGCACTTCCTATAACAGAAAATACAGGACTTGAATTTTCATCAAAAAATGCAGGAGTTATGCACGCCTGCGGACATGATATGCACACAGCAGTATTACTTGGTACAGCAAAAGTACTCAATGAGATGAAAGATGAGCTAAAAGGAAAAGTTGTGCTGATATTCCAGCCATCTGAAGAAAAAATAGAAAAACTTGGGGCAAGTGTGATGAAAGAGCACCCTGAAGTAAAAGCACTAGACAGGGTTATTGGGTTACACGTTATGCCGTCTCTAAAAGCTGGGCAAGCAGCACTAAGAGTTGGACCGGTAATGGCAGCTACAGATATGTTTGATATTTTTATAGAGGGTAAGGGCGGACATGGAGCTATGCCACATATGACAGTAGACCCAATTATTGCAGGGGTACAGCTAATAAATGCCTTTCAGACAATAGTAAGCAGGGAAATAGACCCTTTAAAGGCAACTGTATTAAGCATTACAGCCTTTAATGCAGGCAGCAGTCAAAACGTAATACCATCAGAGGCACATCTTAAAGGTACTGCAAGGACATTTGACAATGATATGAAGGATAAAATTATAGAAATGATGCAAAGGATAGCTGATGGAGTTGCTGAGGCTACACGCACAAAAATAAGGATAGAAAATCAAAAAGGACCTTATGCTACAGTAAATGACGAGAAAGCGACCCTGATGGGTATAGAAGTAGCCAAAGAGGTATTTGGAGATGGATTAGTGTTTGACCATCCACCTATTATGCCGGGGGAAGATTTTTCAGAATATTTGAGACAAACACCGGGAGTGTTTATGTTTTTAGGAGTTTCTAATGTGGCAAATGAGTTCGCATTACATCAGGATAATTTTAGCCCTAGAGAAGATGCGATGATACTTGCAGTGGAATATTTTGTAAAATATGCAAAAAAATTCCTAGAAGAATAGAAATTTGCATTGTTAAAGATGTTATAATATGTGTTTTCAAATGAATATAGATAAATTGAGTATCAGAGAATTTGAATAATGGAGAAATTTGTATGAGTAAAGTATTTGAAATAGATGGTTGTGTAGAGGTTGCAGAGGACATAGGTGAAGATGAATTTTGGAATATTTTTATTGATTTTATAGAGAGCCGTGGTTGGTATTTTGGAGGGGGAATTAATGAGTGTATTGAAGAAGATTAATACAACTCACAGTTTGTATAACTTGTTTTCATGAATTTAAAATATACAAGGAAACTAAAGGAATTTATGAAAGTACAGCTGTTCATATATAATTAGACGGAGGAAAATTTATTGTTAGATAAACTAAAGACAACTGTTTTTTTGCTAGCAGGGCACTTTACGCTCTATTTCAATTCAAAAAAAACAGCAATAAAAATGTATGAAGGTGCATTGGAAAGTAACAACGACAAGGACGGCTTAAACTATGCTGCGGCTGCAAGTGGTGTAGGCTCAATACTAATGATGTATGGTGAATTTGAAAAAGCGATACATTATTATCTAAAAGCATTAAATGTGTATAAAAATCTTGAGCTTACACAAAAAAAGAAGACGGTGCAAGGTATGATTTTTGGAAATGTCGGATATTGCTATATAAATAGAAATGATTATGAAACAGCTATTAAATATTGCGAAAAATCAAGGGAAATATTTGAACAACAAGATGCCACAAAAAAATTGACAAAGTGTTACAACACGTTGATGAATTTGTATGCAAAAACAGGCGACATGGAAAAAGCTAAGGACTATGCCAAGCTTTCGTTAAAATATGTGTCAGTGGCAGAGAAAAAGTATATAAAAGGTAATGTAAAAAAACTTCTAATAGAAGATATAAGGTCTGTAATTGGACTGGAGGCAAATAGCATAATTACTGAATAAGAATAGAGGGCATAGGAGATGTCATGCACTTATACTCCCCTAATATGTGTCGGGAGTGTCAAAAATAACACCACTGATATATAT
>NZ_MBEW02000044.1 GCF_001693775.2 Criibacterium bergeronii | reverse complement strand
TTTCGATTGTACTATCCTTCGATTTTGACTTGATATTTTTTACACCCTTATAAATATTATGCCTAAAATATTTAATAATTAGATAAGCTGCTATAAACAATAATGCTACAACAATCCCTGTTTTTCCAATAAGTTTATAAAATAATATACTTACTAAATAGCTGATTAACCCTACACCATTACCCTCAATACCATCAATTACTGATGTAGGAATAGATATAATAAAGTTATAAGAGCTTAAAAGAGCTAAATACTCGCTATGTATAAGCGAATAAAAGAGCATAACAAAAAATGCAGATAGAGCAATATCAATCCTATTTAAGTTTTTAAAACTAAAATCCTTAAAATGAATTAATTTGTATGCTCCAAATGCAATAAATGTAATACCCAGCAACAAAGAAAGCCTAGAAAGCAATCCAAGCACTAAACCTTTTAAAACCCCTCCAATTAATCCAGTGCCTGGCATAAATACTATCACCATAAGTACAATTCCTATGGCGATAAGTATTAGTGCAGTAAAATTTTCATTGAATTTTATTGGCTTTTTAATATCGTTAGTGTTTTGTTTCTTTGAAGTCTGCGTCTTGGATTTTTCCTTTGCCTTGTCATTAGTTTTTTTATTTGATTTTATAATGTTTGATTTTTTTTTGCTATTTGACATATTTACTACTTATATTTCCAATAAAATTTATTTCACATCATATCTGTCAGATGTTATTCAAGTATAGCTTTTCTAGATAGATTTAGTCTGCCTTGAGCATCTATTTCCATAAGTTTTACTTGGACAGCATCTCCAACCTTAAACATATCTTCTACTTTTTCTACACGTCTTTTGTCTATTTGAGATATGTGTAATAAGCCTTCTTTTCCCGGTAAAATTTCTACAAATGCTCCAAAGTTCATTATTTTTGTTATCTTGCCATTGTAAATTTGGCCTACCTCCGGCTCTGCTACTATGCCTTCAATTATTTCTTTAGCTCTTAGGCAGCTATCTTTGTCAGGCGAAACAATAGCGATTTTTCCATCATCGTCTATATCAATTTTTACACCTGTTTCATCGATAATCTTATTTATAGTTTTTCCGCCACTACCTATGACTTCTCTTATTTTATCAACATCTATTTTCATTGTCATGATAAGTGGTGCATATTTTGACAATTCAGCTCTTGGAGCGTCAATTGTTTCCCTCATTTTGTCAAGTATAAACAATCTGCCATCTCTAGCTTGAGATAAAGCTCTAGTAAGTATAGCCTCATCAATACCTGCGATTTTTATATCCATCTGAATTGCTGTTATACCATGCTCAGTACCAGCAACCTTAAAGTCCATATCTCCTAGGAAGTCTTCCATGCCTTGTATATCTGAAAGTATTGCTACTTCATCCGCATCTTCGTCTTTTATAAGCCCCATAGCTATACCGGCAACCATGTCTTTGATTGGTACACCAGCATCCATTAAAGAAAGTGTGCTCCCGCAAACACTTGCCTGTGATGTAGAACCATTTGAGGATAATACTTCAGATACAGTTCTTATAGCATATGGAAACTCCTCTTCTGATGGTAGCACCGGAACAAGTGCCTTTTGTGCCAAAGCTCCGTGACCTATTTCTCTTCTGCCCGGACCTCTTGACGCTCTTGCCTCCCCTACTGAGTAAGATGGGAAGTTATAATGGTGCATATATCTTCTTTCAGTTTCTTCGTCTAAGCCATCTAATACCTGAGCATCTGATAATGACGCTAGTGTGGTGATTGTCATTACCTGAGTTTGTCCTCTAGTAAATACTGCTGAGCCGTGAGTTCTAGGAAGTAATCCGACTTTGCTCCAAATAGGACGGATCTCTGTTTCTTTTCTGTTGTCCGGTCTGATTTTATCGTGAAGTATCATATTTCTTACAGATTTTTTAGTGATTTTATATAATGCCTCGTCTACATCTTTTACATTGTCAGGATATATTTCAGAAAAATGCTCTTTAGCATCTTGACTTACTTTATCCATGTTTTCTTGTCTTTCCTGCTTGTCATAGGTCTTTATCGCAGCCTTCATTTTTTCTTCGCTATAATCTATTACAGCTTGTTCTATTTCTTCATCAGCCTTAAATACATAGAATTCTTGTTTTTCTTTTCCAACTTTTGCAGTGATTTCTTCTATAAAAGTACAGATTTTCTTTATTTCTTCATGTGCAAATAAGATAGCCTTTAGCATTACATCTTCGCTTATTTCATTTGCTCCTGCCTCTACCATCATTATGGCATCCTTTGTACCTGAAACAACTAGATACATTTCAGATTTTTCTCTTTGCTCAAGATTTGGGTTGATGATATATTGTCCATCTATTAAACCTATAGAAACAGAACCTGTAGGACCGTTAAATGGTATAGAAGATATGCAAAGTGCAATAGATGAGCCTATCATAGCAATGGTATCAGGATTTGCATCTTGGTCCATAGAAAGAACAGTTGCTACAACCATTACATCATTTCTAAATCCTTTTGGGAAAAGCGGTCTTATAGGTCTATCAATAAGTCTAGAGGTAAGTATAGCTTTATCAGATGGCTTTCCTTCTCTTTTTATAAATCCACCGGGGATTTTGCCGGCTGCGTATTGTTTTTCCACATAATCAACACTTAGTGGGAAAAAGTCTATCCCCTCTTTTGGTTCATCAGAATTTGTAGCAGTAACCAACAATACAGTATCACCATATTTTAATATGCAAGAGCCATTAGCTAATTGAGCAAGTTCACCAGTTTCAACTGTTAGCGTTCTACCGCCTAGCTGCATTTCAAATTTTTCCATTATTCCTCCATAATATTTGTAATAAATTTATATTTTTCTTCACTAATTTCAACTCATATACATTTACCAATCTAATTATTTAAAACTAGAACTAGCATTTGGAATAAATTATATTATAAATACATAATTTAATCAAACCAACTAAATTACATACTTACAATATAATTTTAGACCAATATTATTTAGCAAATGTTTAAATACAAGATAGGTAAAAAATCTTCGTCAAAATTGTGAAAAAAGAGCAGGGAGTCCTGCTCTTTAAATAGCTTTGCTATTAAGCTTTCACTTTTAAGATTACTATTTTCTGAGTCCAAGACTCTGAATCAAATTATTGTATCTGTCCACATTTTTTTCTTTAAGGTATTTAAGAAGTGACCTTCTTCTCCCTACCATCTTTAAAAGACCTCTTCTTGAATGGAAGTCTTTCTTGTGAACCTTCAAGTGCTCGTTAAGCTCATTAATTCTTTGAGTTAATACAGCTACTTGTACTTCAGGAGAACCTGTATCTCCTTCTTTCATAGCATACTTTTGCATAATCTCAGTTTTTGCTTCTTTAGTCATTTTACACCTCCGTGATAAATAAATATGTCCATGCCAAGTATAAGGTCGGTGACTCCATACACATAGCATAAACTCAACCTTATGTATTCTATCATATAAAAATAGAATTGTAAACAAACAATAATAAATTTAAGATTTTTTTTACTTCTTTTGTTGTTTGTTGTAATTTGTCAAAGTAAACGCAACTTCATATAGAAATATGTGTTGCGTTTACTTTTGTACTTTTTATATGTGAATTTAGTTTTACAACTCACTTAAAATAATTTTTGTCACTTCTAATCTTTTGCCCATTCAAAAGCGTGTTTTACTGCTTTCCTCCAACCTTTTAGCAGGTTTTGTCTTTCTTCTTCTGTTATCTTAGACGTAAATTCTTTATCTATATTGCAATTATTAATTATATCATTTATATCCTTATACACTCCTACAGCCAAGCCTGCCAAATATGACGCACCCATTGCAGTGGTTTCTATGGTTTGTGGTCGTCTTACCGGCACGTTTATGATGTCAGATTGAAATTGCATCAAAAAATTGTTGGCACTTGCTCCACCATCTACCTTTAATGTTTTTAATTTTATATTCGCATCTTCTTGCATGGCTTGCAGTACATCGTTTGTAAGATAGCCAAGCGACTCTAATGTAGCTCTTACTATATGATATCTGTTTGTGCCTCTAGTGATGCCTACTATTGCACCTCTTGCATATTGGTCCCAATACGGTGCACCAAGTCCTGTAAAAGCCGGCACTACATAACAGCCACCGGAGTCTTTCACTCTTTGTGCCATATATTCAGAGTCTTGTGAGGTGTATATTATCCTCAGCTCATCTCTTAGCCACTGTATAGCTGAACCTGCTACAAATATTGAGCCTTCAAGTGCGTAGTTTACTTTTCCGCCTACCGACCATGCAATAGTGGTCACCAAACCATTTTTGCTAAATATTGGTTTTTCTCCGGTATTCATCAGCAAAAACGCTCCCGTTCCATAGGTGTTTTTTGCATCTCCTGCGTTAAAGCACGCCTGTCCAAATAGTGCTGCTTGTTGGTCGCCAGCTACTCCTGCTATAGGTATAGCTCCATTAAAAAAGTTGTTGTCTGTTTCTGCATAAATGTAACTAGATGGTTTTACCTCAGGCAGCATACTTTTTGGTATGTCCAGCAAATTTAAAATTTCTTCATCCCATTTTAAATCTTTTATGTTAAACAGCATAGTCCTTGACGCATTTGAATAATCGGTAGCGTGTATTCTGCCTCCAGTCAGTTTCCATATAAGCCATGTATCTACTGTACCAAAAAGTAGCTCGCCTTTTTGAGCTTTTTCTCTTGCTCCTTCGACATTATCAAGTATCCATTTTATCTTTGTCGCGGAAAAATACGCATCTATGACAAGTCCTGTTTTTTCCCTTATCATTTCTACATAATTTTTCTCTTTCAGCTCGTCGCAATACTCAGATGTCCTCCTACACTGCCATACTATAGCGTTGTATATAGGCTTGCCTGTAGATTTTTCCCATACTATAGTAGTTTCCCTTTGGTTGGTGATACCTATAGCTACAATATCTTCAGCTTTTGCTCCTATCCTCAAGGCTGCCTCTGTAGCAACTCCAATTTGCGTAGACCATATCTCATTTGGGTCGTGCTCTACCCAGCCTGATTTTGGAAATATCTGATTAAATTCCTTTTGTGCAATGGACTTTATATTTCCTTGCTTGTCAAAAAGTATACATCTATTACTTGTAGTCCCTGCATCAAGTGCCATAATGTATTTGCTCATAACTTCACCTCTTAATCAACCGATTAAATTAGGTAAAAATGTTACTAATGTAGGCATATATGTCACCATCAACAAAACTAGAAATAGTGAAATTATGAAAGGGACAGCCTCTTTAACAAATCCGTCTATAGGGCATTTTGTAATGCCACAAACTGTAAACATCATAGAACCAAATGGTGGCGTTATTCCGCCTAGCATGATATTTACTATTACTACCATACCAAAGTGCAACGGGTCTACTCCAAGCTTTACCATAAGTGGTACTAAAAGCGGAGCTATTATGACCATAGCTGCTCCACCTTCTATGAACATACCCAGCACCAACAAGATTACATTGCATATAAGTAACATAACGTATTTATTTTTAGTTATCCCAAGCATGGTTGTGGTCAAAGCTTGTGGTATTCCCTCCCAGCTAAGATAATATCCAAATACATTTGCTGCAACTATTATCAGCACCACTGAGCCTGTACCGTATACAGTTTCTTTAAAAATAGGAACGAAATCCGAAAATTTTAATTTTTTATATATAAACTTTCCTACTATAAATGTATATATTATCGCTATAGCTCCTGCCTCTGAAGGTGTTATCATACCTATTCTTATGCTGGCTATTATCCCAAATGGAAACAACAATGCCCATATTGATTTTCTCGCTTGAGTTAATATTTCTCCTGCACTGGCACGTTTTTCTCTAGTAGGTGC
The DNA here is from genome assembly GCF_001693775.2 of Criibacterium bergeronii. Lineage (GTDB taxonomy): Bacteria > Bacillota > Clostridia > Peptostreptococcales > Filifactoraceae > Peptoanaerobacter > Peptoanaerobacter bergeronii. The sequence continues at coordinate 764 of NZ_MBEW02000044.1, read as the reverse complement.
ATAGTCTCTTTTGTGAGCTATGATTGATACTGTAATCATCATCACAATACTCATCAAAATGCCCGGCACATACCCTGCTATAAACATTTTATTTACAGGTACACTGGCTATAATACCGTATATTATAAGATTTATTCCCGGAGGAATTACCGGAGTAATTGCTGAGGATGCCGCTGTAACTGCCGAAGAAAACTCTAACGAATATCCTTTTTTTACCATTTCAGGTACTAATATTTTTGCCTCCATAGCCGCATCTGCATTTGCAGAGCCTGATACTCCGCCCATTAGCAAGCTCAAGACTACATTTACATGACCTAGTCCACCTTTCATATGTCCTGTCAATACGTCTGCAAACTCCATCAATTTTTCGCTGATACCTGAATAGTTCATTATAGAGCCTGCCATAATAAAAAATGGTATGGCAAGCAGTGAAAAGCTCTGAGTGCTACTCACAAATTTTTGAAAAACAAGTATTGCACTTGTGCCTGTATCTATAAACAGGAAATAAAACAAGGTAGAGCCAAATAGTGCAAAAGCGATAGGAACGCTTGAAAAATATAATATCAAAACTAAAAATACCGGTATTAAAGCTACTAATGGGTCATTCATTTCTTTACGCTCCTTTCAAATCACTAATCATCTTAATATCCTTTATTATAAGAATTATTGTTCTAATAGCCATCAAGACAAAACTTACTGCAATAGAACAGGATATATATGCACTAGATACGGCAAGGACCGGTGTGACCTTTATATATGTAGTT
>NZ_MBEW02000043.1 GCF_001693775.2 Criibacterium bergeronii | reverse complement strand
GGTATATACACCGCAAAGATTAAAATCCATTACTAATGAGATTTTTAGACTTGCTAGGGCAAATGTTATAGCAACAGCTATTTATTTTGTAATACTGTTTATAATTAAAGATATAGATTTTTCAAGATTTTTAGTATTTATATTTTTAGTATACAACGTAGCTTTGACATCTTTGCAAAGAATGGCTTTGAGATATACCCTCAGATATTTTAGAGCTAAGGGATATAATATAAAAAATGCCATCCTTATCGGTAGCAGTGATACAGCAATGGATTTTTTGAAAAAGACACAAGAAAATCTATACTGGGGATATAAAATTTTAGCAATATTTGAGGAAAAAATTGACGAAAAAAAACAGGCTAGACTAAAAAAAGAGCACAAATTGAAATATGTGGACAGATATGAGCTGGAAAAGCTAGAGGATTATCTAAAAAAAAGACAAATAGACGAAATAATGATAGGCTTGTCATTAAATGACTACAGCCATTTGCAAGATATTGTGAGGGTTTGTGAGAAATCAGGTGTAAAAACTCAAATAATACCCGATTATATAAAATTTATACCTGCTCAGCCTGAGGTAGAGCAAATAGACGACATCACAATTATAAACATAAGGAAAGTGCCGCTGGAAAATCCAATTAACAAATTTATAAAAAGAAGCTTTGATTTATTCTTTTCGATAATATTGCTAATAGTCTTGTCACCGCTGATGCTTATAGTAGCCATACTTATAAAATTAGACAGCAAAGGACCGGTTTTTTTTATACAAGAAAGAATTGGATATAACCGCAAAAAATTTAATATGTATAAGTTTCGCTCAATGACAGTCCAAGACAAGAATGAGGAAAAGTCTAAATGGACAGTAAAAAATGACGACAGAAAGACAAAAATAGGAGCATTTATCAGAAAAACCAATATAGACGAATTACCTCAGCTATTTAATGTGATAAAAGGCGATATGTCGCTAATCGGACCTAGACCGGAAAGACCATTTTTCGTAGAAAAATTTAAGGAGCAAATACCAAAATACATGGTAAAACACCAAGTACGCCCTGGAATTACAGGACTAGCTCAGTCACTAGGCTACAGAGGAGATACCTCCATCACAAAAAGAATAGAGTATGATATATTCTATATAGAAAACTGGACCTTGAGCTTGGATATAAAAATAATACTTTTGACAATGAAAAATGCCTTTAAAAACGCATATTAAAAATATATGTCATAAGATGGGGTATAGATATAGTGGGGCATATCCTATATGTGTAAAATAATATGTAATAAATAAAAATATGTAATAAATAAAAAGCTTGCATATACTTTGATATATGCAAGCTTTTTTGTCATGTGGTAAATTTATTTCAATGTTTTATTAACTGAAATTAGTGTTCCAATTCAACTACATCTTCGACTGCGTCTAGGATTTTGTCATTTAGTAGTAATTCAGTAACTTTATCTAATTCTTTATACATTTCGATTTCGCTATCAAATTCGATGAATTTTGTAGCACTTCTGATTACGTCATAGGCTTTTTGAGTAGCTGGAGCTAGTTTGAAGTTTTCTTCTTTTCTAAAGTCTATTGCTTGGCAAGCCGCCATCATTTCTGTAGCAATTACTCTTGTAGAGTTTTTAACTATGTCTCTTGCTGTTCTAGCAGCTATTGTTCCCATGCTTACTAGGTCTTCTTGGTTGGCAGAAGATGGGATAGAGTCTACTGATGCTGGATGTGCAAGTATTTTGTTTTCGGATACAAGTGCAGCTGCTGCGTACTGAGTAATCATGTAGCCTGAGTTTAAGCCGCCATGTTTAGCTAAAAATGCTGGTAGGTCATTTAATTGGTGATTGATTAATCTTTCTAGTCTTCTTTCTGATACGTTAGCTATTTCAGCAGCACCTATTCCTAGGAAGTCAAATGGTTGTGCCATTGGTTCGCCGTGGAAGTTGCCTCCGGAGATTACGTCTCCTTCTTTTGTAACGATTGGGTTGTCTGTAACTGAATTGATTTCTATTTCTACTTTTTTAAGTACATAATCTATTGTGTCTTTGTTTGCTCCATGGATTTGTGGTACGCATCTTAGTGAGTAAGCGTCTTGTACTCTTAGTTGTGCTTGGTGAGTGGTGTATGTGCTGCCTTCTAGTAATTTTAACATATTTCTTGCTGTTGCCATCTGTCCTGCATGAGGTCTGATTTCGTGTAGTCTTGGGTCATAAGCGTCAGGTATGCCTCTAAGAGCTTCTACTGTAAGTGCAGCGGATATGTCAGCTAGTTTTAATAATTTTACTGCATCGTAAGTTGCAAGTGCACCAATTGAGGTAAGAACTTGTGTGCCGTTGATTAATGCAAGTCCTTCTTTAGCTTGAAGATTTATTACTTTTATGCCGGCTTTTTCCATAGCGTCTTTTCCGCTAAGTCTTTCGCCTTTGTATTCAGCCTCGCCAAGTCCTAACATAGGTAATACCATATGAGCTAGTGGAGCAAGGTCTCCGGATGCTCCTAGTGAACCTTTTTCAGGGATTAGTGGGTGAACGCCTTTATTTAACATATCTATTAATGTGCCAATAGTTTCTTTAGATATTCCTGAGTAGCCTTTTGATAATGAATTTATTCTAGTAAGCATTATAGTCCTTACTACGTCTGTTTTAAGTAGTTCACCATAGCCGCAGCAATGAGAACGAATAAGATTTTCTTGCAATTGTCTTGTATCCTCTTTGGATATGCTTACGTTGCAGAATTCTCCAAATCCTGTTGTAACTCCGTAAACTACTTTTTCATTAGTAACGATGTCTTCGATTATTGCTTTAGATTTTGCTATGTTCTGTTTTGCATCTTCGCTTAGAGTTATTTTAGCTCCAAATCTTGCTACAGCAACAACTTGGTCAATGGTAAGGTCGTTGCCGGTAATTACTACTTCTTTGATTTGTTTAACTGATTTCATATTTTCTCCTTATGACATAAATTTTATTATTAAAATTTAAGTAATCAAAAAACATTATATGAATATGTAGGATAACATATAAATGCCTTGGAATAACGTTTGCATATATATTGTAAAACTACTTCGTCAAATAATCGTCTATATTTTTTTATTATTTTTTAAATTTTATGTCTAAAAATTATTTTTTAAAAATTATTTTGAATTAAGGCTAGACTAATAATTAACAATTTTGTAATTTTATCTTTGATGTGGTATAATATAGCCTACATGGTTTATTAAACTTAGTTATCAGCCTTTAAAGGATTTTATATATGAACTTAAATACATCATTTTCTCGTGTGTCAATCTTAGTGAGTTTATCTGCACTGTTTTGTATTGTTGGTGCATATATTCCATTTTTGAGTTTTTTAAATTTATTTGTTGGCGGAATATTTTTAGTTATTGGACTTTTTTCTGCTACTATTTCTATTTCAGTGATAGCAATTTTGGCGTTTTTTCTTTTATGTTTTATGTTTTTGGGGTTTTTAGGAGCGGTGCAGGGGTTATTTACTTTTGCACTCCCCGGTATTGTCATGGGATATTTTATGCAAAAATTTGATGATGATACTCCATTTTTTGCAGGGATTGTAGTCAACTGTATAGGCTTTTTTGTGATGTTAAATATTTTAAAATATATTAGTGGTGCGGATTTTATTACTACTTATGAGCAGGCATTAAATGAGTCGGTGGCTATGCTCAAGAATATGAATATGCAGGGGACTGTAACTAATGAATTTTCAGTCACAAGATTAATACAGAGCATGAAATATTATTTTCCGGCAATAATCATTATTATTTCGATTGTGCAAGCGACATTTACAAAATATATAGGTTTATTTTTAAATAGCAAAATTAACTCTCAAAATAAAGTTAAGTCGATTTCTTTTACTTCGTTTAACATTCCTGAAGGGACTGGGATTAGTCTTTTGGTGCTTGCGTTATTTTTGTACGCACTGTCATTTTTAAATCTTATCACAAAAGATTATGCTGATAGGCTGGTTTTAAATGTTTTTTATGTGACGATGGGGCTTTTACTAATTCAGGGGTTGGCAGTATTATTTTATGTAATTGGTACTTTAAAAGGGTATAAGAGGACTATAGCTGTTGTTGGTGTAGCGGTATTTTTTGTTTATATAGTATCTGCACTTCCGATACTGGGTATTCTTGATTTATTTCTCGATATGAGAGGAAATAGATTTAGGAGGAGTAAATGAAGGATAAAATAAAGTTTAATTTCCCTGAAGTCAATATATATATGGCGTTTATTTTTACGCTTTGTCTTATAATTTCATATTATGATTTTATAATTGGTATATTCACGCTACTTATATTGATATATATATTCTATTTTAATGCAAGGATAATAAGGCTAAAGGCATCAAGCCTAATGGTCAATCTTAGAAATTTAAGTATTGATATGGACGAAACGGCAAAGCAGACTTTGCTTGAGTTTCCTGTGGCTATGGCGATAGTGGATGAACACACTAATATTATTTGGAGCAATCCAATAATTTATGGTATGCTAAAAAGAGATAATCTTATTGGTACAAAATTGTCAGAGTATCTTTGTGACATAAACTTCTCTTATTATTTTGGCAGTGAGCAAGATGAGCTACACGTTGCTGAAGGATATAGAATTGGTCATGGTTACTACGATATTAGAATTATAAAGCTACCTATTCAAAATGGCTTAGAAAAAAAATATATAATTTATTTCTTTGACGTAAGTAAACAAATTGAGCTAAAGGAAGTGTATGATAACTCTAAGCCTGCGGTTTTGTCTATACAAATTGATGGCTATGATGAGGTTATGAACTCCACTCCGGATGATTTTAGACCTCTTATGCAGTCAGATGTTGAAAGAAGGGTAAGGCTATATATTGAGCAAAAAAATGGTATCTTTACAAAGAGGTCAAGCAGTAAATTTTTAGGGATAATTACTGATTTTGATTTGAGAGAAATGGAAAACAGCAAATTCTCTATCTTAGATGATGTAAGAGAGATTGATTTTTCCAATACTGTACCGGTAACGTTATCAATTGGTGTTTCTAGCTTTGAAAGCAATTTGATTGAGACCAACAAAAATTCGCTTGCGGCATTAGAGATTGCATTAGGCAGAGGTGGAGACCAAGCTGTATGCAAGATTGATGGCAAGACTGTATTTTATGGTGGAAAATCAAAAGAAGTAGAGAAAAAAACTAGAGTAAAAGCTAGAATAGTTGCCCATGGTATTAAGGATTTGGTTGAGAGTGCGTCAAATGTGCTTATCATGGGGCACGCTTATCCTGACTTAGATGCTATAGGTTCATCCATAGGCGTACACATGATTTGCAAAATGCTCAATAAAGACTCACATATTATTCTTGATAATTCAAATGCGTCTATTGAAGAGCTATATCAGGATATAATAGCTCAAGAGGGCTATAAAAATGTTTTTGTGTCACACCAAAAAGCGGAAAATATGGTAGGTGATGACACCGTACTATTCGTGATGGATACCCATAGACCAAGTAGTACGGAGTATCCTGATATAATTTCAAGAGTAAAAAGAGTAGTTTTAATCGACCATCATAGGAGAGGAATAGAATTTTTGGATGACGCATTTATTTCCTACCACGAAACCTATGCCTCATCTACCTGCGAAATGGTAACAGAGCTATTACAGTACATCAAAGAACCGGCAAACCTAGACGTTGTTACAGCCAATTCACTACTTGCCGGCATAACTCTTGATACGAAAAACTTTTCATTTAAAACCGGAGTTAGAACCTACGAGGCAGCGGCATTTTTGAGGCGTAATAATGCAGACCCGGTAAGAGTGAAAATGTATTTCAGACGTGACTATGAAAGCTTTATAACCAATGCAAACAGTGTTAAAAATGCTGAAATAGTAGATAATATTTATGCTATATCAAAATCGGACAAAAAAATAGCAAATACATCATTAATCGCATCTCAAATAGCAGATGAGCTATTAAATATCCAAGGAGTAGAGGCATCATTTGTAGTAATGCTAAGACCGGACAACGTGGTTCACGTTTCAGCAAGGTCACTAGATAAGATTAATGTGCAGCTTATAATGGAAAAACTGGGCGGTGGAGGTCATATCGATACAGCCGCCACACAAATAAAAGGAAAGTCAGTAGAAGAAGTAACTCAAATGCTCAAGGAAATACTAGCTTCCATAAAATTGGAAGAAACTGAGCAAAAAATTAAAACAAATTAGGAGGAGCATCATGCAAGTAATACTATTAAAAGACATAAAAGGAACAGGCAAAAAAGGAGATTTAAAAGAAGTAGCAGATGGCTATGCAAGAAACTATATGTTCCCAAGAGGTTTGGCTGAAGAGGCAAGCAAGACCAATTTGAATTTATTAGCTCAAAAGAAAAGCTCAGATACATTTAAAAAACAGACACAAGAGGCAGAGGCACTAGAAATAAAAAAACAATTAAAAGATTTTACACTGCTTATCAAAGCTAAAGCCGGTGAAGAAAACAAGCTATTTGGTTCAATTACATCAAAGGATATTGAGCAAGAACTATTAAGTCAAAAGGGATTAAGTATAGACAAGAAAAAAATAGATTTAAAAGAGCCTATCAAGACTTTAGGCAGCTTTAGTGTGGATTTGAAATTATTTACAGGAGTAACATCAACACTAAAAGTTGTAGTGGAGGCATTATAATTTTTAATGGATGCAGAAAATAAGATAAATAGTACGCCAAATGACATAACCATATCAGTAGACGCGGAGCGTTCCGTACTTGGAGCAATCTTGGTTAACAATGATACAATAATTCCTGTATCATCAGTAATAAAAGCAGAAGACTTTTATGAAGAGGCTCACAGAATTATCTATACAGCAATGCTGGACGTCTATACCAAGAGTATGCCGATAGACCTAATAGTCTTATCAGAACAAATAAAGACTATGACAAATATAGAAGAAATTGGCGGAGCGGGATATATTACATCACTGTCTACAAATGTGGATTTTTCAAAAAATGCAGAGTATTATGC
>NZ_MBEW02000042.1 GCF_001693775.2 Criibacterium bergeronii | reverse complement strand
TAAAAGATTATATAAAAGAACCAAAGCCAAATGGATACAGCTCACTGCATATTATTATAAGCACACCGATTTACCTTGCCGAAAAAAGAGAAGAAGTACCTGTAGAAATTCAAATCAGGACAATAGCCATGGACTTTTGGGCAAGCTTGGAGCATCAAATGAAATACAAAAAGACTATGACAGAATCAAAAAAAGTTATTTTGAAATTGAAAGAGTGTGCTGATAGCATAATGGAAATAGATGAAAAAATGCTAAATATTAGAAGGAAAATAGATAGAATGGATGTAGCACAAGATGACAGCAATTATTAATAAAAATTTTAAAAAATTTTTTCTAATTTCTTGACAAGATATAAGCCATGTGATAGTATACTAAAAAGATGTATATTTTAGAAAAGGTTTTTCAAGCCGAAATTATTTCATTATAACCAATCATATATTATTAGATATGATAACTGGAGCTTTCAAGGAAAACGGCTTCCTGAATTTGTTAACATCAAGTAATTAACATAAATAAAAATAATATGAAAGTATTAAGGGAGGGTAATATGTTTTACACTACAACTAAAGAGCATGAAGAATTTCGTAAAAAGGTTAGGGAATTTGCTGAGAAAGAGGTAAAACCCATAGCATTTGAATTAGACCAAAACAGCCAATTTCCGGATGAAGTCGTTAAAAAAATGGGTGAACTGGGCTTTATGGGTATTCCATACGCAAAAGAATACGGCGGTGCCGGACTAGACGTAATCAGCTATGCCATATGCGTAGAAGAATTATCTAGGGTTGATGGCGGTGTAGGCGTTATAGTATCTGCCCATACATCACTAGGTTCATATCCTATTTCAGCCTTTGGTACAGAAGAACAAAAAAAGAAATACTTAGTGCCACTAGCAAAAGGTGAACATATTGGTGCGTTTGGACTTACAGAGCCTAACGCAGGTTCAGATGCAGGTGGTACAGAAACAACAGCAGTTTTAGATGGAGATTATTACATCCTTAACGGCGGAAAAATATTTATAACAAACGCCGGTAAAGCTGACACATATATTATATTTGCAGTAACAACTCCAAATATAGGTACTAAAGGTATATCAGCATTCATAGTTGAGGCCGGATACGAAGGCTTTGACGCATCTATGCACTATGACAAGCTTGGTATCAGGTCTTCTATTACATCTGAATTGAGCTTTAACAATGTTAAAGTACCAAAAGAAAACTTACTTGGTAAAGAGGGCGAAGGCTTTAGAATAGCTATGATGACACTAGACGGCGGAAGAATAGGTATAGCGTCTCAAGCACTAGGTATTGCTCAGGGAGCTTACGAATCTGCCCTTGGTTATGCAAAACAAAGAGTACAGTTTGGCAAACCAATCTCTGCACTTGAATCAATCCAATTCAAATTTGCTGAAATGGCAACAAAATTAAGAGCAGCTAGATTATTAATCTACTCTGCGGCAGAATTAAAACAAAACCATGAAGATTACTCAGTAGAGGCTGCAATGGCTAAGAAGTTTGCATCTGATAAAGCCTTAGAAATTACAAATGATGCACTTCAGATTTATGGCGGTAGCGGATTTATCAAAGGAATAGACGTTGAAAGATTTTACAGAGATGCTAAGATAACTACTATTTACGAAGGTACTAACGAAATCATGAACGTTGTTATCGCATCTCACATAGTAGGCAGACCACCTAAGAAAGCTAAAAAATCAGCATCAATAATAGCTGCAGCAGCTCCAAAACCAATTACCGGCATAAGAAAAGGCAAGATATTTAAAGATGGTAATATCGAAGAACAAGTACACGAATTAGTAGAATCCTTGAGAAAAGATGGACACGATTTCTCACTAGGAATAGATATAAACACTCCTATAACAGAGTCTTCAAGAGTAGTTTCTGCTGGTAGAGGTATAGGACCTAAAGAAAATATGAAATTAGCTGAAGATTTAGCTAAAGCAGTTGGAGCATCTATAGGTGCATCAAGACCGGTTGCTGAAACTCAAAAATATCTTCCTCTAAACAGATATGTTGGTATGTCAGGACAGACATTCAAAGGCAACCTATACATCGCTCTAGGTATATCCGGTGCAGTACAACACTTAAAGGGTATCAAAAATGCAGCTACAATAGTTGCTATCAATAAAAATGGTAACGCTCCAATATTCAAAAATGCTGACTATGGTATAGTTGGTGACATCAACGAAGTAGTACCTGCTCTTATCAAAGAATTAGGCGGAGCAGATGCACCTAAGCATGAAGGCGAAATGAAGAAAATTAGACGTGCAAAACCTGAAAAATTGACTCCAAGCTACAAGTCTTATGCATGTAATGGTTGCGGTTACGAATACAACCCAATGGAAGGAGACCCTGTTGGTGATATCGCTCCTGGAACAGAGTTTAAGAATATACCGGACGAATGGATTTGCCCAGATTGCGGTGAATCAAAAGAAGGCTTTATAGAAGTAGCTTATAAATACGCTAAATAATTTTAGTAGAAGAGAAGTTTAAAATGAAAGCACTTGATGCGTTAAAAAAATTGTTTGGTATAAAAGGCAGCGATATGAAATCTGAAAAAATTAATTTAAAAGAAAAAAAAGAAGAAAAAAAGGTATCTAAAAAATCCACTGCTACAACTAAAAAAACTCCTACTTCATCAGATAAAAAATCTGATGAAGTATTAGCTAAAAAACAAGAACAAAAAGATAATTCAAAACAAACTAAGCAGGAAATGAAAGAAGAAAAATTATCTAAGCAGCCAAAAGAAAATAAAAAAGAAGAACTAGTTGTAGAAACTGGCTCAAAAACTAAGCCACAAAAAACTGAAATCAAAGACGAAAAAAGTCTAAGGAGGAAACTTATGTTTTGTGTTAGAGAAGTAACAGACAATCTTTATTGGGTTGGGGGAAATGACCATAGATTAGCACTATTTGAAAATATTCATCCACTTACAAAGGGTGTATCTTATAACTCCTATTTATTAATAGATGGTAGTAAAACTGTACTATTTGATACAGTTGACTGGTCAGTATGCAAAGAATTTTTAGCAAACATAGAATATGTTCTTGATGGCAAAAAACTTGATTACCTAGTAATCAACCACTTAGAACCTGATCATGCCGGCTCAATAGAAGAAGTTCTTTTAAGACATCCTGAGGCTAAAGTTATATCTACAGAAAAAGGTTTCATGTTCATGAAACAATTTGGATATGATGTAGCAGAAGAAAAGAAAATCCAAGTTAAAGAGGGCGACACTCAAACCTTTGATAAACATACTATCGCATTTGTAGAAGGACCAATGGTTCACTGGCCTGAGGTAATGCTAAGCTTTGATACTGCAAATGGTGTATTATTCTCAGCAGACGCATTCGGTTCATTCAACGCATTAGACGGAAAACTATTCAATGACGAAGTAAACTTTGACAGAGATTGGATTGATGAAGCTAGAAGATATTATACAAACATAGTTGGAAAATATGGACAATTTGTTCAGGCATTACTAGCAAAAGCTGCACCACTTCTTCCACAAATCAAATTCATTTGCCCATTACATGGACCAATTTGGAGAAACGACTTTGCTTATCTACTAGACAAATACAATAGATGGTCTGCATATATTCCTGAAGAAAAGGGTGTATTAATAGTATATTCTACTATGTACGGCAACACTGAATATGCAGCACAAGCACTTGCAAGCAAGCTTTGTCAAAAAGGTATCACAAATGTAAAGGTGTGTGACGCATCTAATACTGATACATCTTGGTTGATATCTGACACATTCAAATACAGCCACGTTATAATCGCATCTGTAACTTACAACCTAGAAATCTATCCAAAGATTAAGACATATCTTCACGATATGAAGATGCTTAATGTTCAAAACAGAACATTTGCAGTATTAGAAAATGGCTCTTGGGCTCCTACAGCAGGCGATTTAATCTCTGAATTCCTTGATGAAGAAATGAAGATGATAAATGTACTTGACCCAATCGTTACCGTAAACTCTTCATTAAACAAGGATAAAGAGTCTGACCTAGACGATATGGTCGATGCAATAGTTGAGTCTGTAAACAAGACAAGTATAGATGTTGAATAGTAATAAATTTTATTATTTAGCAACTCCCTTTAATAAAATATTCAATTAAAAAATATCCACCTAGAAATGGGTGGATATTTTTATACTAAATTACTTTGTAAATTGTAGCATACATATTAAAAAGAAATTTATGCTACTACCTTATGCAAAAATTTTTATAATGAAAAATAATACTACATTTTCTTATGTAAGTCAGTATTATATACAAAAGGCTTGCTAATTTTAGGCAAGCCTTTGATTTAATATTTGAATTTAATAGCAAAAATGTCAGTAGTGGCGAATTTTTCTGTTTATTTTTCTACAACAACCTCTTTGTTGTTTATATCTAAAATGTGTATTTCATAAGTGCCGCCTAGCATTTTTTCTGACAAGTCCTTTAATTCATTTATTGCCTCTTTAAGTACGTCTTCTCTTTCGGTGTCAACATTTTCGATGATTAAAAATGCGTTTATAGTATCATCGGTCAGCATTGTTCTTTCAGACTCTCTCCAGTTCCAGCATCTGCATATTGCTCCGCTGTTGTCCTTGTATACTACTTCGCCGGGATATGGAGGTGCAGACTCCCCTGAACCATAGGTTACGAAATATTCGCCACCATCTGCTAATGTTAGCTTTACATCTCCATCAAAGGCATCTATATTTTCACCGCCACAAGGTAGGGCATATCTCAATGATATTGAGTTGTATATGTCGACTAACGGATTGATATTTCCGACCGGATTGTCTCCTCCGATACGTTTAAGCATTGCCTCTATAGAGCATCTTGCACCTTTTTTAGTTTTAAATTTTTGAAATGCCTCTCTCCAAACACTTACTACCTTATTTTTGGCAAATTCTGCCTCTGTTAAGAATTTTTCACCCTCCTGTTGGGCAAGTCTGAGTATTTTTTTAAATTCGCCGTTATTTTCAGGATAGTGGTTGTTTACTCCGTTTGCTACTATTATAGCGATTTTAGCATTTGGAAATAAATCCCAAAAGGGTTGCTCAATTATAAATTTTTTCATAATAACTCTCCATTCGTAGTATATTTTTTATTTAATACATATTATACACGATTTTTCAATAAATTATAATAGTAAAAGAGTTTAAATTTAATATTTGATAAAATTTAAAAAATGCTTAAAAATCAATGAATTTTTGCAATTCAAAAAAACTGAGGCAAGCATATTTCCGCCAGCTATAGTTCTATTTACTTGTTGTCTAGTGCCTATGTTGATACTTAACTCTATTTTATAGCTACTGCTATATGTGAGGGCACACCGAATGTGTATGCTGATAGCTTTGCTACATCTATTATGCTTTTTATGATTGCAACAGGTATTTATCTGATAACAAGAACAGTTACAATAAAAAGACTTTGTAATATTAGAAAATTAGAAAGAATTTTATAAAATATATTAACAGACTTGGTAGTAGGAACTGTTAGCAGAGGGCAAGGGCGTCCAACGTGTTAGTGGTTAAATACAAGGAAAGGATATTGGAGAGTATAAGATAGCTACATTTTGCACAGAACATTAACAAACAAATACCTTGCATCTCAGGAATATGATGACATATCCAAAAGATACAAGGTAAAAGCACTCAAATTATTGAACCGCCGTATACCTGACGGTATGTACGGTGGTGTGAGAGGTCGGCTACTCAAATAATGGGTAGCCGCCTACTCTCATAGGATTGTTTTTGTTATCAATTAATTATTTTTTTAGGTTATAGAAAGATTTTATACCTTTAAACTCTGCTGTTTCACCTAGCATTTCTTCTATTCTTAGTAACTGATTATATTTTGCTATTCTGTCTGTCCTTGATAATGAACCAGTTTTTATTTGTCCTGCGTTTGTAGCTACTACTAGGTCTGCTATTGTAGTATCTTCTGTTTCGCCTGAACGGTGAGAAACTACTGCTGTATATCCGGCTTCTTTAGCCATTTGGATAGCGTCTAATGTTTCTGTAAGTGTTCCTATTTGATTTACTTTTATAAGGATTGAGTTTGCAACTCCTTGCTGGATACCTTGAGATAATTTCTTAGTATTTGTTACGAATAGGTCATCACCAACTAATTGTACTTTTTTACCAAGTTTTTCAGTTAATAATTTCCAGCCTTCCCAGTCATTTTCATCCATACCATCTTCGATTGAGATTATTGGATATTTTTCTACTAGACTTGCAAGGTATTCTACTTGTTCAGCAGAGCTACGTTTTGCACCTTTTTCTCCTTCAAACTTAGCATAGTTATATACGCCGTCTTCATAGAATTCTGATGATGCACAGTCAAAGCCTAGGAATACATCTTTGCCCGGTTCTAAGCCTACTTTTTTGATGGCTGCAAGAATTGTTTCTACTGCATCTTCTGTACCATCAAATGTAGGAGCAAATCCACCTTCGTCACCTACTGCAGTAGATAATTTTCTTTCTTTCAATAATTTTGCAAGGTTGTGGAATATTTCTGAACCCCATTGAAGTGCTTCGCTAAAGCTTTTAGCTCCGGCAGGTAAAATCATAAATTCTTGGAATGCTATTGGAGCGTCAGAGTGTGAGCCACCATTTACTATGTTCATCATTGGCACTGGAAGGAGCTTTGCATTTACTCCGCCAAGGTATTGATATAGTGGTAAGCCTAGTTCTTCTGCTGCTGCTTTTGCTACTGCTAGTGAAACTCCTAGGATAGCATTAGCACCAAGGTTGCCTTTGTTTTGTGTACCGTCAAGCTCTATCATTGTTTGGTCGATTAATACTTGGTCAAATACGTTCATGCCGATTATTTCCGGAGCTATTGTTTCGTTTACATTGTCAACAGCTTTTAGCACGCTCTTACCCATGTAATAGTCTTTATCTCCATCTCTTAGCTCTACTGCCTCATACATTCCGGTAGATGCACCTGATGGTACAGATGCTCTTGCTATTACTCCTGATTCAAGCACTACTTCCACTTCTACTGTAGGATTACCCCTAGAGTCTAAAATTTGTCTTGCCCATACGTCTTCTATATAGCACATAATTTTCTCCTTATAAGTTTTATTTAATTTTCTACGTCA
>NZ_MBEW02000041.1 GCF_001693775.2 Criibacterium bergeronii | reverse complement strand
ATCCAATACTAGGCATTTTGGCAGGGGTTACAATTACAGGCATAATTCAATCATCGTCCGCATCAATAGGTATACTGCAAATAATTGCCAATCAAGGACTAATAACCGTTGCAGGCTCAATGTATATAGTATGCGGTTTTAATATAGGCACTTGTGTAACCTCACTGCTTTCATCAATAGGCACATCTAAAAATGCAAAAAGAACTGCAACAGTACACATATTGTTTAATGTAATCGGTACACTAATATTCTTGATACTAACCCTAATTTTGCCAATTACACAAAACGTAGACAAAATAATGGGAGCATCTCCGGCTGCCAAGATAGCAAATATGCACACATTTTTCAATGTGGGAAGTACAATATTGCTATTTCCATTTGCTAATTCACTAGTAAAGCTATCTTCAAAAATTATCACAGGAGAAGATAAATTTAGAGAAAGTAAAGCACTAAAATATATAAATTTGGCACATAAAAAATCACCAATAGCACTTTTTACAGACGTGAGAGCTGAAACCTTGCGTATGCTTGGACTTACAGAAAAAAACTTAGATTTAGTAATGAATGACTTTTACAAAATTGATGACGAAACAAGAGAAGAACTCTATGACAATGAAGATGTAATAAATTACTTAAACGATGCCATATCAAGTACAATCATAGAAAACTTACCGCTGGCGAAAGACCCTGATTTGTCTGAAAAGTACACAGATTATTTAAGAATATCAAGAGACCTTGAAAGAATGGGCGACCACATAAAAAATTTCTATGAAGAATATTATCTGATTGCCAAGGAAGATGGCAGCTTTTCTATAGAATGCACACAGGAAATTGATAAAATACACACTGCCTTGCACCAAATTTATGAAACTATCCAAGGAAATGAAACTCAAGCAGACAAAATATACTTTATTCAAAAGGCGTATAAAGATAATATAAGATTGAATGAAAGCATAAGAAGTGCACATTTGGAAAGAATGAAATCCGGTGCTTGTATGCTAAACACATCAGTATCCTATGAAAAAATGTTAATCGCACTGGAGAGAATAAATTCATATCTTACAAATGCAGGGAAATTATTAGTGTAGTAAAAATTAATAAAAAATGTAAAAAAACAGAGGATTGGAAATTATCAATTCCTCTGTTTTTATGTCCGATTATTTTTTTTCACCAAGAATTTCATTAAACATTTCTTGCTCTTTTGCTCTTAGCTTTTCTTCTCTTGCAGCCTCAGTCAGCTCAGTCGGAAATTCTATTGCATGGTGTCCGGTAATTGCGTATATAACCCACTCTGCGATATTAGTAGCGTGGTCGCCTATGCGTTCAAGATATTTTGCAATCATGAAATAGTTAAGAGCTTTTTCAGCCTTAGCTTTATCTGATTGAATGTATTTGACTGTATCTTCTCTGACAAGCTCAAATAAATTATCCACTATATCATCGTTGTCAATTACTGTTC
This sequence comes from Criibacterium bergeronii, assembly GCF_001693775.2. Taxonomy (GTDB): domain Bacteria; phylum Bacillota; class Clostridia; order Peptostreptococcales; family Filifactoraceae; genus Peptoanaerobacter; species Peptoanaerobacter bergeronii. The sequence continues at coordinate 6,964 of NZ_MBEW02000041.1, read as the reverse complement.
TTGCTTTTTCTTCATTTTTTTGCACAAAGGAGTCAATGGCAGCTGTAATCATTTTTGAGGTTTCTTCTGCCATTTTTTTGAGGTCGGCAAAATCCTTATCTATCATTTTGCTTTTAGTCTTTAAGGTCAAGGTGGCGATATCTGCCGCTTGGTCGCCTATTCTTTCCATGTCGGTGATAATTTTAAGTGCGGAAGAAATTGTCCTTAAATCTCTTGCTACAGGCTGTTGCTGTAGGATTAATCTGTAGCAGTGATCCTCTATTTCTCTTTCCTTCATGTCTGTTAATTTTTCAATCTCCACTACTTCTTTAGCTTTTTCAGCATCTCTATCAATTAATGCCTCTATGCAGCCTTTGAGTGCCAATTCTATTTGTGCCCCCATTTCTATAAGTAGCACATTTAAATCCTCTAACTGAGCATCGAATGTTTTTCTCATTTTAACCGAACCTTCCTGTAATGTAATCCTCTGTTTTTTTGTTGGCAGGAACAGAAAATAAAGTTTTTGTATCACTATATTCAATCAATTCACCAAGCAAGAAAAAGGCTGTCATATCAGAAATTCTGCTTGCCTGCTGCATATTATGGGTTACCATTACGATAGTATAATTGTTTTTAAGGCTTTCAGCAAGTTCTTCTATTTTTAATGTTGAAATTGGGTCAAGGGCAGATGTAGGCTCATCCATAAGAATGACATCAGGCTCAACAGCTAATGCTCTAGCTATACAAATTCTTTGCTGCTGTCCGCCTGATAAGGCTAGGGCGGATTTTTTTAGCCTGTCTTTAACTTCGTCCCATATAGCAGCATTTTGAAGTGCATTTTCTACAATTTCATCTAATTCAGTCTTGTTTTTTATGCCATGCGTCCTAGGTCCATAGGCGATGTTGTCATATACGGACATAGGAAATGGGTTTGGCTTTTGAAAAACCATACCAACTCTTTTTCTTAGCTTGTTTACGTCTATATTTGCGTATATATCTTGAGAATCTAAAAGTATTTCGCCTTTAATTTTACAACCCTCAATTAAGTCGTTCATACGGTTTAGACATTTTAAAAAGGTTGATTTACCGCAACCAGAAGGACCAATAAATGCGGTTATACCGTTTTTTGGTATTTGCATACTTATCCCCTTTAGTGCATGGAAATCTGAATACCAAAGATTTAAATCTTTTACGTCAAACTTGCTATTCACTAATTAGTACCTCCATTTTCTAAATTTTTTGCTATCTTAGTGGACACAAAATTGATAAATAGCACAATCACCAGTAAGACTACAGCGGTAGCATAGGCTTTGTCCATGTGAAAGCCTTCTGTAGATATTGCGTACATATGTACTGCAAGTGTCCTGCCGGGAGAAAATAAGTCATTAGGAAAATCTGCAACTGAGCCGGCTGTAAATATTAATGCAGCGGACTCACCGACAATCCTGCCGATTGCTAAGATTACTCCGGATAATATTGCGGGTAGACAAGACGGAAGTACAACCTTTGAGATAGTCCTTAGCTTTCCTGCTCCAAGTCCAAAGCTGCCTTCTCTAAGAGAGTCAGGCACTGCCTTTAGTGCCTCTTGTGTAGTTCTGATTATCAGAGGCAATATCATTATTGACAAGGTGAGTGAACCGGCAAGTATTGAGTAACCCATGCGAAGAGTGGTTACAAAAAAAATCATACCAAACAGTCCGTATATTATTGACGGTATACCTGATAAAGTTTCTGTCATAAGTCTGATAAGTGCTACAGTTTTATCACCTTTTTTAGCATATTCTACAAGAAATATTGCTGAAAAAATACCTATCGGCACTGCAATTGCCAAGCTTATTACTATTATAACCAATGTGTTAAATGTGGCAGGTAACAGTGACACATTTGTGGAATTGTAATGAATAGAGAATAAATCGGCTGAAAGGTTAGGTACTCCGTTTACAAGTATATAGCCGATTAAAAATATAAGCACACAAAAGGTGATTGCAGCTGAAATATGCACTAATATATTTAAAAATTTTGATAAAGGGTCAGATTTTTTAATAGTTAAATCTTTGGAATTATGAATGTATAAATTATTTTTTTCCATGCTATGCCCTCTTCGTCAAATATATAAAAGAAAGGTTAATAATCAATATAAAGACGAAAAGTACAGCACCGGTTGCAATAAGTGCTTGTCTATGTAAACCGGCGGCGTAACCCATCTCAATAACTATGTTAGCAGTAAGAGTCCTTACTCCGGATAACAAGCTTTTTGGCATGGCAGGCTGGTTGCCGGCTACCATTATTACAGCCATGGTTTCGCCGATAGCTCTGCCTATACCAAGGATTATTCCAGCTAAAACCCCTGATTTTGCAGCAGGCACTACTACAAAAAATACACTTCTTTCGTGAGATGCTCCAAGAGCGAGCGAACCCTCATAATATTGTGAAGGTACTGATTTTATTGAAACCTCCGATATACTTGTTATAGTAGGTAAAATCATGATGGCAAGTAATATAGATGCTGAAATAATATTAGGTCCTTTTGCACCCAATAACTCTCTAATAGCTGGCACAAGAAGTACCATGCCAAAAAATCCATATACGATAGATGGAATACCTGCTAATAGCTCTATAGCAGTTCTAAGATATTTGTAGAGCTTTTTCGGACAGAATTTATCCATATATATTGCAGTTAGGATTGCTATTGGCACTCCAAGTAAAGCTGCACCGAAAGTTACCAGCATACTTCCTATAACCATTGGAGCTATACCGAATGATGGGGGCGCATCTTGAGGTCTCCACTCACGCCCTAATAAAAAATTAATAAAACCAATTTCGTTTATGGCTGGTATGGACTGTAAAAATAGAAAGAAACAAATTAGTCCGGTTGATAATACTGCTACAAAAGCAGAAACTAAAAATATATATTTCATTATCGTTTCTCTTTGAGCATCTGTACTTTTGGTAAATACAAAGACACCTGTAGCTATTATTGAGAGGACTACAATTAAAATTGACATTCTACCTCCTTAAAAAGATATCTCTAGCTTTTGAGACTTAAAATAAATTCGCTTAGCTCTTTTGCTGCCTCAGGTTTTTTAATGAGCTTGATATTTCTCATTAAGTTTTCATACTTTTGTTCACTATAAAACATTTGATAGTATAATTCATCGATTGGAGTAATTTCGTCAGCGTAGTAGGCTATCCCGTTATTAGTAAGGAAAGTTAGATTTCTAGTTTCTTGACCGGGAATTGGATTTATAAGTATCATGGGCAGCTCTTTACATAGAGCCTCACAAGTGGATAAGCCTCCCGGCTTGGTAATTATTACATCACTGGCACTCATCATCACATCTATGTCATGCACAAAACCGTAGATTATAGAATCGTGCTTAAATTCACTTTGCTGTTCAATCAGCTTAGCTCTGATTTTTTTGTTATTTCCGCAGACAATCAGCATTATAAAATCATCTTCAATGTCATCTGTCTCTTTAACGCACCTGCCGATATTGCCATAGCCCATTGAGCCGAACATGAGCAGTAGCACCTTTTTTGACGAGTTTATACCTATGGATTGCTTGGCGGCAGCTTTGTCGATGTATTCGGTAAATTCACTGCCTACAGGTATACCAAAAGGTAATATTTTACTTTTGTCAATGCCTTTTTTTACAGCTTGATATGTCAAAAGCTCTCCCGCTGTAACAAAATAAGAAAAATGAGATAGTCTGCACCAGTGAGGGTGTATAGTAAAATCTGTAACTATACCAATGGCTACAACATCTATCATTTCTTTTTCCAACATAAGATTTATGATTTCACCTGAAAAGATGTGAGTGCAAATAACTATATCAGGATAAAAATCTTCTTTAAAATAAGTCAAAAGCTTTTTAGCTATCAGCTCATTTACAACGTGCAAGCCTGCATCTTTTTTTTCTGTCTTATCCATTATTTCGTTGTAACGATATTGTCCGGCATATAAGACGGGCAATTTGGACGTAGAAAGAATATATCCTTTGGAAATACTTTTTTGTAGCAGTGGTGATATATATTCGACAGAGTCAAGCACCCTTATTTCAACAGATGGATTTTTTTCAAGCTCTTCTACTATAGCCTTAGCAGTGGAGGTGTGACCGCCTCCCACTTTATTGTTAAGCACAAGTACCTTCATTTTATAACCTCTAGTATTTTTTAAATTAATACATTCAAAATATTAATCCTATTATAACAAGAGAATAAGAAAATTAAAATAAATTTATTAATACTTGAAAACCTCTTATCAAATATCTTAAATATTTTATGACATGAATGTAAAATCTTACTACATAATTTGTTAAATATATGTAAAATTTATTTCTTTATATGCCACTTGTAAATTAAGCCGTACAATAAAAGATAAATAAATTTATAAAAGGGTATAATTAAATAAAATTATATGAAAGAAACAGTAGGTGACGTATGAAAAATATTGCGATAGTTACAGGAGCGTCCTCAGGAATGGGAAAAGAGTTTGCACTGCAAATATCAAAAAAAGTAGCAATTGATGAAATATGGCTGATTGCAAGGTCGAAAGAAAAATTAAATGAGACAGCTAAAGTGATAAAATTAGAAACCACTGTAGAGCCTAAAGTAATACCCCTTGATTTAACCAAGGACGACAGCTTTACAAATATTCAAAAAAGACTAGCCAGTGAAAAGGACAATGTCAAAATTCTTGTAAACTCAAGTGGCTTTGGCATATCAGGTAATGTAATAGACATGGATATGGACAGACAAGCCGAAATGATAGACCTAAACTGCAAGGCATTATTTAAGCTAACGCACATTTGCTTGCCGTATATGACAAGGGGTTCAAATGTAGTGCAGATTGCATCTGCAGCGGCATATGTGCCACAACCGAAATTTGCAGTCTACGCTGCTACAAAATCGTTTGTACTAAGCCTTAGCATAGCACTTCATAATGAGCTTAAAGAATATGGTATTGGTGTAACAGCAGTTTGCCCTGGACCGGTGGATACAAACTTTTTCAAGGCAAATGATAAGAATAACGCAGAATTTTCTAAATTTGCAAAGGTAATATTTAAATCCCCGCAATATGTGGCTGAAAAATCTATAAAAGCTGTAGACAAGAAAAAAATAGTAGTAAATACCGGACTTGCAGTGAAACTATTATATTTAGCAACCTGTTCATATAAAAAAATATTTTTTGCCTTTTTATCAAAAAGCTTTTATAGATAAATAAGTTTATTTAATAAAAAATATATCTTAAATATGATTGACATACTCAAAATATAGTTGTATACTTTGGGATATGAATAATTGAATTCAAAATAAAATAATTAAAGAAAGTATTACTACATTAATGTTAGTGGATTTTATGAACAATTAATTATGAAACTGCTTTTTTATTATATTTATAATAAAGTTATTCAAGATGCGATGTAGAGATTTTTAGCACCGGTATGGTGCTTTTTTTCATTGAAACATTATAAGTTTCTTACGATTGAAAATAAACTAAAAATGTGTTAATGTAGTTCATGTAGGAGGTGTGGTGTATGGAAGGATTTATTAAGAAAATTTTAGATTTGGACGAAGAGGCTAAGCATTATTCTGACGAAGTTTCTTCACAAAAAATCACCTTACAAAAAGAAAATGAAAAAAAACTGTCGGACATAGAAGATAAATATAAAACTCAAATAGAAAATCTAAAACAAGATTTTGAAAATCAGCTTAAAGAGTTAGAAAAAACTGAAAGAGCAAAGCTGGTTGATTTTGAAAACAAGGCTGAGGAAATGGGAAAAGAGTACAAGGCTCAAAAAGCGGATTTATTAGAAAAAATGAGCAAATTTGTCCTAGAAAGCGGTGACTAAATGGGAGATTTTTATGCAATAAATGCAAAAGTTTCCGACCTCAAAAGAGGAATATTTGACAAAACAGATTATGATAAAATCATTAGTTTTGGTGAGAGGTCAAGTATCATAGACTATCTAAAGCCTAATCCTATATACAAGGATAAGATAGAAATGTTATTAGGTGAGTCTGTACTAAGACGTAGCATTGAAACCTTTATACTACAATCAGAGGCAAATGTCCTTTTGAAATTACGTCATCATTTTAGCGGTAATGACAAGAGATTGGTTGACGCAATGCTTTTAAAATATGAATTTGAGGACGTAAAATTAATACTTAGAGCACTTTCGCAAAATGAGACGATTGACAAGGACAAAGACCTGCTTTTGTATGAAAATGAGCAAAAGCTCAGCTATGACCAGTTGTTAGCCAGCGAGTCGATAAGACAAGCTGTTGAGTATTTATCTACGACATCATACAAAAGAGTATTTGTCGGCTTAACTGATGAAGATACCAAAACATTACAGTTTCATACAGAAATGCGACTTGACAGTGCATATTTTTCAGCTTTAAACGATGCCATATCGACATTTAGCGGTAAAAGCTCAAAAGCTTTATCCGATTACGTCACCAGTAAAATTGATATATTCAATGTCAAATGGATTTACAGGGCGAAAAAATATTATAAAATGCTACCTGAAGAAATATACAACTACAGCTTTAGATTTGGTAGAAAAGTAAGAGGTCAAGTCTTAAAAGATTTAGTATATGCAGGCTCTATAGAAGAATTTATACAGCTTATAAAAAAATATAAGCTTGATGACATCTTTTATGATATTGACTCTAATGACAGAACTGTAAAATTTTCTTTCCTATATATGTACGAAAAGTCGCTAAAGGGTATTGGAAACTATGAAAATAATATAGGTATGTTTTTAAAATTCTATGTGAGTATGATAATACAAAACAAAAACCTCATTAGGATTGGAGAGTCTCAAAAATATGGACTAAGCAAGGAAGAGACGGAAAAATATCTTGTCAAAATGGCTTAGTCGAAAGGAGGAAAATTGTGGCAGTCGAAAAAATGAAGATGATGAGCCTTATTGCCTTAAAAAAGGATGCTCATGATATTCTTGAACGCATTATATTAAAT
>NZ_MBEW02000040.1 GCF_001693775.2 Criibacterium bergeronii | reverse complement strand
AAATAAATACAAGAACAGGCGGTGGCTTGCAAAGGGGCGACATTTTGCTAAATATTTATTATCATGTTGCGGTATATGTTGGCAACGGTAATGTTGTACAAGCAAGTGTAAATGAATTAGGTACTGCGATTGGTGGCAAGGCAGGCGACCAGACCGGCAGGGAGATTGAAATAAAGCCGTATTATTTGTATAAAAAGGGTTGGCATGAAGTGTTAAGATATCCGGAGCAAAAAGTGAAAAATGGAGATGATGAGATGGTAGAAATAATAAAGATAGAAAGTAATGGTAAGGTGCCTACGGTTAACGCTATAAATAAAGACGACAACTATTTTGTAAAATTAAGAGATTTAGCAGCTTTAGGGCTTTTAAAAGTGGATTACAACAAGGCTACTAAAAGACCTATTGTAAATAAAGCTTAGTAGGAGCATACAAAAAACACGTCTGTATAAGGCGTCTTTTTTATAAAAAATTTTAAAAAAACTATTGACTTTTGGTCGACCATATTATATAATATAATCACAGTAAGGGGATACCTTACAAGTCAGAGCAAGAGAAAGGAGAAAAAATGGAAGGAATGACAAACGAACAACTAAAAATATTCGTTAAAATGATAATCCAAATACTAAGAGATGACAAAGTAAACGAAGAAACAATCAAAAAAATAGAAGCCTTAATCAAATAAGACTTCTAACCAAACAAAAGCCATCAAGGGGACTTGCTCCCCCTACTGGTGGCATTATTATATCATAGAGCAAGAGAAAGGACAAGGTGATGGAAAAAGAAAATAAAAAAATGGGCAGACCTACTGACAATCCAAGAACAGAAAAAATAGGGTTTAGAATGTCAAAAAAAGAAATTGATATGCTGAACGAATGTTCTGAAATTTTAAAACAACCACGGGTAGATGTTGTAGTATCTGGAGTAAAAAAAATTTATGATGAAATAAAGAAATAAAAATAGAGCGTTTGTTGATTGGTAGTCTGAAACGCTCTATACCCGAAAGAAGTATCTTTCTTATGTAATTATATCATAGAAAATTACTTCTTTCAAGAAATTGAAAGGAGATTTAGTATGAATGAATTGATAAAAGTTGATACAAACGAAAAAGGCGAAGTGATTGTTAGCGGTAGAGAATTGCATAAGTTTTTAGAATTAGGAACAGATTATAAAAAATGGTTTGACAGAATGATTGAGTATGGATTTACTGAAAGTGTTGATTTTGCTACAGTTAGTCAAAAATGTCTAATAGCAAATGGAGGGTATCAAGAAAAAATTGACCATGCTATAAAACTTGATATGGCAAAAGAGCTTGCTATGATACAAAGAAATGAAAAAGGAAAACAGGCAAGACAGTATTTTATATCAGTAGAAAAGGAATTTAATTCTCCGGAAAAGATAATGGCAAGAGCCTTGAGGATTGCAGATGAAACGATAGCAAAATTGACTACAAGCATAAAAACAAAAGACGAACAATTACAACTACAAAAGCCAAAAGTGCTATTTGCTGAAACTGTGGAAACATCTGAAAGCTCGATACTTGTCGGTGAATTATCAAAGTATTTAAAGCAAAAAGGCGTAGATATAGGACAAAATAGACTTTTTGGCTGGCTAAGAGATAACGGCTATTTAATCAAGCAAAAAGGAGAAAACTACAATCTACCTACACAATATTCAATGGATTTAGGTGTCATGGAAGTTAAAAAAAGGACAATCAATAACCCGGATGGCTCAATCAGGACAACCTCAACGCCAAAAGTAACCGGTAAAGGGCAGATATATTTTGTAAATAAATTCTTAAGCGAAGTTGCTTGTGTGTAGGGGGTATATAAAATGACAACAGTAAATATAATAGATAAAGTAGATGACATTCAAAGTGATACCGAAAAGTTAAAATTCATAGTTTTTCAGATACAGGATTTTTTCACAAAGTCTTTTGACGATATAAATTTAGCCTATCATGAGAAAAACAGGTTGCTACCTTTGGCTGATATATTGGCTGATTATGCTTTGATTGCAGATAGAAAATTAAGTGATCTAAAATCAGATTTACAAACTAAATAGGTTGTTAAAAGCCACTCAATTATGGGTGGTTTTTTATATATGCATATTAAAAAAATGGAGGAAAATTAAAATGAAAAAAATCGATTGGAAAAGAAAATTATCAAGCAGGAAATTCTGGATGGCATTAATAGGGTTTGTATCAGCGTTGCTACTTACCCTCAACTTTGCACAAGCCGACGTAGAAAAAATAACAGGCATAATAATGTCGGGAGCAACCTTGATTGCTTATATACTAAGCGAGGGATTTATCGACGCAAAGAATGTCGAAGGCAATTCACAAAAATAAAAAAATGCTTCTTGACAATACGTATTTTTATACGTACAATAATAAGTGTAAGGGGGCTGTATGGCTAACACCAAAACTTACAAAGAAGTAGTTAAAATTCTTTTAAAAAATGGTTATATTTTAGACCACACGACGGGTTCGCACGAAATATATATAAATGATTTAGGGGTTATTTGCCCTGTTAAGTGCACTAAAAAAGATATACCGGCAGGAACGCTTGCTAATATTAAAAGAATAACAGGGCTTAATTTTTAGCCCTGTGCTATTTCTAAACATAAAAAGGAGTGTTTTTATGATAAATAAGTATAATTATCCGTGCAGTATAGAATTAATAGATGGTGTATACTATGTAAATTTTTTTGATTTTGATGATTGCTTTACTGACGCTGACACTATGCAAGAAGCTTTTGACATGGCTGACGATGTTCTAAAAGGGGTTATAACATCATACCTTGGCAATAACAAAACTTTGCCTAAGCCTAATTATAATATTGAATTTGACAGTAAAAAATTTATCTATATTGCTAATTGCAGTATAAGTGATGAGTTTATAAAAAACAAAAGCGTAAAGAAAACATTAAGTATTCCAAAGTGGTTAAATGACGAAGCTCTTGATAAGGGAATTAACTTTAGTAAAGTTTTACAAGAAGCATTGATGGAGAAAATTATTTAAAAAGCAGGGGAGTAAATCCTCTGCTTTTTTAATTCGTCAAAAATCCGTCAAAAAAATATTATAAAATTTAATAAAATTTGATTAGGTTGTATTATTTTTAAAATGTATACAAGCATTGTAATTAAAAGGTTTTGTACATGTTGTGTAATAAAATGATTATTAGTGATAATACGATTGCTTAATTTATACCATTAACTGAAAAAATCTATCATTTATATGATAGAAATTTTCAGAAAGATTTTTATTAAATTTTAATGAATTTACTATTGAACATCAGCTTTTACAGTCTCAGTTTCAGTTTTTTTGTCTTGTGTTCGGTTGAGATTTCTTGTACGCCTGTTATCCTCAATTTGTTTTTGTCTGTTGTATGCGTGCATGATAAGTGCTACAGTTACGACTGCGTAGCTTAGGAATGTTCTAAAGTATTCGCCTATCATCGCATCGCCTGTCAAGGCTTTACCCGCTTGAGGCATTATTATAAACATCAAGTGGAATAGGGCAGTACCGACAATTGCATTTGATATAGTCGCTCTTGTTACGCTAGCTCCGCCTACAAGTAGAGATGCGGCTGCATAAAGTGCGGCTTGGTCTTGCCCAGCATAGGTGTTTAGTGTGCCTATGTTTTGTAGGTAAATTATTTGACCGTAGCAAGCAAGCACAGTAGAGATTATTATTGATTGAACACGGATTTTGTCAGTTGTTAGTCCTGCATTTGAGGCAACCTTTTGGTCTTGTCCGACAGCTCTCATATCATGACCGATTTTTGTCTTTTTAAACCATACTATAAAGAAACAAATCAATACTATGAATATGATAGGTACAATCGGTAATTCAAAGGCTATTGACTGAGTGCCACCAACCGGTATTTTAATATTGAATTTTATCAGATTATCAAAAGCCTTTGCTACATCAAGAGTAAGTGCATTTTTAACACCATAGCCTCTTGATAACATGATGGTTTTATTTTTATATGGTATTACTGTACCAAATCCATACAATAAGAATAACATATAAATACCCAGTATGAAAAATGAAAGCATCATAGATGTAATCATTTCTCTACCTTTTGCTCTATTTAAAACATTACCGGAAAAAATACCAAGTAGTATTGCAATAGGAGTGCCTATTAGAGCAGCTAAGAATAATCCGGCAGCTCCGGTGATACCCCAGTCAGTTACGAATACAAGTCCTATTTGTCCTGCCATAGCACCTAGTGGTATACCAAAGTTGATACCCATACCTGCATAAATAGGTATAATTAAAGATAAAACCAAGAAGGTATTTCTGACCATTCTTCTTACAAGCTCTCCTGTTATATAAGAAAGCTGAGGTTTTGCAATAATCACGCCCAATGCACAAATTGCTAGGAATAAAATCGGAACAGCGTTATTTGACAATTTTTTCTTAATATTATTATTCATTACTTTGTCCTCCTTGTCAAAGCATAGACAATCATACCATTAGTTACGATTATACGTATTACTTCTGATACGTCTACACCAATAATACCATTTATAACAATAGGAGTTAAAGTAAGTATTCCTTGGAACAAGAAAGTACCTATAATAACATTCAATATACTAGCTTTGTTTACACTAGCTCCACCTATTAAAATTGCAGCTACAGTTTGGAATGTAAATGTCTGAGGAGCCATATAAAGCTGTATATATCCATAAGATTGCTGATAAATTAATATACCGATTGATGCAATAATAGTTGACATGATGACAGCTATTATACGCATTTTATCAATATTAATACCGGCAGCTTTTGCATATTCAGGGTTAGAACCCACTGCCGTTATAGCTGAGCCAAGCTTAGTTTTGAAAAATGCCCATACTAAAAATGCCATCACTGCAAAGAATAAAAACATACCAGTCATTAAAGTAAATCCGCTGGATATTTTAATACTCAAAAATTTAGATACTATACCAATAAATGCACTTGTACCATCCGGATTAACAACCTTAGTCATCCAGTAATCTGATACAGGTATCTGTTGGCTAAGACCCTTGCCACCATAGCTCAATACTGATACAGGGTTTTTATATGGTAAGACAAGCCACATTATACTCATAAATGCAACGAAGGAATAACCAACATAAGTGGCTATAAGCATTTCATCGCCCTTAATCTTATTCAATAAAAGACCGTAAAGAAAACCGAATATGGTAGCAAATATAACTGCCAGTATAACAGCCATGAATATACCGGCCATACCCTTAAATCCAAATTCTATACTGGTAACCCCACCTAAAATACCGGCTATAACTCCAACCGGCAGACCAAAGTTAAGTCCGCAGCCGGCTTGTATCATAGGTATCATAGAAAGAGTAAGTATTGAAAACATACCAAAACGTGAAAATACATTTGCAAGAGAGCTGTCAAATTTTAGATTTGCAGCAGGGGTAGCAATTAAAAGAGCAACTAAAAATAGTGCTATGATTATTCTAGGCCATCCAAATTGTTGTATAAAGCTTTTCTCTTTCATATTACATCACCTCCTGCTCTAATTTTTCGCCACTCATCAAAAGACCAAACTTAGCCTCTGAGTCATCAGGAGAAAGGATACCTGCTACTTTACCATCGCAGATAACGGCTATCCTGTCACAAATACTTCTTAATTCTTCTAGCTCAGAGGAGGCCATTATTACAGTAGTATTGTTTTCAATATTTGATTTTTTAATAGCATTTAAAACTAATTGCTTAGCACCTATATCTATACCTCTAGTAGGCTCTGATACGAAAAGTACCTCAGGCTCCATGGCAAATGCTTTTGCAAGACATACCTTTTGCTGATTTCCACCTGAAAGATTTTGAGCTTTTTGATTTGATCCGGTAGTTTTAATAGCTAATACATCAATATATTCATCAGCTAAAGCCTTCATAGCCGTTTCATCTCTGAAATTTATTCCCATTATTTTTTTAGTAAACTTATTTTGAACATTTAACGCATTAAATGCGATATTCCAATATATAGGCTCATCTAAAAGTAGACCGACACCTCTTCTGTCTTCAGAAACAAAGGAGATGCCTCTTTTTAAAATATCAAAAGTGTCACCAAGCTTTAAATCCTCGCCTTTAAATGTTACTGAGCCGCCAACCGGATATGTTCCAAGTATACCATTTGGTATACCAAGCTTACCTTGTCCGGCAAGACCGGCAAGACCTAATATTTCGCCTTTTTTAACCTCAAGATTTACATCTACTACCTGTTCACCGGGCATATCTACCCACAAATTTTTAATTTCTAAAATTGTTTCATCAGCTTTTTGCTCATCGTGCTTTGCAGCAAGATTAGCTAAGTTTGCAGCCTCAGTAGCAGCATTTTCTATTTTATGTGCTTTATCCTCTTTAGCTCTACCTACCATTTTAGCAGCCATTTCCTCGATAGTCATTTCACTTGCTTTTTTGCTTTCTACCAAAACTCCATCACGAAGTATGACTATGTCATCACAGACACTCAACACTTCTCTTAGTCTATGTGATATGAATATTACGGAAATACCCATAGAGGCTATTTTTCTTAGAGCTGCAATTAAAATGTCTGCCTCAGACTCAGTAAGCACTGCTGTAGGTTCATCCATGATAAGCAATTTTACATTATCTCTAGTCATTTCCCTAGCGATTTCTATAAATTGCTTATGTCCAACCGGCATATCCTGAGTAATATCTCTTGGATTAATTTTTACTCCTAAGGTATCAAGAGAATTACCTGATATTGTTAGATTTTCTTTTTCGTTTATTGTTTCAAGCTTTTTACCAAGTATTCTTGAAATTACAGATGGATTGGTTTTTTCCATGTTAAGAGTAATATTTTCAGAAACTGTAAAACCGGGAATAAGATTAAATTCTTGGTGAACCATACCTATACCCGCATTTAAGGCATCAAGTGGACTTTTAAAGTTTAGCTTTTCACCATTTAAAAGCAGTTCTCCATCGTACCCACCTGTCTCAGCAATTACACTCATACCGAAAATAATATTCATCAAAGTGGACTTGCCTGCACCATTTTCTCCAACTAGACCTAGAATTTTTCCTGCACCTAGCTGAAAGCTTACATCTTTAAGTACGACATTTCCGTCAAAGCTTTTTCCAACGCTTTTTGCCTCTAGTAAGACGTTATCCAAAATTTAAATTCACCTTCTCCAAATTAAAAACTTTCGTACCATTTTTACTGATACTAACTTACTTTGAAAATTATAGTATAAATATTGAAAAGAAATTTTTTTTGCTCTCTGATACAAAAAAATTTATAATGAAAAATAATACTACATTTTCTTATGTAAGTTAGCATGATATAAATTTGCAATAATAAAATTATATATTTAAAAAAATAAATTTTAAATATTATATCAGTAAATTATATATTTTACAATAAAAGCCAACGGTCTAGACCGTTGGCCTTTTAAATCTGATTTAAAAATTATTCATTTTTAATTTTTTCTAAGTCTACGTTAAGATTTAGATATTTTTCAGGTACTTCAACCTTATCCATACCTAAGAAACCTTTACCATAAACGTAAGTGTCTTGAGCTACTAGTAGATAATGTCCAACTGGCTCACCAGTTCTTCTGTCAACATATGGAGTTACTGTCCAAGCAGCACCATCTGTATATTTTTCTAAAGCAGCTTTTACAGCTTCTTTATCGTCTATTTTAGCTTCGCCTTTAGCAATCTGTATAGCTAGGTCAATTGTACCAAGTGTAGTTGAATATCCTAGAGAGTATGCCCAAGTACCCATTCTGTCTTTACCGCCGGCAGCTATAACTGCATCTTCAACTTTTTTGTTGATTGCTTTCCAGTCTCCAGCCTCATTTTTAAGGTCAACTGAGAATGCCTTAGGATATCCCATTATAGGAGATGGTAAGTCTTGTTCTACGAAGATTGCTCCGCCTGCTGCGATACCTCTTAGTAATGGTTCTGTTTGTGCATCGTTTGTGCAGAAGAATGCTGTATCTTTACCGTATTTTTCAATCCAGTTAGGGATGTTTTCTGCAATAAATTGTTGTGCTCCCGGGATACCAACGTCAGAAGTTGGGTCTGGAGCTGTTTCAGATATAAATTCAACACCTAAATCTTTACAAGCCTCTTCAAATATTCCTCTTCTTAAAGCAAGCATTTCGATACTCATATGTCTTGGGAAAGATATATGAACGAATTTTGTAGCTCCCATAGCTTTAGCTGCTGCGATAACTCTGTAGCCTCTTGAAATGTTATCTGCATCTATAACTAAGTCAGCTGCCTCTTGTACCATTGCAACGTCTTCTTGTGGAGTTAAGTCGATAAGTTTTATTTCAGGATTTTTTTCTCTGATTTGTTTGAAAGCTGCAACTGTTCCGGGAACAGATTGGTTAACTATTATAGCTTTCATTTGTGGGTCATCTGCCATTGCAACAATCTTAGAGATAGTTGTTTCTTGTTCGTTCATGAAGTTATCAGGATAAGTATCGTGAACAATCATACCGCCGTCTTTAGCGTTACCATAAAGCTCGATTGCTTTTTGAGCTGCTCTAAGCTCATCTTCGCTTTGTGATACTGTACCAGTTACTATACCGATATGGAAATCAGCCTTTGGTGCATCAGTTTTAGTG
>NZ_MBEW02000003.1 GCF_001693775.2 Criibacterium bergeronii | reverse complement strand
GCAAGTAGTGAGTTTGTGAAAGTCACGAATAATAACAAGCTAACGGATGCTAATATAGAAAATATTATAAAAGTATATACTAATCGTGAAGAAAAAGAATACTTTTCATGTCTAGCAGCATATGCTCAAATAAAAGAGCAAGGCTTTAATCTATCTGTATCTACATATGTAGAAAAAAAGACACTAGAGAAAAAGTCGATATTGTAAAGCTAAACTCCCAAATAAAAGAAATAGTTGCTCGTGAGCAAGTCCTCCGCGATGAAATAGATAAAATAATCGCTGAAATAGAGGTGGAGCATGAGTAAACTCGATGAATTGATTAAGAAATATTGCCCTGATGGAGTTGAGTATAAATCGCTTGGCAAACTAGGAAAATTTTATGGTGGTCTTACAGGAAAATCAAAAGGGGATTTCTCAAATGGAAATGGAAAATTTATAACATATCGTAATGTATATTCTAATCCAGCTTTGAAAATTGATATTGATGATAGAGTAAAAATTGCAGAGGGTGAAAGACAAAATACTTTACAATTTGGCGGAGGATATAAGTAAATACAAATTAATGTTTAAGGTCAACCTGCGGTTGACCTTATCGTTCATTAATTTTTTATATCCCTATGTTTTAAAAATACGCTATATTTTTGTTTTAACAAATAGCTGTAAATCAGATTGCTGACTGTTACAGACCTATGGCGTCCGCCTGTGCAGCCGATGGCTATTACCAAGTGATTTTTACCTTCTTTGATATACATTGGGATTAGGAAATCAAGTATATCTTCCAGTTTTTTTATGAATTCTATGCTAGTTTCGTTATTCATCACATAATCTTGCACATCTTGGTCATTTCCTGTGTGATGTCGCATTTCTATGACGTAGTATGGGTTTGGCATAAATCTTACATCAAAAACCAAGTCGGCGTCAATCGGAATACCATATTTGAAACCAAAGGATACTATTGTTATCATAAGCTCTTTATTTTTAATGTCATCGTTAAATAGTGACATTATTTCGCCACGCAAATCTATCGGCAAAAAGTTGCTGGTGTCTACGATATAATCCGCTTTTTTTCTGATATCTGCAAGCAAGGTTTTTTCTTTAAATATGCCTTGAAGTATGTCGTCTCCATTTGAAAGTGGGTGTCTTCTTCTTGACATTTTATATCTTTTGACGATTGTTTCATCGCTGGACTCTAGGAATATAATTTGATAGTCAAAGCCGCTTTCTTCTAGGAAATTTAATGCGTTATTGATTTCTTCCAAGAATTGATATCCTCTAATATCTACTCCTAATGCTATTTTATTCAGCGTGCCTTTTGAGTCGGCACTGAGGGTTACCATCTTAGGTATAATTTCCGGAGGCAGGTTATCAATGCAGTAGTAGCCCATATCCTCCATTACGTTCATTGCCTCACTTTTACCTGAGCCGGACATTCCGGTGATAATTACAATTTTCATTTTTTCTCCAAATTTTTTAAATTTATTTAATAATGTTAACTACTTTATCTAAATCTAATCCTGAGGCTAATATTCTTTTTATTGCTCCGTCTACTTTTCCTACATTTTGAGCTAAGTGTGCATCAGAAGATAGTATAAATTTTAAATCGTAATCTTTTATTTTTAGCAGCTGTTCTAGGGTTAGATTGTGATGTCGTTCGTTAATTTCTAAAATTGTATTAGTTTCCATGGCTATTTTTGCGACTTCTTCTATAGCTACATCGCCTTTATCACCGGGATGAGCAAGTATAAATAAATCGTTGTTTTTCATGGCATTTATAAGTGCTCTTGTGTTATATTCCACTTGGGTGAATTTTAATGGTTTTAAATAATTACCAATCAGGTTTGTACCACTTCTTAGGCTATATATTTTTGACCCGAAATGGTAGCCTGCTATGACGTAATCGACTAATGAGGCTATATGTTCGTCTAAATCTATATTGCCTTTGTCATCAAGTATATTGCACTCTGTGCCCATTAATATTTCTATATTTTTATATTTTTCTTTTAGTGCATCTATTTCAGCTCTTATTTTAGCATAATTATCATACTTTACTCCGAAATAATAATGCTTGTAGCCATGGTCGCTTATCCCGATGGTTTTTAGACCTCTTGCTATTGCGATTTTTACATTGTCTTCGATGGTCGATTTTCCATCGCTATAGTAGGTATGTGTGTGGTAGTCTGCATATATTTTAAACAATAATTTCACCTCTTCTTTTAATTATTATACCCCAATATTATATTGCACACAATTAAAAATAATTTATATTATTATTGCAATTTAAGTAAAAATTTTGAATATTGAATTTATATCTAACGTGTGCTATAATCATTTATAACCTTATTAAATAATTGAGGAGTAATACTTATGAAAAAACATATTCTTACTATTGCTGCGGGCAGCCTTAAATCAAGTGCAAGTAAGGGTGGATGTGGCGAATGCCAAACATCTTGCCAGTCAGCATGCAAAACATCTTGCACTGTAGCTAATCAGCAGTGCGAAAGAACAAAATAATTTTATAACGAAGTCGCTATCGTTTTGATGCGGCTTTTTTATTTAAAATTAAGCTTATAAAAATTAATAAACTTGGGTATAATATATAGTGTTTTTTTAAAATATAACGTAAGATTTTATGCGTTCATTTTCGACTTTTATTATTAACGGAGATGTGTATGTTTGACAATTATAGTGTAGGTATAGACATCGGTTCAACTACTGTAAAATTCGTAGTGATGGACGAAAAAAATAACATATTATTTTCAAGATATGAAAGACATCATGCTAATATAAACAAAACTTTGCTGGCTTTGGCTGACGAAGCTTTTTCGCAGCTATCTGACGTAAAAATAACTGTAGCCATTACAGGC
The DNA here is from genome assembly GCF_001693775.2 of Criibacterium bergeronii. Taxonomy (GTDB): domain Bacteria; phylum Bacillota; class Clostridia; order Peptostreptococcales; family Filifactoraceae; genus Peptoanaerobacter; species Peptoanaerobacter bergeronii. The sequence continues at coordinate 132,980 of NZ_MBEW02000003.1, read as the reverse complement.
TCAGGTGGTATGTCGCTGGCAAAAAGTATCGATGTTGATTTTGTGCAGGAGGTTATTGCATCTACTGAAGCAATCAAAGCATTTGAACCAAGGACTGATGTTGCAATAGAATTAGGCGGAGAAGATGCAAAGATTACTTATTTTTCTGACGGTATTGAGCAGAAAATGAACGGGACTTGTGCAGGTGGTACTGGTTCTTTTATAGACCAAATGGCTAGTCTATTAAAGACTGATGCAACAGGTCTTAATGAGCTTGCAAAAAATCATACAACTATTTATCCTATAGCTGCAAGATGTGGTGTTTTTGCTAAAACTGACGTACAGCCTTTACTAAATGAAGGGGTAAAAAAAGAAGATATAGCTGCGTCTATTTTACAAGCTGTTGTTATACAAACAATTAGCGGACTTGCTTGCGGTATGCCTATAAGAGGAAATGTTGCTTTTTTAGGTGGGCCTTTATATTATTTATCAGAGCTGAGACAAAGATTTATAGAAACCTTAAAGCTCTCAGAAGAAGAAATAATATTCCCTGAAAACTCTCAGCTTTTTGTGGCTATTGGTGCAGCACTTCTTTCTCGTGCAACACACGTAATTAAGTTAAGCTCTTTAATTCATTCCATAAAAAATGTAAAACCTGAACAGCTTGCTGAAACAAAAACATTAAGACCTTTATTCAAAGATAAAGAGGAATATGATGAATTTGTTGCAAGGCATGATAAGGACAAGGTTGCAAGAGCAGATTTAAGTGCATACAGTGGCAATTGCTACTTAGGTATTGATGCCGGCTCTACTACTACTAAATTAGCACTTATAAGTGAAGACGGCAAACTTTTGTGGACGCATTATGCAAGTAATAATGGTTCTCCGCTAAAATCTACAATAGATGCTCTAAAAAAAATGTACTCACAAATGCCAAAAACTGCAAAGGTAGTCTATGCTACTGTAACAGGCTATGGAGAGGGCTTATTACAAAAAGCTTTAAAAGTGGATTTTGGTCAAATAGAAACAGTTGCCCACTATACGGCTGCGGACTTTTTCTTAAATGGTGTTGATTTCATACTTGACATCGGCGGTCAAGATATGAAGTGCCTAAAGATTAAAAATGGTACAATCAATTCTATTTTATTAAATGAAGCTTGTTCATCGGGTTGTGGCTCTTTCTTAGATACTTTTGCAGTATCATTGAATATGCCGATAAATGAATTCGTAGATGCCGCTGTAAAATCCACTTCACCGGTAGATTTAGGCTCAAGATGCACTGTATTTATGAACTCTAAGGTTAAGCAATCTCAAAAAGAGGGGGCAGATGTATCAGATATAAGCAGTGGACTTTGCTATTCTGTAATAAAAAATGCTTTATACAAGGTTATAAAGCTTAAAAATAAAGACGAATTAGGACAAAAAATTGTAGTACAAGGTGGCACATTCTACAATGACGCAGTGCTTAGAGCCTTTGAGCTTTTATCTGAAAGAGAAGTAATAAGACCTGATATTGCAGGGATTATGGGAGCTTTTGGCTGTGCTATTATTTCTAAAAAAAGATATGAAGAGGGCTATCAAACTCAGCTATTAGGGCTTGACCAGCTTGAGGATTTCAATATTCAAAATACAACAGCTAGATGTGGTAAATGCTCAAATAATTGTCTATTGACTATCAATAAATTTGCAGGTGGAGAAAAATTTATCTCAGGCAACAGATGCGAAAGAGGTCTTGGCAATTTAGCACAAAAAAATGATTTGCCAAATTTATTTGATTATAAATATAAAAAATTATTTGGATATAAATCATTGGGCGATAAGGCAATCAGAGGTAAAATCGGCATACCAAGAGTGTTAAATATGTATGAAAACTATCCTTTATGGCACACATTTTTTACACACCTTGGGTTTGATGTAGTTTTATCAGATGAAAGCAGTCTTGAAGTATATAAAAGCGGTATAGAGACTATACCATCTGAGTCAGCTTGCCTGCCTGCAAAGATGTCTCACGGGCATATTATGAATTTGGTAAATAAAGATATCAAGACGATTTTTTATCCATCAGTTGTATATGAAAACAAAGAGGATGAAATAAATGCTACAAACAGCTACAATTGCCCGATAGTTATTTCATATCCCGAAGTTATAAAAAATAATGTAGATGTACTTGATGAAAAGAAAATTAAATTTTACAATCCATTTTTGACCTTAGACAATGATGATGCGGTCGTGAAAGTTTTGTATAAAATGTTATCTAAGGATTATAATATATCTAAGTCTGATGTATCTGATGCGTATTTATTCGCAAAGGGACAATACAATAGCTTTAAGAAAGACATTAGAAATAAGGGAGAAGAAATCCTTAAATATATAGCAGATAACAATATAAAAGGCATAGTATTAGCCGGCAGACCTTATCACCTAGACCCACACATAAATCACGGTATACCTGATGTAATAACTTCATTGGGTATGGCAGTGCTTACTGAGGACTCAGTGGCTCATTTATCAAATGAAGATAAAAAGCTGAGGGTAATAAATCAGTGGACTTACCATTCAAGATTATATAGAGCGGCTAATTTTGTAGCAAAACAAAATAATTTGGAGCTAGTGCAGTTAAATTCATTCGGTTGTGGACTGGACGCAGTTACTACAGACCAAGTTGATGAAATAATGGCTCAAAATAATAAAATTTATACCTCATTAAAGATAGACGAAGTTAGCAACCTAGGTGCGGTAAAGATAAGATTAAGGTCTTTAAAAGCCAGCATGATAGAAAGAGATAAAAATCATGTGGTTTCTAAAAAACTTTACGAAACTAAACCAAGAATAGTTTTCACTAAAAAAATGAAAAAAGAGCATACTATACTTTGCCCGCAGATGGCTCCTATACATTTTGAGTTACTTGAAAGTGTGTTTAACTACAGCGGATACAAACTTGCGTTGTTAAGAGACGAAGAGGGTGCAATTGACGAAGGACTAAAATTTGTAAACAATGACGCTTGTTTTCCATCTATTATAGTAATAGGTCAGATAATAAAAGCATTAAAAAGCGGTAGGTATGACCTTGAAAATACATCGGTATTAATGTCTCAAACAGGTGGTGGCTGTAGAGCGACAAATTATATTGCATTTTTAAGAAAGGCTCTAAAGGACTCAGGCTTTGAAAATATACCTGTGATCTCTATAAATCCTAAAGGCTTTGAAAAAAATCCGGGCTTTACTTTTGACATACCACTATTAAAAAGAGCTTTGCAGGCTCTTATATATGGCGATTTGCTGATGAATGTACTTTTAGCAACTAGACCTTACGAAAAGGTAGAGGGCTCTGCAAATGAACTATATGAAAAAACTCTTGCTTATCTAAAAAAAGATTTGGAATTTTATGAAAAAAAGACCTTTGTCAAAAATATTTATAGAATAGTAAGCGACTTTGACAATCTTGAAAGATACAACATTAAAAAACCAAAAGTTGGACTAGTCGGAGAAATATTGGTAAAATTTCATCCTACTGCAAATAACAACGCTGTAGGCATAGTAGAGGCTGAGGGTGCTCAGGCAATATTACCGTCCTTGCTGGATTTTGTACTATACGGAATGTATAATACAAAATTCAACTATGAAAATCTTGGAGCACCAAAAAAATCATATATAATCAATATGCTGCTACTTGGTTACCTAGAATATTACAGATATCATTTAAAGTATGCACTAAAACGCTCAGAGCATTTCCAAGGTCAAGAAAGTATATTCAAAATTGCAAAGGGAGCAGAAACCGTAATGTCACTTGGCAATCAGACAGGTGAGGGTTGGTTTTTAACCGGTGAAATGATAGAGCTCATAAACAGCGGAGTTAAAAATATTGTTTGTATGCAGCCGTTTGCTTGCTTGCCAAACCATGTAGTAGGCAAGGGCATGATGAAGAGACTTAAAAAAATCTATCCCGGCACAAATATTGTACCGATAGATTATGACCCGGGTGCATCAGAGGTAAATCAGCTCAACAGGATTAAACTTATGATAAGCAGGGCATTTGAAAACTTTAAGGAAGAAAATAAATATGTTTCCGGTTTTGAAAAAAATTATGTTGGTCTGTTAAGTATGCAAGGTGTCAAGGTTGCGTTAAATAAGTCAGGACTAAAAAAACAAAAACAAAACCAGTATTAAATACAACAACTTGAAAAGTAAAATAATATTTTATTTAAAAGTAAGACATTGGGGGCGGAGCGGGTGTTACATTTATGGAGACACCAACTCCGTCCCCATGTCGCATAAAAAACTTTTCATTATATATTAATTATTCTTGAAAAATAGTTAAAAACATATTATACTTTATACCTGTAACAAAAATATAAAAAGGCGGTGAATTTATTGCAAGATGCTAAAAGACAAGCTTTTATAAGGCTATCACTTATATCTTTAGTGATGATTTTGTTCTTATCCGGAGCATTTTATTTTAAAAATATTATAATTAAGATTATTTTTGCAATTATTGGTGGTGCTTTAGCAGCACTGTTGATACGCATACTTATTGCGTATAAAAGAAAAAAATTATATTTTGACGGAAAGGTAATTTCAGTTACTAAGCCAAAAAGAAAAATTTTAGGAAAATATTCTATAGTTATAAAAAAAGGTAAGGTATCTAAGAAATTTTACGCATATACAGACCCAAAATTTACTTTGGGCAAAGATTATGTAGTAGTATATGAAGAAAAATCTCTGATAATCATGGACTCTCAAGAGGCTAAGTTCCAAATGATGGGACAAGGAGCTATTGGAAAAAATCCTAAATATAGAATGTAATAAAAAATCTCTAATTTAATAGAATTTGGAGGGGAAAATGGATAAAAAGTTAAATGTCGCAGTCGTAGGAGCTACCGGAGTTGTCGGCTCTACCTTTGTTAAAGTTTTACAAGAAGTGAAATTCCCTATAAATAATATTTATTTTTTTGCCTCAGCAAAATCAGCCGGAAAAAAAATTAATTTCAACGGAAAAACCTACGAAGTAGAAGAACTTACAGAAAATTCCTTTGACAGAGACTTGGATTTAGCGTTATTTTCTGCGGGCGGAGACACCAGCAAGAAATTTGCACCTATTGCAGCAAGTAAGGGCATATTAGTTGTAGATAACTCCAGTGCATTTCGCATGGATAAGGAGGTTGCATTAATAGTACCGGAAATTAATAGCGATGACGTTAAAAAATATCCATCAAAAATTATTGCAAATCCAAATTGTTCTACAATACAATCAGTTTTACCATTAAAGGTATTAGACGAAAAATATAAAATAAAAAGAATAGTTTACTCTACCTATCAGGCAGTTTCAGGAGCAGGTAAAAAAGGCTTGGATGATTTTGAAAGAACAATGAAAGGTGAAACACCACAATGCTTTGCTCATCCAATATTTAACAACTGCCTACCTCACATAGATGTTTTTCTAGATAATGGCTACACAAAAGAAGAAGAAAAAATGATTAATGAAACTAGAAAAATACTTGGTAGAGGAGAAGACTTAAAAATAACTGCCACTACAGTCAGAGTACCGGTAGAAAATTCTCATAGCGTCAGCATAAATCTTGAATTTGAAAAAGATTTTGATTTAAAACAAATATATGAAGATTTAAAAACAGTAGAAGGGCTTGTAATAATGGATGACGTTAAAAATAATGTCTATCCAATAGCCACAAAAGCAACCGGTACAGACGATGTATATGTAGGCAGAATAAGAAGAGATTTTTCACTACCAAGCGGACTAAATATGTGGACAGTAGCAGACAATATAAGGCGTGGTGCTGCAAGTAATGCAATCTTTATAGCTAGAAAATATTTTGGTGTATAATTTAATATAGCAAATATAAAATAAAATGGTTGATTATCAAATTTGATAGCCAACCATTTTTTGTAGGTTTATAAACAAGTTTCACAAATCCGCTTGTATTAAGACAGTTAGAAACGTATAATAAATACAGAATAATAAGGAGGCTTAAATTTATGTCTGATAAAGGTGAAATAGTTGTTATAAATCAAGAATTTCCTGCAAATAAGATATAACAATAATCACCGATAAAAAATCTTACAAAAAGCAAAACAGCTCCTTTTCACTTTACAAAGGGAGCTGTTTTGTTTTATTTATTTAATTTAGTTGTAATTTGTATCAATTCATACATTTTCTTTTCGATTTCTTCTTGATTTTTTATTGACTCCATTACGCAGCCTTTATAGGAGCGGATAAAATATCGTTGTTGATGCCTTTAACGGCGGAGCATACTGCAAGTAGGATATATCTATGCAATATCTGTTTTCGTCTACCATTTTTGATACACCCTCTAGCTGTCCTATGGCAATATTTAGCGTTCTACGAATTTTTTATAATCCGCTTTCGTTTAGGCAATCTCGTTTATTTCTATTACTTCGTAGCCTGCGTCTGTTACAGCGTTCTTTATGGTTTCATCAGAGATTTGGTTATTTGACTCTATAACTGCATTTTTGTCGTCAAGGCTTACTGTTACGTTTGCGTTTTCGTCTAATTTTTTAAGGACTTTTTCTACGGTTGCTTGGCAATGTCCGCACATCATACCTTCGATTTTAACTAGTTTTTTCATTTGTTTTTCCTCCATTTTGTTTGAAATTTCTATATTTTTATCAAAGACAATCATATTTACTTCGCTATGATTATCTGAATTAACATAAGTTTTATTTAAAATTGGTTTATAATTTCTTAGTCTAAGTGCATTTGAAACTACAAAGATTGATGAAAAGCTCATGGCTGCTGCGGCAAACATTGGGTTTAACAATAAACCGAAGTGTTTATAAAATAGTCCAAAAGCAAGCGGGATACAAATCACATTGTAGAAAAATGCCCAAAATAGATTTTGTTTGATATTTTTGACTGACTTTTTTGATAATTCTATGGCATTTACCACGTCTTGTAAGTCATTTTTCATTAGTATTACGTCTGATGAGCCTATGGCAATATCTGTACCTGATGAAAGTGAGATACCTATATCCGCTCTAGTCAATGCTACAGCATCATTTATGCCATCACCGACCATGACAGTTTTTTTGCTATCTGATTTTATTTTTTGCAATACTTCGTCTTTTTCGTGAGGTAAAACATTACTTACATATTCATCTAAGCCAAGTATTTCAGCTATATATTTAGCTGTTTTTTCATTGTCACCTGTTAGCATATATGTCTTAATGCCAAAGTTTTTAAGAGCCTGAATTGTATCCTTTGAAGTTGATTTCAATGTGTCGGCTACGGCAATAACTGATACTACGTTTTTATCAATAGCTACATATATAGGTGTTTTGCCTTGATTTGCAAATTTATCTGAATATTTTTCAAAATCTGAAAAATTTATCTTTTTTTCTTCCATTAGCTTTTTATTGCCAATTGTAATATTTTTTTCTTGGACTATTGAGTTTACACCAAGACCTGATGTTTCTGTAAAACTTGAGGAGTAATTAGAAATATCAAATTTTTTGCCGTAGTTTACAATTGCATTGGCGATAGGTTGTTGTGATTTTTTCTCTACCGGAACTACGAAATTAAATAATTTATTTTCGCTGATATTTTTAGGCAAAACTATATCTGTCACAACAGGTTTACCTAAAGTCAATGTGCCGGTTTTATCAAATATTACTACATCGGTGTCCTTTAGAGTTTCAAGAGAACTTGCATCTTTAAACAGTATTCCATTTTTAGCTCCCATTCCAGTTGCTACCATTACTGATACAGGAGTAGCAAGTCCAAGGGCACATGGGCAGGAGATAACTAATACAGAAATTGCTATATTCAATGCAAACTCAATCCCCATACCTTGGAGCATCCAGTATATAAATGAAAGTAATGAGATTGAAATAACCACTGGAACAAATATACCGGATATCTTATCGGCTAGTGATTGAATAGGTGGCTTACCTATTGATGCTTCATTTACTAAGTCTATTATTTTTGACAGTAGCGTGTCTGAGCCTGTCTTGCTTACTTTTATTTCTATATATGAGCCTTTATTTATGGTTGAGCCGATTACGCTGTCTTTTTCTTTTTTATCTACAGGTAAACTTTCGCCGGTGATTGAAGATTGGTCTATTGAGGTTTGACCTTTTACTATAATTCCATCTAAGGGTATTGCCTCTCCCACTTTAACTGCTAATATTTCTCCAACTTTTACATCTTCTATATCTATGTCTTGTGATTCATTATCGCTTAATATCAAATGGGCAATTTTTGGTCTTAAATCCTTTAGCATAGAGATTGCATTACTGGTTTTTCTTTTGGATTTAGTCTCAAAATATTTTCCAACTGTAATTAATGTAAGTATCATTACAGAGGATTCAAAATATAAATTATGTCGATAGTTCATAACTAATTCCATGGAAGAAAAAGACATCGCATAGCTCATTTTGTATAGGGTATATGTTCCATACAAAAGAGCTGCTGACGAACCAAGGGCAATGAGCGTATCCATATTAGGTGTAAGATTTTTTAATGATTTAAAGCCTCTGATAAAATAAGCTCTATTTACAAAAATTACAGGGATAGAAATAAGTAGCTGAGTAAGAGCAAAATTTACACTACCATTATAACCATCAAGAAAAAATGGGAGCGGCAAACCAAGCATATGTCCCATGGAAATATACATTAATAAAATCATTAAAGGTATACTTATTTTCAACCTGTATGACATGGATTTTAGCTCTTCTGCAAAAATATCTGTTGTTTTTTCTTGCATAATATTTTTTGAAGAGTTTTTTTTCTGTTTTAGAGTAGCATCATAACCAGCATTTTTTACTGACTGTACTATTTGCTCAGCGGTGGTGGAGTTTTCGTCATAATCTACAGACATAGAGTTGGTCATCAGGCTTACATTCACATTATCTATGCCATCAAGCTTATTGACGGCTCTTGTCACTGCATTTTGACAAGCACTGCAGGTCATTCCTCTTATGTCAAAAGTTTGTTTCATAATAACACTATCCTTAAATATATTTCTAAATGATTAAGATTATCAACTTTTGTAAATTATATACCCCCTAAGGGTATAAGTAAATCATATATAAAAATTACTTACAAAACCGGTGTGAAATTCAGTCAAGTTGATATTTTGCACAATATGTGATAAAATATTTAATAATTATTCGAAAATTGAGGTATGAAATGAGTGTCTCTAGACAAAAATCATATAAAATTATTTATGATGTAAAATATAATGGTAAATATTCAAATATCCTACTGCTTAATGAGCTGAATGATTTTTCTTCTAAAGACAGAGCGTTTATTACATACATTACATATGGGGTTTTAAGCAAAATTAATCGTTTAGATTATATAATTAAAAAATACAGCAATATCGCATTTTCAAAAATTTCTAAGCAAGCTAGAGTAATATTAGAAATTGCAATTTTTGAAATAGTATACATGAATTCTACAGTCGACTACGCCACTGTAAATGAGGCTGTTAAATTGGCACAAAAAAATGACAACAGAGCAAAGAGTTTTGTAAATGCTGTTTTAAGAAAAATTGCTGCTGATGTGCCAAATGATGAGTACATATATAAGGAACTAAAATCAAAGGATTTTAAAAGTTTTATTACAACATACTATTCTATTGGAGATTTTGTATTTGAAAGACTTCAAAATAATTATTCAAGTGAATTTATTATAAAACTTATGGATTCAATGGATAATACTCCCAATATTTATATTAGACGCAATAATTTAAAAATTGATAATGAGAATTTTTTAAAAGAAATTAGCTATATAAATTCTGATTTTGAAATAGTGGGCAAAGAACATACTATTTTAAAATATAAAACTTTTGACAGAGTAGCAAAAAATGATTTATTTGAAAAAGGATACTACTCAGTTCAAGACCTTGGCAGTACCAAAGCGGTTTTAGCATTAGACCCATGTGCAGGAGGAGAAGTGCTGGATTTGTGTGCTGCTCCGGGCGGAAAATCAATCTTTGCAGCTCAGCTAATGAATAACAAAGGCAAGGTAATTAGTCATGACATTTCAAGAGCTAAACTAAATTTACTGGATAAAGAGGCAAAAAGACTAGGGATAGACATTATAAATACATCTGAAAATGATGCTACAGTCTATAATGAGGATTATGAAAATAAATTTGACAGGGTTATTTGTGATGTACCATGTAGCGGCATTGGAGTAATGAGGAGAAAGCCGGAAATAAGATATAAAGACAACTCAGATATAAACGACTTAATTAAGGCTCAGTATAAAATACTGGAAAATGCTGCAAGGTATACAAAAAATGGTTGCATTTTGGTTTATAGCACCTGCACCTTGGGAAGGGAAGAAAATCAAGATATCATATCACGATTTTTATCAGAAAATCCGAAATTTGAATTGATTATGGAAAATGAGTTTTATCCTTTTATAGATGATTCAGATGGATTTTATATATGTAATATGAGGAAACATAGCTAAATGAAAAAAAGTATTTTAGGATATACCTTGGACGAATTTACGAAAATATTAGTAGATGCAGGATTTGAAAAATATAGAGCAAAGCAAATTTATCCATTTATATTTGAAAATTTAAAGTTATTTGATGAAATATCAAATATACCAAAAAAATTGAAAGACTATTTAAATGAAAGCTTTGTCATAAATGATGTAGAAATATATCAAAAACATAAATCCAAAGACGGCTCTGTAAAATATCTTATGAGGCTAAGTGACAGCAATCTTATTGAGACGGTGCTTATGCCGTATAAATATGGGTTATCGCTTTGTATTTCTTCGCAGGTAGGCTGCCTTATGGGCTGTAAATTTTGTGCATCGACCTTAAATTCATTGTTAAGAGATATGACAGCTAGCGAAATGCTTGGTCAAATAATGGCAGTATCAAAAGATACAGCTCAAAGGATATCCCATGTAGTGGTAATGGGTAGCGGAGAGCCACTACAAAACTTTGATAATTTATCAAGATTTTTTGACTTGGCAAATTCTCAAACAGGACTAAATTTAGGACAAAGACATATAACTATTTCTACTTGTGCTCCAAAGGGTGCAATTAGAAGGTTTGCAGATTTAAATAATCAGGTAAATCTAGCAGTATCACTTCATAGTGCTATGCAAGAAAAAAGAGAGCAGATTATGCCTGTTGCAAGAAGTGTTAGTTTGGAAGAAATACATGGGGACATAGATTATTATTTGAATAAGACTAATCGAAGAGTGACTTATGAGTACGCTTTAATAGAAAATTTTAATGATAGCGAAAAAGATGCAAAGGAGCTAGTAAATTTTGCGTCCAATCAGCTTTGTCATATAAATTTAATACCTTTAAATAAAAATGAAGAGAGTATATTTAATCCGCTAAATAAAAATGAAGAGAGTATATTTAATCCGCCTTCAAAGAAAAAAGTAGAGGCATTTTATAATTATTTAGTAAAGCACGGGATAAACGCTACTGTAAGAAGGCAAATCGGTGCAGATATAGGCGGAGCTTGTGGGCAATTGAGAGCATCTGTACTTAAAAAGGAGAACATATGAAGTATTTTTCTTTGACTGATGTTGGAAAAAAAAGAAGTAATAATGAGGATGATTATTTTTCAAAAGTATACACAATACAAGATACTGAAGTTGGACTTTTTATGGTGGCTGACGGTATGGGAGGCTATGAATTTGGCGAATATGCCAGCAAAAAAACTCTAGAGGTAATTAAAGATAATTTATCCGTCCAGCTAAGCGAAATTGACATCCATTTAGCTCAGTCTAAAGAAATATTTTCTATTCTAAAAAAGGTTATTCAATCTGCAAACAATGAGGTTGTAAATGTATCCAGCAACAAAGACATTTTTATGGGCACTACAATTGCATTAGCATTAGTAATTGAAAACAGCCTATATGTGGCTAATGTTGGAGATTCAAGAACATATCTTTTAAATGATAATAAATTGTTACAAGTAAGTAAAGATAACTCATATGTCCAAGAGCTAGTTGATATGGGTGCAATTGACATTACAGAGGCTCGTACACATAACGAAAGAAACAAAATAACTAGGGCAGTAGGTGTAGACTACGACTTGGATATAGATTTTTACAAAAAGAAATTACAGCCTAATGATAAAATATTATTATGCTCAGATGGACTAAATACTATGCTTGACGATGGAGAAATAGAGCAAATAGTGAAGCTTAACGAACCGTTGGAAGTCATAGTAAAAAAATTGCTGGCTAAGGTTTATGACAAGGGTGCATCTGATAATACAACGATTACTTGTATACTGATATAGTTTTTTGGAGATAAGATGGAAAAGAAAATTTTAAGTAGTAGATATGAGTTAGAGGAGCAGGTAGAGCAAGGTGGAATGTCTACGGTTTACAAGGCTCATGACAATATATTAAATAGGACAGTAGCTGTAAAGGTTTTAAAAAAAGAATTTTACAACAATCAGGATTTTCTTGTAAAATTTAATAATGAAGCCAAAGCTGCTGCCTCATTGAACCATCCAAATATTGTAAATGTCTATGACGTAGGCAAGGATGAGGATGCTGCGTATATTGTAATGGAATATGTAGACGGGATTAACCTAAAAAAACTTATTAAAGGTAAGGGCAGATTAACAGAGTCGGAGGCAATAAATATTTTGACTCAAACTTGTTATGCTCTAAGAGAGGCTCATAATCACGGCATTATCCATAGAGATGTAAAGCCTCACAACATAATGATTACTAATGATGGCAAGGTAAAGGTAGGGGATTTTGGCATAGCAAAGGCTACCTCTTCTGCTACTATAACTGCTGTTGGTGAAGTATTGGGTTCGGTGCATTATTTTTCGCCTGAGCAGGCTAGAAGTGCATACATGGATAACAGGTCTGATATATATTCTCTTGGTATAGTGCTTTATGAAATGCTTATAGGTACTACACCTTATGATGGAGATACTCCTGTAAATGTGGCTTTAAAGCATATAAACAGTACAGTAAGAATTCCTGAGGAATTTAAAGAAAAAATATCGCTGCCGCTGCAAAATATGATTCTTAAAATGACAAATAAAGACATGGACAGCAGGTATAACAATATTGATGAAATACTTAAAGATATTGATTCAATTAATGCTGGAAAACAAATTCAAAATTATTCATTGGAAAATGAAGACGAATTTGAGACAAAGATAATAAAAATGCCGAAAAAATATACAACTCCTAACAAAAAAACTGTTAAAAAGTCAAATTCCAAAAAATTGAATGTGAAAAATATTGCCATAGCGTCAGCACTTGTTATTGCCTTAGTATTTTTACTATTTAATGCAGAGTCGCTTTATGATATGGCATTTGATAATAAAACTGTTGTAGTGCCCAACATCATTGATATGAAAGAAGAAGATGCAAAAAAAACACTTGAGGATATAGGACTAAAGCTTAAAGTAACAGATATCAAAGATAGTGACAAGGAAGAAAATACAATAATATATCAAAATCCATCTGATGGAGTTAGCATTAGAAAAGGTGAGGAAATTGTTGCAATGCTTTCAAACGGCTTAAAACAAAATTTTGGAGCACCTGAGCTAGTAAATTTAGATGTGAATGAGGCAAAAGGCAAGCTGGAAAAACTTGGAATTAGTGCAGAAGTAGAATACGAATTTTCAAATGATGTAAATAAAGACATAGTTATCTCACAAAGTGTTAAAGCTGGAGAAAAGCTTAAAAAAGGGGAAACTATCCTCTTGAAAGTTAGTAAAGGGAAAGACGAAAATTTGACAAATGTGCCTAACTTTATAGGACTTACAGTTGAGCAGGCAAAAGAGCGTTTAGATGGATTTACCTTGGGAAATGTAAGCTATAAACAAGATACAACTAAACAAGATGGAATTATTCTTGTTCAAAACCCTGAAAAAGATTCATCAGCTCCAAAGGGTAGCTCAATTGACGTAATAGTAAACAAGCTTGATGAAAACAAGGGCAACTCAGGGCAATATGATCCAACTCTAAATGTTCAAGATTTACCAAAAACTGTATCTAAAGAGATAACTTTAATATTACCTCAAAAGGAATATATAAAGTTAACATTGATTGAAAAATCTACAGGAGTAGTTGCGTACAGCACTAATGTTTCTACTCTTCAAAGTCCTAACTATAATGTGCAGCTTTCGTCAGAAAGAGGAACAAGCAAGCAGTACGATATCTATATAGACGATGCTTACTATTCTTCTACATCAGTTATAGACTTTTAACTTATATTTTTTCTATGTTCCAAAAAGAAAGTGAGGATTAACATTAAAGGGCAAGTAATTAAGAAAATATCCGATTTTTTCTATGTAAATTTTGAGGGCAAAATTTATGAGTCAAAACCAAGAGGAATTTTTAAAAAAGAAAAAAAGAATATAATTGTTGGCGATTTTGTGGAGATAACTTTAAAAGACGACACTACAAATGAGGCTGTAATAGAAACAATTTATCCTAGAAAAAACTCTTTGATTAGACCAAATGTAGCTAATATCGACAACATGGTTGTAGTTTTTGCAGCCAAAGAGCCTTTATTTAATTATTATTTGGCAGATGTTTTTCTTGCCACTACAGAAAATGTTAATATCAATACAATTTTGGCAATTAATAAAATCGATTTGGATGAAAATCAGGATTATCTAAAACAAGAGGAAGTGTACTCAAAAATCGGTTATAAGACTGTTTCCATTAGTGCACATAATAATATTGGCATTGATGAATTAAAAAATTTACTATTGCCGGGCTCTACGGTAATATCAGGACCATCAGGAGTAGGTAAAAGTAGTATAATTAATAAAATAATTGGTAATTCAGAGCAAAAAACCTCTAAAATAAGTACAAAACTTCAAAAAGGGAAAAATACTACAACCTATGCCACAATGATACCTATTGAAGATGGAAAATATATAGTCGATACGCCGGGATTTACATCTATAAAGCTAGATAACATAGATAAATATGATTTAAAAAAATGTTTTGTAGAGTTTGAGCAATACGATGACAATTGTTATTTTGGAGCAAAATGTCTTCATGACAAAGAACCTGATTGCTCAGTAAAGGACGCTTTAGCAGAGGGAAAAATTTTTCAAAGTCGTTATGATTCATATTTAAGAATACTATCAGAACTAAGTAAAAAGGATAATAGGAGAAATTATAAATGAAGGAACTATCACCATCAATTCTGTCAGCCGAGCTTTCAAATATAAAACAACAATTGGAGCAAGTAAAAGCTGCAGGTATAAAGTATCTGCATATAGATGTAATGGACGGTTTATTTGTACCAAATATTACAATAGGTCAGCCATATATTAAATCATTAAGAAAACTATCTGATTTAATTTTTGATGTGCATTTGATGATTGAAAAGCCTGAGAGATACATAGAAAGCTTTGCTGAGGCTGGAGCAGATATTTTAACAATACACTATGAGGCGTGCACTCACCTTGATAGAGCTTTGCATCAAATAAAGGATAATGGAATGAAAGCAGGAGTTACTATTAACCCATCTACTCCAATAAACATTTTGTCTGAGGTGTTGCCTATAGCTGATTTAGTTTTAGTTATGAGTGTAAATCCGGGGTTTGGAGGACAGAGTTTTATAGAAAATTCTGTAAGTAAGCTTGAGTGGTTAAAGGAAGTAAGGCAAAAAGAAAATTATAATTATATAATTGAAGTTGATGGCGGAGTAAAAACTTCCAATATTGAAAAAATTTCTAATGCGGGTGCAGAGCTTTTCGTGGCAGGCTCTGCGGTATTTAATGACAAAGATATAAAAGAAAATATTGATGGTTTATATAAAAAAATTAGATAGCAGGTTTTATTAGTAAGGCTTAAATATGCAAAATAAATATGCGGTATGCGTAGTCAATGGTCAAATAGATGATATTGGATTTTATGATAAACTCTTAAAAAATTCCTCTCTTACAGTATGTGCAGATGGTGGAGCAAACTTTTTATTTGAAAAAAAGTACAAAATAGATTTTTTGGTCGGAGATATGGATTCAATTAGCAATGATGCACTTGAATATTATCAAAATAATTCAAAAATTATCAAATATCCGGCAGACAAGGACTATACGGACTCAAAAATTGCTCTTGATTTAATAATTGAAAAGGGTTTTAATAAGATATATGTAATTGGAGCGTTTGGAGATAGGGCAGACCACTTTTTGTCTAATATTAATTTATTGGTTTACACAAAAGATTTAGGAATAGAGGTTAAAATAATTAATAAAATTAATGAAATTTCCTTACTTTATAGTGGTGAAAATACAATATATTCTTATATAAATCAAACGGTTTCATTCGTCCCAATAAGTGATATAAAAAACTTGAGTTTAGTTGGATTTAGATATCCACTTACAAATAAAAATGTTTGTATGGGAGAAAATTTATTAAATTCCAATGTTGTTATAGATAAACAACCTAAAGTAACATTTGATAGTGGCAAACTTTTGTGCGTAAAAATTAATTTAAAAAATAATTAGGATAATAATGCGAATAATAGGCGGGAAATATAGAGGAAGAAAACTTAATTCACCTTTGGACGAAAAAGTCAGACCAACTACAGACAAGGTCAAAGAAAGTGTATTTAATATGCTTATGCCATATATTTATGATAGTGATTTTTTAGACTTGTTTTCAGGCAGTGGGGCAATAGCTAGTGAGGCGATTTCTAGAGGAGCAAAAACTTGCACTTGTGTGGAAAATAATTCGAAATCAATACAAACTATGAAAAAAAATTTCGCATATTTACTTGATGATGCACAAAAGGTAAATATGCAAAGGCAAGATGTGTTAAGTTTTCTGAATACCACAAGCTCAAGGTTTGATATTATATTTGCTGACCCATATTATGATTACAAGCATTTATCAGATATGGTAAATATTATAGCAAAGAGAAAGCTTATAAAAGATAGTGGAGTTTTTATTTTAGAGACCGATAAAGCAGTCAGCTTTGATTTACCGGATAACTTAGTCCTTGAAAAGACTAAAATTTATTCTATTACAAAGATAAATGTAATGAGGTACAAGGATGAATAAAATAGCAGTGTACTCAGGGAGCTTTGACCCGGTGACAAATGGGCATATGGATATTATCACAAGAGCATCTCAAATGTATGATGAGTTGATTGTAGCGATACTTATTAATAAAAGTAAAAAAAGTCTATTCACAATAGAAGATAGAGTTGAGTTATTAAAAGAATCTACCAAACACTTACATAATGTCAAAGTTGATAATTTTTCGGGGTTGCTAGTGGATTATTGCAAGGCGAATAAAATATATACAGTGGTAAGAGGACTAAGAATGTTGTCTGATTTTGAGACAGAATTACAAATGGCAAATATGAACTATTTTTTAAGTCAAGACAAGGTTGATACAGTATTTTTAGCTACGTTGCCAAAGTATTCATACATTAGTTCAAGTACAGTGAAAGAAATTGCAACATTTGGTGGTAGTGTGAAGGATTTAGTACCAAAGGTAGTTGAAGATGCACTTTATGATAAATTAAGAAATAATAATTTATAATTGCAAATTTCAGCAAAAAATAGTATGATATACTATATTATACTCAAATAGTAAATGAAGGCGGGTAAAGATGGAAAAAATAAATGGAGCTACGTTTAAATTATTAGATGAACTTGAAGATATTATAGATAATGCAGGAAATATTCCGCTATCTAGAAAAGTGGCAGTAGATAAAGAGGAATTACTGGAGATAATAAAAGACATAAAAATCGGTTTGCCTAACCAGTTCAAACAGGCTGAATGGGTAAACAATGAAAAGCAGAAAATACTTGACGATGCACAAAAAGATGCTGACTCCTTGTTAGCGAGAACCCAAACATTTGTTGATGAAAAAGTGAAAGAAAGTGAAATCACTAAATTAGCTCAAGAAAATGCAAATAAAACCTTGCAATTGGCTAATGCAACAGCAGAAGAAATAAAAATAGGTGCAAAAGCTTATGCTATAGAAATGCTTGGTAAATTGCATTCAAATATAGAAAAGATTAACAAGGTAATAGAAGAAAATATTAAAGAACTGGAAGAGTATAACGGATAATAAAAAATTTAAAAAAATACTTAAAAATTTTTAAAATATTCCGATGTATGGAATGAATATTTGTATTTATTGTGCAAATTTTTACAAGGAGGTGGAATATGAAAATACAAGACGTATTGGAACGAAACGGCAATAATGATACTGCTGAACAAGCTGCTGTTATGCAAAGACATAATGAATTACTCAAAGAAATCAAAGAAAAGCAGATGCTAAAGGTAAGAAAAAAAGAGGCAGATGCTAAATCAGAAGAAAAACGTAATTTATTAGAAGAAGATGTAAACACATACACTCAGTCAGTCGAAAGAATTAAGGCGGCAGCCATAGCGGCTGCAGTTGCAAGAGGTCAAGATATCGCAAAGGCTCAAGAAGATTTTTTGATGAGTAAATACCCTGATATGCTAAGTGATGCCACCATAATTAAAAACAGACTTAATAACATCATAAAGCAAATTCAAGGCACTACTACAAAGGAAGATGCTGAAAAGCTATTACAAAATGTTGACGATAAAATCTTAAATATGCCTTATAAAGATGAGGCTCATACACTTTTCGATGAGGCAATAAAAATAATTAATGAAAAATAATTAAAAATAAAAGACGTTTTATGAATTATAGATACTCTACAATTCATAAAACGTCTTTTATTTTTGAGGTTTAAATTACACATAGATTGATATAATTTTTTCAGCTATTTTTAATCCATCAATAGCACTGCTTACTATACCACCGGCATAGCCACTGCCTTCACCTATTGGGTACATATTTTGAAGTGTTACAGAATTATAATTTTCAGGGTCTCTTACTATTCTAACCGGTGCTGAAGTTCTAGTTTCAGGTGCAGTAAGTATTGCATCACCATTAGCAAATATAGGAGCAACTTTTCCAAGTGAGTGCAAAGCTGCTTTCAATGACTCAGTAAGATTTTTTGGATATAGAATTGATAAATTTGTAAGTGTATATCCGATAGGGTAGGTAGGAGAAACTTTACCAAGCTCAGTTGACACATTGTCATTTAAAAAATCTGATAATTTTTGTACTGGAGCTTTGTATCCACCTCCGCCAAGTCTAAAAGCGTCACGCTCTATTTTTCTTTGGAAAGCAATTCCATCAAAAAGATTTGCGCCAAAATCTTTATCGTTTACATTGACAAGTAAGGCGGAATTTGAATTTTTACCGGCTCTTTTACTAAAACTCATACCATTTACTACTAGATGCTCTTTTATAGAAGAAGATGGCAAGACAAACCCACCCGGGCACATACAAAAGGTGTAGACGCTTTTATTTGTTTTTTCTACAGCATTTGTGAAAAAGTATTCTGCCGCCGGCAAATATTTATTATCAGCAGCGTTTTTGTATTGCATTAAATTTATATCGCTTTGTAGATGCTCAATCCTAAATCCTACAGCAAAAGGCTTTTGAGTAAGGGCTACATCGTGAGAGTGTAGCATTTTATAAATCTGTTCGCTACTATGTCCTGTCGCGAATACGACTATAGATACGTCAACTTTTTTGCCATTTAATACTACAGCTCTAATTTTTGAGTTTTCTACGATTATATCTTCAAGTTTTGTATTAAAGTAAACTTTTGCACCGTTTTCAATCATTTTCAGTCTCATATTTTTGACAATCTTAGTCAAAATGTCAGTGCCTATATGAGGTTTTTGGCTATATAATATTTCTTCTTTTGCACCAAATTTGTGAAATATTTCCAAAACCTCAAATCCTCTAGGGTCTTTGCTCCTGCTGGTTAGCTTGCCATCTGAAAATGTACCTGCTCCACCTTCACCAAATTGCACATTGGAGTTTTCATTTAATATGCCTGTTTTTATAAAAGTTTTTACATCAACAGCTCTTTTATCTACATCAGAGCCTTGCTCACATAAAATCACATCATATCCATAGCTAATAAGTTTATAAGCACAAAATAAACCTGCTGGACCCATTCCTACAACTAATATGGGGTTTTCTAATTTTTTGTCGCCTTTTTTTAGAGGGATTTTTGGTTCTTCATTAAAAACACTTATATCTTTGTCAGACAAAAGTTTTTTTGATAGGCTTTTTTCATCGACATTTACCAACAACTTATATACATAATGTATTTGTTCTTTTTTTCTTGCGTCTAAGGATTTTTTTAGGATTTTATATTCAAAATCCTTATTGGATTTTCTTAGCTTGTCATGTATTTTTTGTTGTAATACACTTTCGTCATCAGAAATTGGTAGTTTTATGTTATTTATTGTAATCATATTTTCTCGTTTCAATTTTTATATACTTTATACATGAAAAATGTTTGTTTTATCTTGTCATTCTTACTTATTATTACCTTATATTTATAAGTTAATTCATCAAAATTTTTATCTATTTGAATTTTAATGTCATATCCATCTTTTTTATAATAGGTTTCAAGGTCTGAAAATGTATTAGCGGTTTTTATTTTTTCAGATGCAAATGTCATTATTTTATAAATTTCGTCTTTTTCTACTACTGCTTGTGAATTGTTGTTTATTAGATTGAAGGTTTTAAATATCGGTACAGATAGTATAAGCAAGCAACTAAATGCGATTACTATATCTATTAAAATGTATCCTTTTTTCATATTCTACCTTAATAAGTAGGTAATACTGGTATTACCTTTGTTGTCTATAAATGCTGAATTTATGCTGACATTATTAATTTTTTTAGCTAAATCGTCAGTAAATAAACTGGACTCAAAAACGGTATTTGAACAAGTAAGCTGTACTAGCAATAAGTCGTCTTCGATGCTGGCAGTTTTTGAGATAACGGATATTTGATTTTTTAATATGGTATCATTAAAAATTTTATAGTTTTTTAATGGGTCTGATTTTACAGACACAACTTTTTTGTTACTAGTTGCATTGTTGATATCTTTTTGTAGCATCATATTTTTATATGTATACGGCAGGGTAATAAACAAAATATTTGCTAAAAATATGATTATTAGCAGGAATTCTTTTTTATCTATAGGTTTCATGGCAAACTCCATGTGTAGTAAAAATTTAATCTATGTATTCTAATGTCAAATATTTATCATCATATATATTTATTTTGTTTGGAGATGTTTTTAGTGTATTTGAAATTTCGGCTTGTATTTTTTTAATGTCATCAGATGGCACGATATTTATTTTAATGAGCATTTTATTTTCTTGTATGCTGACCTCTTCTACGTTAGATATATTTTTAAGAGCTTTGAGCCTATTAAAATATGAAAAGCCATTTTTTGTATCTTCTTTAGGCTCTTGAACCTGAGAGATTATTTTTTCATAGCTTTTTTCCATGGAAGAATTTTTTAGTAAAAGTGAGATATTATAAACCAATAATATAATTAAAATTAATATTATGTAAGTTTTTTTCATCTTTGCTCCAAAAATTTAAGAATAATATTTAGTTTATTTTATAAACCCCCAAAGGTAAATGTTCTTTGGGGGTTTATATTTTTTGTTTATTTATTCAAATCATAATTAGAAAATATATAGAACCCTTTTTTAAATGTATGGTTTATAGTACCCTCTCCAACTTTTAATTGGCAGTCATTCATCACATCAAATATAGTGCCATATTTAAGGTCTATGGTTAATATGGTTGTTTTTCTAACGATTAATACTGACACTTTTTTGTCTATATTATTTTCATCGTCAAAATATCTTGTAAAGAAGAAAACATCATCATTTAGATATTTGAATTTAATCTCTCCATCTACAAAAATTCGATTATTTTTTCTTAGTGAAATCAATTTTTTGTATAATTTTAAAATATCTTGGTTTATATTATTCCAAGGGAAGGCTCTCCTACTGTCAGGTGTCATTGCTCCTTGCTGACCTACCTCGTCTGCATAGTAAATGTGAGGTACACCGGCAAAGGTCATTTGCAATGCTAGAGCCGACTTAAAATTATCCATATCAAAATTAAGCATATTTATCAGTCTTGGCACATCGTGAGTGGAAAGAAGGTTCATATTTGCATAAAAAGCCTCTCTAGGATAATTTTCTTTTAACAATTTAAAGTTATCAGTTATCTGTTTGCCACTTATACTACAGTTTAAAAAGTCAATGACATTTGTCCTGAAAGGGTAACCCATTACAGAGTCAAGCTGTTTGCCCATAAAGTATTTTTTTCTTTGAGAATAGGCAATTTTATTTGAGGCATCTTCCCAAACCTCGCCGATTAGCACGCTGTCTTTATTGAAATATTTCATTGAGGATTTAAACTCTTCTACAAATTCTCCATCAAGCTCATCGACTACATCTAATCTCCAGCCATCTACACCAAGTTTCATCCAGTGTGATAATATTGAGTTTTCTTTGCCCATTACAAAATCTCTAAATGTTGGGTTCATGCTGTTTACTTTTGGTAAGGTGGTAAATCCCCACCAGCTTTCGTAGGTCTTTGGATAATCTTTAAAATAGTACCAAGAATAATACATAGAATTTTTATCATTTTGAGCAATTTTGAAATATTCGCTATCGTCACCGGTGTGATTAAAAACGCCATCAAGAATAACGTGCATATTTCTTTTTTTACATTCATCTAATAATCTTTTGAATGTAGGCTCATCCCCGAGCATAGTGTCTATTTTATGGTAATCTTGAGTATTATATTTATGATTAGATGTAGACTGAAAAATAGGGTTGAAATAGATTATATTTACTCCCAACAGCTCTAAATAATCCAATTTTTCTATGACACCTTGAAGATTTCCGCCGTAAAAATCATGTCTTACCAGCTCTTTTTCTTCATTAATTATATTCATAGGGAGGTCATCCCAAGTAGCATAAATAAAGCTATTTGGTTTGTAGTCGATAGGGTGCTTGTATGGATTATAAAATCTGTCAGGAAAAATTTGGTAAACTATGCCATTTTTGTACCAATCAGGTACTTTGTAGTCATCGTATACAGTTAGCTGAAAATCTTGTTCATAGCTGTTTTTCAGTAAATTGTGTTTACTTTTTACATTTATTTGAAAATGATAAAAATATAGAATTGCTCTGTCAGGGATAAATGTAATTTCATATCCTATTTTGTCATTTTTTTGTATACGGTTCATCCATATATACTTATAATCTCCATCATCCGACTTAATTACAAGATAAACCTCTGTGGCATCAGTCACTTCTACAAAGAAATACACCTCAGTATTGGTTTTAACAGCTCCGAAAGGATTTTTGTAGGTTAAATCATAAGAATTATAATACATTATTAATAGATGCCTTTCACATTCCAAATATCCTGTGCATATCTTTTGATAGTTTCATCAGAAGAAAATACACCAGCATTTGCTGTATTGATAAGAGATTTTTTATTCCAAGCTTTTCTTTCTCTATACATAGATTGAATTTGTAGAGATGCCTCGTGATAAGATTCAAAATCTCTTAGTACAAAAAATCTGTCGTTTTCTTTTAGTAAGGAGTCATATAAGTCTATACCGTCATATCCAAGCTTAGGTAAAAATCCATTTACAAGAGAGTCTACTACCATTTTTATATCAGGATTATTTTCATATAGCTCAGATGCGTTGTAGTTATGATTTTTTTGATAATCAAGCACTTCTTGCTTGTTAAGTCCGAAAATAACTATGTTATCATCGCCGACTTGGTCTCTTATTTCAATATTTGCACCATCAAGTGTGGCAAGGGTAATAGCACCATTTAGCATAAGTTTCATATTTGATGTACCTGATGCCTCCATTGTAGCGGTAGAAATCTGCTCACTTACATTTGCTGCCGGAATAATTTTTTCGGCTAAAGAAACATTGTAGTTTGGTACAAAAACTATTTTAATTCTATTTTTAACTCTTGGGTCAGAGTTGATATGAAAAGCTAGTGAATTAATTAATTTTATGACTTTTTTAGCTCTGTAATATGAAGATGCAGCTTTGCCACCGAATATATATGTGGTTGGGTGCATTTTGAAATTAGGGTCTGATATCACTTTGTGGTACATATACAAAATATTTAGAGCATTTAATAATTGTCTCTTGTACTCGTGAAATCTCTTTATTTGGACATCAAAAATAGATTTTGGGTCAATTATTATATTATATTTTTGTCTTACAAAATTAGCAAAGGCCTCTTTTTTGATATTTTTTACCACTTCGATTTTATCAAGCATTATGGGGTCATCAGTGTAATCGTTTAATTTTGCTAAATCAAGTGGATTTTTTCTCCAAGATTCCCCGATAGTATTATCTATCAATGACGCCAGCTCAGGATTTGCCGATTCAATCCATCTTCTATAGGAAACACCGTTTGTTTTATTGTTAAATCTTTCAGGATAGATATTGTATAAATCTTTCATTACTTCTGTTTTAAGTAACTCTGTGTGTAATTTGGCAACGCCATTTGTGGAATAGGACATAATTACAGCAAGGTTTGCCATTCTGACATAGCCTTCACTTATAATAGTTGTATTTTTAAGTGTTTCATGGTCTAAGTTGCTATATTTTTCTAAAAATCTTCTATCTAATTCTTCTATAATCATATAGATTCTAGGGAGGAGGTTCTTTAAAAAGTGAGCAGGCCATTTTTCTAAAGCCTCTTGCATTATTGTATGGTTTGTATAACTTATAGTGTGTTTAGTGATTTCAATTGCTTCATCCCATTCAAGATATTCTTCGTCCATAAGGATTCTCATTAATTCAGGTATACAAAGAGTCGGATGTGTATCGTTGATGTGGATAGCAACTTTATTAGGTATTTCCGATAGAGAAAGTTTAGTTTTCTTAAATTCAGAAATAATGCTTTGCAAACCGGCAGATACAAAGAAATACTCTTGTTTTAATCTTAATAGTTTACCTTCATCGGTTGAGTCATCAGGATATAGCACGTTTGTTATTTTTTTGGTTTCAGTTCTTTTCTCTTCCATTTTTGAGTATTCAATGGAATTGAGTTCACTGTCGTCCAAACTAAGCTCTGCTGACCAAAGTCTTAAAGTATTAACGGTCTTTGCGTCATTACCTATAAGTGGGATATCATATGGTACAGCGTGCACCATATCGTAATTTTCATGAATTGCTCTAGAGTCTTCGTCAAATCTCACAGTACCGCCATATTTTACAATCTGAGTACGATTTTCTTTACGGATTTCCCATGGATTGTCACCTCTTAGCCAGTCATCAGGCCATTCTATTTGATTGCCTTCGCTAAATCTTTGCTCGAACATACCATAATTATATCTAATGCCATTACCATTTACCGGCAAGCCTAGGCACGCACAAGAGTCCATAAAGCAAGCGGCTAATCTACCAAGCCCGCCATTTCCTAGACCCGGCTCTCTTTCAGACTCTATGACTTCGTCTATAGAAAAGTCAAAGTCTTTCAAAATAGACTCTACCATATCATATATATCCAATTTTATAAGGTTTTCTTTAAGTAATCTGCCTGTCATAAATTCCAAAGAAAAATAAAAAACCTGTTTACTCAATTCATTTCTTACGGTGTCCTTATGCTCAACCCATCTATCAGAAATAAGGTGTCTTATAGTTTTTGCTAGAGAGATGTAAACTTCTGTAGCGGAAACAGATTGTATAGATTGAGAATAGTCATTTTTAACTTGTTTGATTAGTTCTTCTTTAAATTGTTCTCTGTCAACTAACATAGAGTCCTCCAATTTATGATGAAATTATTAAACAATAAATACATATACTACATATTCTATTAGAAATAAGTAAAAAAATCAATTTATTTTTGCAATAATGACGAATAATAACATTTTCAAAAAAATTTTTCTTATTGTGATAATAAATTTA
Source organism: Criibacterium bergeronii (assembly GCF_001693775.2). Lineage (GTDB taxonomy): Bacteria > Bacillota > Clostridia > Peptostreptococcales > Filifactoraceae > Peptoanaerobacter > Peptoanaerobacter bergeronii. Next base: position 107,194 of record NZ_MBEW02000003.1, on the reverse strand, counting down.
CATGATATAACTAGATAAATTGGGGGTATAAAGTCTAAAAATTAAACAATAATCATTTGGAGGTTCTATGATAGAAATAAAAAGAGACGACAAGTTTATATATGGATGGGCACAGGCACAGGACGTAATTAAAGTCCATGAATTTATTACCAAAGAATACGAAAAACTCCATAATAAAGATGTTTTTTCAATAGATACTTATAATGAAATGTTTGATGCAGCTTGTAAAAGCGGCTCAATGCTTATGGCATTATCCGGTGATGAAATAGCTGCCATATGGTATGCACAAAAACCAAGTGATGAAAAAAATTATGCAAATGATGTAGATAAATTTGAGATTGATAAAAGTAAGGTAATTCATAACAACGCATCTTTTGTTGCAGAAAAATATAGAGGAAATAAACTGCAAAATAAAATGAGAGCCATGGTTACTGGATACTTAGAAGAACAGGGCTTTACTGTTTTTATGGGTACGGTATCACCACATAATATACATTCGTACAAAAATATTTTAGACTCAGGATATTATTTAGTAGCGTTCAAAATGAAATATAAATCTGCAGAAAATCCAAACGGTTTAGAAAGATATATAACATATAAGTCGATAGACAAACAACTTGAATTTAATGATAATGAAATAAAAATTAAAGGTGAAGATGTAATAAAAGCACAGGAGCTTTTTAATAACGGGTATATCGGCACATATGTTACTGATGATGATATGATTATATTCAAGCAATTAGCTTAATTTCTTTTATAAAAAGGTTTTGCACAATCTATATATTTATAGAAGTTGCAAAACTTTTTATTTGATATAAAAAATGAATTCAACTTATAGATAAATATTTTGTAAAAATACATCGAATTTGTATCAATTATTTTTAAATGGTATAATATAAACAAAACAAATTAAAAATCGGTTATTTATATATTGAGGTTAAAATGGATTTTAAAGTAGTATCGCCTTACAGTATGGCAGGAGACCAAGAGCAGGCTGTAAATGTAATGGCTGAGTCAATTAAATCAGGAAATAAATTTCAAACTCTACTAGGTGTTACAGGCTCAGGTAAAACTTTTACTATGGCAAATGTAATACAAAAAGTTAAAAAGCCTACTTTAGTTATCACACATAACAAGACATTAGCCGCTCAGCTTTACAGTGAATTTAAAGAATTTTTCCCTGAAAATGCTGTAGAATATTTTGTAAGCTATTACGATTATTATCAACCTGAGGCGTATGTACCGCACAGTGACACCTATATAGAAAAAGACTCTGCAATAAATGATGAGATAGATAAATTAAGACATAGTGCCACAGCGGCAATATTAGAAAGAAAAGATACAGTTATAATTGCATCAGTTTCATGTATATACGGTTTAGGTGACCCTGATGAATATTTTGGTATGATGGTTAGCCTTAGACCGAGGCAAAATAAAGACAGAGACGAAGTTATCAAGCAATTAATTGAAATACAATATGAAAGAAATGATGTAAACTATACTAGAGGCACATTTAGAGTAAGAGGGGATATTGTAGAAATTTTACCTGCCAACACTGATGAAAGAGGTATAAGGGTAGAATTTTTTGGTGATGAAATAGAACAGATTTCAGAAATAAATTATCTAACCGGTGATACAATCGGCATTAGAGACCATGTATCTATTTTCCCAGCATCTCACTATGTAACCAGCAAAGACAAGCTGGAAAGAGCCATAGCAGGCATTGAGCAGGAATTAAAAGACAGAATTAAATATTTTGAAGAGAACAATATGCTTTTAGAGGCTCAAAGAATAACTCAAAGGACAAAATATGATATAGAAATGCTAAAAGAAATTGGCACTTGTAAGGGTATAGAAAACTACTCAAGACATTTGACAGACAGGTTGCCCGGACAAAGACCATTTACATTGATTGACTTCTTTAAAAAGGATTTTTTAATCATAATGGACGAGTCTCACGTAATGTTACCACAATTGCACGCAATGTACGAAGGTGACAGGTCAAGAAAACAAACTCTAATAGACTATGGCTTTAGATTACCATCGGCTTATGACAACAGACCACTAAAATTTGAAGAGTTTGAAGATATAATAAATCAGGTGATGTTTGTTTCCGCAACCCCAGGTAAATATGAAATGGAGCATACCCAGCAGTTTGCAGAGCAAATTATAAGACCTACAGGATTGCTTGACCCAATAATTGAAATTAAACCAGTTGAAGGTCAGATTGATGATTTGATATCTCAAATAAATATTAGAGCAGAAAAAAATGAGAGAGTATTAGTCACTACATTAACCAAAAAAATGGCGGAAAAGCTCACGGATTATTTGGAAAATGCAGGTATTAAAGTAGCTTATCTTCACTCAGATGTAGAAACCTTGGATAGAATAAAAATTATAAGAGACCTACGAATGAAAAAGTACGATGTTTTAGTAGGTATAAATTTATTAAGAGAAGGGCTTGATTTACCTGAGGTTTCATTAGTAGCAATCATAGATGCGGATAAAGAAGGATTTTTGCGTTCACAGACTTCATTGATACAAACAATAGGTAGAGCCGCAAGAAATGAAAACGGCAGGGTAATAATGTACGCAGACAGAATTACAGACTCAATGAGAGCAGCTATAGATGAAACTAATAGACGTAGAGCTATCCAAGCTGAATTTAATAAACAGCATAACATTACACCTAAGACCGTTTACAAAGAAGTGAGAGACTTAATTGTAGCCACAAAGGTAGCTGAGGACTCTCCAAAATATCAGGTCAGAGACCTAATGAAAATAGAAGAACTGAAAAAGACTGTTATAGAGCTTACAGAAAAAATGTACGAATATTCAGAAAATCTTGAGTTTGAAAAAGCTGCTGATTTAAGAGACAAGATTAGAGAAATAGAGGCAAAAATTAAATAATTACGTTTAAAGCGAAATATGTTATAATATTATTCATTGTTATTTTAAATAATAATTATTTCATTATTAAGTGAATGTTTTATAAATGTAGATATTTTCTACGAAAGGGAAAAATGAACGACAAGATAATTATTAAGGGAGCTAGGGAAAATAATCTAAAAAATATTGACCTAGAAATACCTAGAGATAAATTCGTTGTATTTACAGGATTGTCAGGCTCAGGCAAATCCTCTTTAGCCTTTGATACAATTTATTCTGAAGGTCAAAGAAGATATGTGGAAAGCATTTCTGCTTATGCTAGACAATTTTTAGATAAAGTAGATAAACCGGATGTGGAATATATTGAAGGCTTGTCACCTGCAATCGCCATTGACCAAAAAACAACCTCAAACAATCCAAGGTCTACAGTAGGCACAGTCACAGAGATATATGATTATATGAGATTGCTATTTGCAAATGTAGGCACGCCACATTGTCCGATATGCGGCAAAGAAATATCAAAGCTAACAGTACAAGAAATAGTAGGTAAAATTTTAGACTATGAATTAGGCACAAAAATACAAGTTATTGCACCGGTGATTAGAGGTAAAAAAGGTAGCCATCAAAAAATTTTAGAAGGAATAAAAAAAGATGGCTACATGAGAATGAAAATAGATGGTGAGCAACATACTGTAGAAGAAAAAATAGAGCTTGAAAAGACAAAGAAACATGATATTTCAGTAATAATTGATAGGTTAGTCATAAAAGAAGGCTTGGAAAAAAGGCTTACCGACTCTGTAGAGACTGCTCTAAAATTAGGAGACGGACTTGTTGTAATAGATATTATTGGAGATAAAGAAATAACTTATTCAACAAAGCTGGCTTGTATTTACCATGATGTGGCTATACCTGATTTATCTGCGGCGATGTTTTCGTTTAACAATCCACTTGGAGCGTGCCCACATTGTAGTGGACTAGGTAGCGTTTATAAGGTTGAACCATCTCTAGTAGTTCCGAATGAAGATAAGACTTTGCGTGAAGGAGCCATAGAGGCGTGGGATACATCTGACTCTGATAAAGAAAGTGGCTATTATTTCAAATTATTACAAGCTTTTGCAAAGAAAAATAAAATATCTATGGATATACCATACAAGGATTTACCGGAGGATTTTAAAGACAAATTAATGAATGGCTCACAAGAGATTTTAGAATTCGACTTTGACAGCAGATTTGGCGGTAAAAGACAGCATAAGTCTAATTTTGAAGGCATATTGCCAAACCTTGAAAGAAGATATCGTAATTCATCATCAAACTTAGTCAAAGAAAAAATAGAAAAATATATAGTACAAATGCCTTGCCCATCTTGTCATGGAGCTAGATTAAATGATTTAATACTTGCCGTAACAGTGGGCGGTCAAAATATTTATCAAGTTACGCAAAAATCTATCGAAGATTTGCTTGACTATATGAAAAATTTAACTTTAACAAATAAACAACAAATCATAAGCAAAGAAATATTAAAAGAAATAAAAAATAGGGCGACCTTTTTGTCTAATGTAGGACTAGATTATCTAACTCTTTCTAGGACAGCGGGCACTTTATCCGGTGGTGAGTCACAAAGGATTAGATTAGCTAATCAAATAGGCTCAGCTTTAGTTGGAGTTTTGTATGTACTTGATGAGCCATCAATAGGCTTGCATCAAAAAGACAATGATATGTTGCTCCAAGCTCTTAGAAATTTAACAGATGCCGGGAATACTTTGATAGTAGTGGAGCATGACGAGGATACCATAAAGTCTGCCGATTATGTAGTAGATATTGGTCCTGGAGCAGGTGTTTACGGAGGAGAGATTGTTGCACAAGGCTCAGTTGAGGATTTAAAAAAATCACAAAGGTCAATTACAGGAGATTATTTAGCAGGAAGAAAAACTATAGAAGTACCTAAAAAAAGAAGAAAAATTGAAAATGGATTTATTTCTATAAAAAAAGCCTCAGAAAATAATTTAAAAGATATTGATGTAGATATACCTTTAGGCGTATTTACTTGTGTAACTGGGGTATCAGGTTCAGGTAAAAGTACCTTAGTAAATGAAGTATTATTTAAAGCAGCATCGAAAAAAATCTACAAGAGTAGAACAATACCCGGTAAGCATGAGCATATACTTGGTTTGGAAAAAATAGATAAGGTTGTAGACATCGACCAATCTCCAATAGGCAGAACACCAAGGTCAAATCCAGCCACATACACAGGAGTATTTGACAGCATAAGAGATGTATTTGCTACTATGCCGGAGGCAAAGGAAAGAGGATATAGTAAAGGACGATTTTCCTTTAATGTTAAAGGTGGAAGATGCGAAGCTTGCAAAGGTGACGGAATAATAAAGATTGAAATGCACTTTTTGCCTGATGTTTATGTGCCATGTGAAGTATGTAACGGTACAAGATTTAACAGCGAGACTTTAAAAGTAACTTACAAGGGTAAAAATATTTCAGATGTACTAAATATGGATGTCAAAACTGCTGTAGAATTTTTTGATGTGCATACAAAAATAAAAAGAAGACTTCAAAGATTAATGGACGTTGGACTATCCTACATCAAATTAGGTCAACCATCTACAGAATTATCAGGTGGAGAGGCACAAAGGGTAAAATTAGCCACTGAACTTTCCAAGGTTTCAACAGGCAATACTCTATATATACTTGATGAGCCAACTACAGGTCTGCATATGCACGATGTAAAGATGCTTATAAAAGTATTGCAAGAATTGACTGACTTAGGCAATACTGTTGTAGTTATAGAGCATAACCTTGATATGATAAAATCTTGTGATTATATAATAGACTTAGGACCTGAAGGAGGAGTAGGAGGAGGAGAAATTGTAGCAACAGGCACTCCTGAGGATGTAGCAAAGTCTAAAAAATCTTATACCGGAAAATATTTAAAACCTTTATTAAAAAAATAATGGAGAAAAAAATGAAAAGAAAATTATTAATTGCATTAACTTCAATTGCATTGATTTTTACTTTTGGATGCTCTAACAATGATAAAAAAACACAAACCTCCGATGAAAAAAGTAAAACAGAGGCAACTACTGAAAACAAAGAAACAGACGACAAGTCACAACAATCTGAAACTGAAAAAAATCAAGCTAAAGTAGAAAAATCTCCAATTTTTCAAGAAAACAACAATATAACAAACGAAAAGCAGAGTTTGGCTGGAATTTACTATAAGGAGGCTAATCCTATAGTTTTTTCTGATACAATTACAAATGATGATGTTAAAAGCTATTTACAAAAAAATAATAGTCCTATCATAAATCAAGTGACACAACCATTGACAATTTTTACAGAAAATGGGAAAATTGTTGATGTTAAAATTGCCCCAAGTATTACAGTAGATGGAAAATATGTGGGATTAGTAGATAATACTACAGCAGAATTTGAAACGGGACAAAAAACATTTAGATTAAATATAACCGATGAACAAATGAATACCTTGGAGAGTCTAAACGAAAATCAATTATTATCATTAAATATAGTAAGCCCTAAGGATAACTCCAACGCATTACTATATTCATTCACACAAAAATAAGAGGTAATAAATGTTTGAATTAGCTGAAATAGAATATTTACAAAGTTATATGATAAGGCTCTCAAGCTACGAAAATGAGCCAGTAATATCAAATTTTGACATAGACTCTGATGATGATATAACCTTGTCATTTATAGAAAAAACTATAACTAACTTAATGCTGTCTGATGAAATGAAATCAGGCTCATTTATCACTGATGATGAAAGATGCAGTAAAGCATACAAGCTTTTATTAGAATTATCAACAGATTTGCCAAAACTAAAAACTTGTGCTAATGAAATTGCCCAAGAATACTATACTTTAGTTGTAAATAACGACAAAGTAGCCTCAGGAGATTTGATAATTACTCTTTTTCAAATGGAAAGGAGTAATTATCTAGGTTTCTTTAAATACAACCACAAGAATATGTATGTGACAAATTTAATAAAAAACAAGGGAGCAAATAATATCAACATAGTAGAACTCACCTCCCTTATAACCAGTGAACGACACAAGGCTGACGAAGGCTTTATATTAAATCTGAACAACTTTGAAATGGCAATAATCGACAAAAAATATGAGATAAATTCTGAAAATCAGTGGATTTATAAAGACGTGCTTTTACTCCTAGAAACAGAGCATTCTCAAAAAGAAAAATTTGATATTTTTAACAAGGTTACAAAAAATATAGAAAAAAAATATCTTTTAGGCGATGTAGAAAAAACTGCCAGCTTGAAAAAGGCTGTAAAGGACGTAGTTGATGACGGTACAATCCTTATAGAAGAAGTAGTAAATCAAGCTTTTGACAAAACATCAGAAATGAATGAGCTATATAAAGATGCCCTAGGTAGAAGTGGCATAGAAATGACAGATAAAATTGAAGTAAAAGAAACAGTCTTAAAAAGTAAATTTGAAAGACAAAAAATAAAAACTGAAACGGGAATAGAAATAAATATACCTATCGACTATTATTCTGACGCATCTAAGGTAGAATTTTTACCAGATGAAGATGGAACAGTTTCAATATTAATAAAAAATATAAAAAATTTATCAATATAAAATAATAAATTTGAGCAGGAGTAAATCTTTGAGTAAGATAAAAAATACAAGAAATTTCAGCATAATTGCTCATATAGACCATGGCAAATCCACTTTAGCAGATAGACTTATTGAGCAAACAGGTACAGTGCAAAAACGTGACATGAAAGACCAACTTTTAGACAACATGGACTTAGAACGAGAAAGAGGAATAACAATAAAGCTCCAAACCATACATCTTACATACACCGCAAGAGATGGAGAAAAATATTTTTTAAACCTTATAGATACCCCAGGTCATGTCGATTTTAATTATGAAGTGTCTAGGAGTTTAGCGGCTTGTGAGGGTGCAGTTTTGGTAGTAGACGCATCTCAAGGCGTAGAGGCTCAGACTTTGGCAAATGTTTATTTAGCATTAGACCAAAATCTTGAAATATTACCGGTAATAAATAAAATTGACCTTCCAAGTGCAAATCCTCAAATGGTAAAAAAAGAAATTGAAGACGTAATAGGATTGGATACATCAGATGCACCATTGATTTCAGCAAAGAGTGGACTAAATATAGAGGATGTATTAGAAGGTATAGTTAAAAACGTACCAGCACCTAATGGTGATAGCAAAAAACCATTAAAAGCATTAATTTTCGACTCATACTATGACGCATACAAAGGCGTAATCTCCTATGTGAGAGTATTTGATGGTACAGTCAAAAAAGGCGACACCATTTTGATGATGAATACTAAGGCTAGCTTTGAAGTAACAGAGGTGGGTATAATATCTCCAACACACATAAGCGTAGATACTCTTGAGGCTGGGGACGTTGGATACATTGCAGCCTCAATAAAAGACATCAGGTCATCAAGGGTAGGAGATACAATAACTCTGCTTGAAAATCCTACTGACAATCCATTCCCCGGATATAAAAAGGTAACTCCAATGGTTTATTGCGGGGTTTATCCTGCTGAGGGTGAAAAATATGAGAACGTAAGAGATGCACTGGATAAACTTCAGGTAAATGATGCCTCTTTAGAATTTGAACCTGAGTCATCTATTGCCTTAGGCTTTGGGTTCAGATGTGGTTTCTTAGGTCTTTTACACATGGAAATTATCCAAGAAAGATTAGAAAGGGAGTTTGACCTAGATATTATTACTACAGCACCATCTGTAACATATAAGGTAAATAAAGTAGACGGAACGACTATTTATATACAAAATCCGGATAATCTACCACAACAAACAGAAATTTCCAGCATAGAAGAGCCTATAGTAAATGGTGATATAATTGTGCCAAAAGATTATGTAGGACAAGTAATGGAGCTTTGCCAAAATAAAAGAGGTACAATGAAAAATATGGAATATCTTGATGAAACAAGGGTGATTTTACATTATGATTTACCATTAAACGAAGTGATATATGACTTTTTTGATGCACTAAAATCCAGAACTAGAGGGTACGGGTCTATAGATTATGAGTTTAAAGAATTTGTAAAATCCGATTTAGTTAAGCTGGATATCTTAATCAATAAAGAAAAAGTTGATGCCCTTTCATTTATAGTACATGAGTCTGTAGCTGCCAGCAGAGGTAGACAAATGTGCGAAAAATTAAAAGGCGAAATCCCAAAACACCAGTTCCCGGTACCAATACAAGCTGCAGTAGGTGCGAAAATTGTTGCAAGAGAAACAATATCAGCCTATAGGAAAGATGTGCTTGCAAAATGCTATGGCGGTGACATCAGCAGAAAGAGAAAATTGCTTGAAAAGCAAAAAGAAGGAAAAAAACGTATGAGACAGATTGGGAATGTTGATATTCCGCAAAAAGCATTTATGTCAGTATTAAAATTAGACTCTGATTAAATAGATTAAAATGTTGAAAATTATTAGTTTTATTCAAATGGATTTAAGTTAAAAGTTTTATTTTCTTTACAAAGTATAAAAGGAATGGTATAATAACTTTGAATTTAAAAAAACTGAATTATTTAGGAGGATATTATGGCTTATAAAATTGATGATACTTGCATCAGCTGTGGACAATGTGAACCTGAATGCCCTGTAAACTGCATATCTGCTGGGGACTCTCAATACGTTATTGATGCTTCTGCATGTATAGATTGCGGTTCATGTTCAAGTGTCTGTCCAGTAGACGCACCTAAACCAGAATAATAATACTTATAATAAAAACCGATGTTAAAACGCATCGGTTTTTATTTTGTGTAAAAAATTTTTAATTAAAAAATTAGCTTTTGTAAATCATTGATATTAATTTTATATATGCTTTGTTTAAATTTTAGCAAATTTTCGATTTTTATTTTATAATTTTCAAAAATGTGATATAATAATCCATCATTATGTGAATTTGTGATTTATAGAGGTTTGATATGAATATAAAAATTGATACACAATTTCATAACTTCCAAGGTCCATCTAGCAATTATTATAATGCAATGGATAGGTTTGAAGATATTTTAAAATATAAAATGAATGGGCTAGATATCCCTCAGATAGAAACACAAACAAATGAAAACCCTGTGATTTTTGGTAGTAATGACTACAGTTCAAATAATCAAAGTCCAATTTTTGAAAATGATAGCTTAAATACTTATAATACTGAATTATCTACAAATAATTTGGCAGCCGCATCGCCATACGCCAATGTTTTTGGCAATTCACATATTTCATCATTTGATACTAACGATATTAGAAAAAAATCAAATGTTACAGCTGCACAAATTGATGAAAAATTACAAGGCACTCCATTAAATGGATTAGGCTCATATTTTAAAAGAGCTGAAGAAATTTATGGTGTTAACGCATTGATTTTGACTGCGATTGCTAAGCTTGAGTCCGGCAATGGCAATAGTGCTATTGCAAGAAACAAAAATAATTTATTTGGATTTGGTGCGTATGACAGGTCGCCATATGAAAGTGCAAGAAGTTATGCAACAAAGCAAGATAGTATTTATGACGTTGCAAAGCACCTTTCGACCAATTACCTTAGAGCAGGCGGGATGTATTTTAATGGGTACTCCTTAGATGGAGTAAATGTTAGATATTCAACTAATAAGAATTGGGCAAATTCAGTTTCTAGGATTGCAAATGAATTAGTAAATTAGAGATAAAATATTATTAAATAATTCATTTGTTTATGAATAGGAGTAGTGCCTTGAGAAAAACCAGGTCGCAGAGAATAAAAGAACATAGAGCTCAAAGAATACAAAGAGCCATAGATGTAATTGAAGGAAGAGATTATTTTAAGCCAAAAATGTCTAGGACATTTAAAATAATGTTTTTTATGCTTTCTGCAATTCTGATTTATATATTTATGAAATCTAGGTTTATAAATATCCCAAATATGGGTTTTAGTTTAAATGAGTATGAGACTAGATATGAACAATTTTTGATTGAAGAGTCTTATAATTTTATCTATGATAAAAATATAAGAGAGATTATACGAAACAATGATGAATATTCCATAGTACAAAACAGCACTAAGGAGTCCTCATCATTGATAGCGATGTATGGAAATAAAAAAATGGTTAGTAGACTTGCAGTAGTGGGTAAATTGACCAATAATAAAGCGGTTTTTTTTAAAGCTTTTGGAGAAAATGTTATATTTACTTATGCTACTGTTGGAAATATATCTTATGACAAAGCTTTACAAGACCTCCAAAAGATAGGGTTTATAGACGAGGATAAAAACTTTATTGATAAAAATCGTAATGTCAAGGTGAATTTTGACGATTTAACGATGATGTATTTTAAAAATAATGAAAATTATGTTTTGAACATTGAAAATAAAAATTAAGAAGGAGCTATAGAATTTGCCTGAATTATCAGTAAAACAAAGCGGTAGGCTTACTGGAGAGGTTCAGATTAGCGGAGCAAAAAATGCTGTTCTTCCTATAATTGCTGCTACACTTTTGGTTGACGGTATTAGTGTAATAAAGGGTGTTCCTAGGCTAAAGGATGTAGATGTAATATGTGAGTTGTTGACTTACCTAGGAGCTAAAATAAAATTTACAGACGATACACTTGAGATAGATGCTACTGAAATAACAACAATAGAAGCACCATATGAGCTGGTAAGTAAGATGAGAGCCTCATTTGTAGTAATGGGGCCACTGCTAGCAAGATTTAAAAGAACTACAATTTCAATGCCTGGGGGGTGTCCTATAGGTGCAAGACCGATTGATTTACACTTAAAAGGATTTAGAGCTCTAAATGCCAATGTAGACGTGGACCATGGATATATAGATGCCTCAGCTCTGAAATTGATTGGAGGAAAAGTTTATTTAGACTTTCCATCAGTTGGAGCAACAGAAAATATAATGATGGCTGCTGTACTTGCTGAAGGAAATACAGTTATAGAAAATGCTGCAGAAGAGCCTGAAATAGTTGACCTAGCAAATTTCTTAAACGAAATTGGCGGCAAGGTAAGAGGTGCTGGTACTAATACAATTAAAATTTCAGGAGTCGCATCTCTACATCCTGCAGAACATACTGTTATACCGGATAGGATAGAGGCTGGTACTTTTATGGTTGCCTCCGCTATGACTAGAGGAGATATAATAATTTCAAATGTAATTAGCGATCACTTGCGACCTGTAATAGCTAAGCTTTATGAGGTTGGCTGTAAAATTGACGAACAAAGTGATTTTATTAGGGTTGTTGGACCTGATGTAATAAGTGCTACTGATATAAAAACAATGCCACATCCAGGTTTTCCGACTGATATGCAGTCCATATTTATGGCTATGTTATGCAAAGCCAATGGGAGCTCAGTAGTTACAGAAACAGTTTTTGAAAATAGATTTATGCACGTTGCCGAACTTAAAAGAATGGGTGCTGACATAAAAATAGAAGGAAAATCTGCGGTTGTAACTGGTGTAGACCGAATGGAAGGTGCAAAAGTCAAGGCAACAGACTTGAGAGCAGGTGCATCTTTAATATTAGCAGGTCTTGTATCTAAGGGTGAGACTAGAATATCTGATATATATCATATCGAAAGAGGATATGTTGATGTAGTTCAAAAAATCACTTCCTTAGGAGGAATTATAGAGAAGATTGATTAATCTTTAATAGTTTTTATTTGCATTTATTTTGATTTAATTAAAAAGGGAGATTTAATAATGGGTATTTCACCTGATATAGGTATAGATTTAGGTACGTCATCAGTTTTAGTATATGTAAAAGGAAAGGGAATAGTTCTTCAAGAACCATCTGTAGTTGCCTTGGATACAAATACAGGAAAGGTGCTAAAAGTTGGCGAAGAAGCACAAAAAATGATAGGTAGAACCCCTGACCACATAAAGGCTGTCAGACCTTTAAAAGATGGAGTAATATCTGACTATGACATGACCGAAAAAATGTTAAAAAGCTTTTTACAAAAGGTTACCGGAGGAGTAGGGCTATTTAAGTTTTTTAAGCCTAAGATAATAGTTTGTGTACCATCAGGGGTAACAGAGGTAGAAAAAAGAGCTGTAAAAGATGCTACAAGTGTTGCCGGAGCAAGAGAAGTGTATTTAATAGAAGAACCTATTGCCGCAGCCATAGGAGCAGGCATAGATATATCACAACCTAGTGGTTCGATGATAGTAGATATAGGAGGAGGAACTGCTGATGTTGCTGTAATTTCATTAGGCAGTATAGTAGAAAGCACTTCTATAAAAATGGCTGGTGACAAATTTGATGAAGCTATTGGCAAATATATGAAAAAACAACATAATCTGTTAATAGGTGAGAGAACAGCCGAAGAAATAAAAATAAATATAGGCTCTGCATTTGAAAGAGAAAAAGATGTATTTATGGATGTTAGAGGCAGAAATCAGATAAATGGTTTACCTGAAACTGTAAAAATTTCTTCTGCAGAATCATTTGAGGCACTTAAAGAAAGTGTAATTCAAATTGCAGATGCAGTTCACTCTGTATTAGAAAGAACCCCACCTGAGCTTTCTGCCGACATATCCGATAAAGGTATACTAATGACAGGTGGAGGCTCTTTGCTATGGGGACTAGATAGACTAATTGAGGCTAGAACCGGTATAAAAGTATATATAGCAGAGGATGCAGTCTCTTGTGTTGCAAAGGGCACTGGAGAGTCTTTAAAAGAACTGGATACTCTTTCTAAAGCAGCAAGAAAAGAATAATTAAATAATAAATTATATTTGTCTAAATATACTATGGACTTGTGTTTTAAAATCTATAGTATATTTTGGCTTATATAAATCATTATTTAAAAAAATATAAAATAAATACACTTTTTACTAAAAAAACGTTGTATTTTGCCGATAAAATTACAAGGACAAATTTTATCTTGGAGGGGTAATGTTAAGAGGTATATATACTGCAGCCAATGCTATGAGCACAAAGCAAGATACTATTGAAACAATAACAAACAACATAGCTAATACTGATACAACTGCATATAAAAAGGATGAACATATAACTGAAGCCTTTTCTGAGAAATTACTTTATAAAAGGCAAGACAGCTTAGGATACATAAGAAACGTACCAAATAGAGTTAAAGTTAACAATACTAAGCTAAAGAGCGGTCAAACTCAAGTGAATATAGATATCACAAGAGGATATTTACAACTTGAAGATAGGAATGGTAAAGGATACTATAGGAGTGCGACCTTAGTTAAGGATGAACAAGGCTACTTGAGAACAGCATATAGAGAGTATAATTCTGACACTATTACAAAATTTGGTGCATATTTGTTGGATGAAAATGGAGAGAAAATCCAATTAAAGCAAGGTTCAGATGGCGAAATAGCAATTGATACAGCTGGCAATTTGACAGTTGGGAACAGAGCAATAGCAAAGGTTATTGTTCCGGAGGCTCGTAAATCAATTGGTACTATAAACTCCGGTACTATTACAGATAGAGTTATGACTAATTACAACCAAGGTGCACAAGAACTTACAGAAAATCCTATGCACATCTCTCTTGAGGGAGAAGGCTTTTTTAAAGTAAAATTAGCCGATACAGGACAGGTTAAGTATTCTCGTAGTGGTGCTTTCACAATGGATAAAGACAGAAATCTTACCGATTTTCTTGGAAACTATGTACTTTCTGTCTCCGGTAGACCAATACAACTTCCGGAGTACACAAAAGAAGTTGAGTTTAAGAAAAATGGTGGAGTATTTATTAAAAATGACCAAGGCTATTTGGAAGAAGTTGACATGATGGATATAGTAGACATCAGTAACAAAGAAGATATGCAAAAATATGGTCATTCTTATCTTCAAATGATTTCAGGCACTAAAGCGGATGAACTACCATTTCAAGGTAAAGTATTGCAAGGCTATTTAGAAAGGTCAAATGTAAACCCAATTGATGAAATGGTAAATATGATTGCGATGTATAGAGGGTTTGAAACAGACCAAAAGGTTATTAACACATATGACCAAATACTAGATAAGGCAGTTAATAATCTGGGACAGATACAGTAAAATATATTTTTAAATAAAAATGCTTTATATAATAAAAATCCAATATATTTCGGAGGTTTAAATGAGAGCTCTTTGGACGGCTGCTAGTGGAATGAAAGCACAACAAATGAACATGGATGTAGTAGCCAATAATATTTCAAACGTAAGTACAACAGGTTTTAAGGCTCAGAAAGCAGAGTTTAAGGATTTATTATATACTTATTCTCAGCCGGTAAGCAATAAAGTTGAAGAAGGTCAGCCGGTAAATCTTCAGGTTGGACATGGTGTAATGCCTGTTGCCACATCTAGAAAATTTATGACAGGTAATGCTGAAAATACTGGTAACCCTACAGATTTAGCAATTTCATATGGTATGGGATTTTTTGTAATAGAAAATCCTAATGACCCCGGCAATGCTGATAAAAGATTTTATACAAGAGATGGAAATTTTAAATTTTCAGTAGAAGACGACCTGCTTACTCTTGTGACTTCTCAAGGTGAAAGAGTGCTTACTACTGATGATGGATACATTCAGATGCCATCAAATGCAAAGGATTTTTCAGTTAGTCAAAGTGGCGTCGTAACAGCAAAAAGTGTTGAAGGGGAAACTTTACAGCTTGGGCAATTACAGACAGTAACATTTGCAAATCCGGAAGGCTTAAAGGCACTAGGAGACAACTTTTTTGTTACAACAGAAAATTCAGGTGCTCCAATAATGGAAGAAGATGGTACTAGAGAGACTACAATATTACAAAATTATTTGGAAAATTCTAACGTTCAGCTTGTCGATGAAATGGTTAGAATGATTGTGGCTCAAAGAGCATATGAAATAAATTCTAAATCAGTACAGACAGCAGACGATATGCTTAATACAGTTAATCAGTTAAAAAGATAGATATTGATACATTTTTTGTTATAAGGTGATTTATGGATATTTCTTCTACACAATATACACCAAATACAAATTCAAAAATTGAAAACCTTAAAGGCAGCGACTTGTCTGCAATGGACAAAAAGAAATTAAAAGAGGCAGCTGAGGGACTTGAGGCAGAATTTTTGAAAGTATTTTTAAAACAAAGTAAAAGTATAATAGAAAAACAAAGTGACGATAAGAATAAAGCTCCCGGCAAGGATATTATGACGGATTTTATGTTAGAAAGAATTGCTGAGGATATGGCAAAAAAATCTCCGCTTGGAATATCTAAAATGATAATCGAAGATGTTGAAAAAAAATACCAAAGTAAACAAGAAAAGTCCGATAATTCTTCTAAAACTTTATAAAAAAGGGGCTTTGTCAACTGTTGGGGGATAAAATCCTCAGCAAATATTTTAAAAAAACATTGCACATATACAAAAAATGTCCTAAAAATATTAATTTCCACAACTAACGAAAGGATATTGTATAGGTGCAAAATAATATTATAACAAAATTAATAGGAATAAAAGACATAAAAATAAAAAACGTAAAGGAAGAAGAGACAACACTACAAATATATATAGAATAATAAGGGATTTTAACATTTAAGCTACTTAAATGTTAAAATCCCTTTTTTTCTTATATAAATTGATTTTACAATATTTCAAATACTTGACATATTATTTGATTAAATATATTATACTTTATATACAGATTTAAAACTTGAGTCATTACATGGAGAACAGATGCAGTTATTCGGAGAATTTACATTATTTTTATCAATCATATTTATATATATAGGCTCTACTCGTTTAGAAAAGCTAAAAAGCCTGGTTAATTTTTTATTTTTTTTAGCTAATGCTTTTTTAGCTACTCTATCTATTAAGGTTTCTCTGGACTATTTATCTAATAATGTGGAAAAGATTATATCTAAAAATGTACTTATTACTTTAGTATATTTTGTTGTGGATATATTGTTAATCTATATTCTAATACTTTTATTTAAAAAATATAGAATTAAAGAAAAATTATACTATTTTAAAAGATTTGTACCTATAATTTTAGTTTCGCTGACTCTAATAGACATTTTTGCTGTAGCTTATGATAGAAACCTAGTAAAAATCTGGGATGTTTTTTATATTCATATAAGCTTATTTTTCTTTCTATTACCGATTTACTTAGTAATGAAATTAGTAGACGGCATTTTTGTATCTGATAAACTGAGAAATGATGTTTCGTTTGAGGTGTTTAATAAAATTGAAAGAGCTTTAGTAGCGGTTGATAAAGAGGACAATATAATTACAGCAAATAACCAATCAAAACATATTTTTCATGTAAATATAGGTGATAATTTAGATAAAGTATTTGAAAAAACAGAGTTTATTATGCCTGACTCAAAGAAAAATTATTTTGAAGTTAAAACTAAATTTGGAGATAAAAGCATACAAAACTTGATTATTTGTAGTAATCTTTTAGATACCTTCAATGAGCATATAGGAAAGGTTATAATCTATCCTTATCTAAACGAATACTACGAATTAAAAATTGAACAAAAAAATATGACTAAAAGGCTAGAAAAACTTATTAAAAAGAAATCTAGAAAATTATCTGATGCTAAGGTAAAATTAAAAAAGGAAATAGATACAACCGCAAATCTAGAGTATCAGATTCTTGATATATTTTGTTATGACGCACTAACAGGCTTATATAATAGGTCATACTTTCATCAAAAGGTTGAAAATATACTAAAGTACCGGCCTTATGACTATCATGCTGTATTTTTTATGGATTTGGATTCGTTTAAGGACATAAATGATTCTTTAGGATATGAGTATGGTGATGTGGTATTAAATGAAGTATCCAGTAGATTAATAAATCTTTTAAAAGATAAAGAGCCTACTATATCACGCTTTGGAGGTGATGATTTTGCTATACTGATTAGTGATTTAGATGGATTAGAAGTTGAAAATTTAGCTAACAAAATATTGAATAAACTGAAAGAACCAATTTTTATAGATAAGATTAAAATTTTTATAACAGTTTCAATTGGTATATCTTTATATCCGAATAATGGCAATGTATGTGAGGAATTATTTAAAAGTGCTGATATTGCATTATTTAAGGCAAAAGAGGCAGGTAAAAATAATTACAAATTTTTTGAAAATAGATTTAAACAGGAAAAATTACAAGAATATAATATTACAACGAATTTGTTAAATGCAATATCTAACAATGAATTGACACTGTTTTATCAACCACAAGTATCGCTAATATCTAATACTGTCAAGGTAACAGGCTTTGAGTCATTGATGAGGTGGAAAAAAGAGGGCTATTTTATAATGCCAAAAGATTTTATACCTGTTGCGGAGAAATCAAATTTGATAGTCCAAATGGGTAGCTGGGCGATAGCTGAGGCGTGTAAAAGGTGTGCTCAGTGGAATAGAGATTACGATGAAAATATTAGTGTATCCATTAATCTATCTTCTAATCAGCTTACTAATGCAATGCTTTATGATGAGGTATCAACTGCGCTTATAATTTCAGGAGTAAATCCTCAAAATATTGAATTTGAAATTACAGAAACGACCATAATAAAAAATATAAAAAATAGTATAAATACATTAAACTTACTTAAAGAATTAGGGGTTAAAATTTCTATTGATGATTTTGGTACAAAATACTCTACATTTAATTATATAAAACACTTGCCTATAGATAAAATAAAGATAGATATAAGCTTTGTACATGGTATAGGAATAAATAAAATGGATGAGGCAATAATTTTATCATTAATAAGATTAAGTGAAGGCTTAAATATTCAAATTATTGCTGAGGGAGTAGAAACACATGAACAATTGGAATTTTTGACGAAAAATGGTTGTGAAAATATACAAGGTAATTATTACTATAAACCTATGACGGAGCATGAAATTATAGTGCAAAACCTAATATAATAAAAATACTTGAAAAATATATAAAATTAATGTATTATTAGTGTTTGAATTAGATAAAATAAAAGGGGATATACATGGGATTTTTAGAAAATGTGTTTGCAAAAAAAGAAATCGGGAAACTTCAAAAAATTGTCAATTCAATAAATTCATTAGAAGATAGTATGATTAAGCTTTCTGATAAGGAATTAGTTGGCAAAACTGACGAATTCAAAAAAAGATTATCAGAAGGTCAAACTCTTGATGATTTACTCCCTGAGGCATTTGCAGTTTGTAGGGAAGCATCCAAGAGAGTGCTAAACATGAGACACTTTGACGTGCAATTAATGGGTGGTATCGTTTTACACCAAGGCAGAATAGCGGAAATGAAAACTGGGGAAGGTAAAACTTTAGTTGCAACTCTGCCTGTTTATTTGAATGCCTTGACAGGTAAAGGAGTTCACGTTATCACAGTAAATGACTACCTTGCAACAAGAGACATGGAGTGGATGTCAAGACTATATAATTTCTTAGGATTGACTACAGGCGTAATAGTTCATGATTTAAAAGACGAAGAGAGAAGACAAAACTATCTAGCAGATATAACTTACGGTACTAACAACGAATTTGGCTTTGACTACCTAAGAGATAACATGGTTACTTATAAAGAAAAAATGGTTCAAAGACCATTAAACTATGCCATAGTCGATGAGGTAGACTCAATATTAATAGACGAAGCAAGAACTCCGCTTATAATTTCAGGGCAAGGAGACAAGTCAACAACTCTTTATACTCAGGCAGATACATTTATAAAGACTTTAAAAGAAGAAGTCGACTATACAGTAGACGAAAAAGAAAACGCATCAGTTTTAACTGATGAAGGTCTAGAAAAAGCACAAAAATTCTTTGGTGTTGAAAATATGACAGACCTAGAAAACATGGAACTATACCACAACGTAAACCAAGCATTGAGAGCTAATACTCTTATGAAGTTGGATGTTGATTACGTTGTAAAAGATGGAGAAATAGTAATAGTTGACGAATTTACAGGAAGATTGATGTTTGGTAGAAGATACTCTGAGGGTCTACACCAAGCAATAGAGGCAAAGGAAGGCTTAGAAGTACAAAGAGAGTCTAAGACACTTGCTACTATTACATTCCAAAACTATTTTAGAATGTATAATAAAATCTCAGGTATGACAGGTACAGCAAAAACAGAAGAAGAAGAATTTAGAGCTATATATAAGATGGATGTTGTGCAGATACCTACAAACAGACCAATACAAAGAAAAGATTTAAATGACGTTGTGTATAAGACAGAAGAAGGGAAATTTGTAGCAGTAGTCAATGAAATAAAAGAAAGACACGCAACAGGTCAGCCAGTCTTAGTAGGTACGATTTCTATTGAAAACTCTGAAAAACTTTCTGACATTCTTAGACGCCAAGGCATCAAGCATGAGGTATTAAATGCTAAAAACCATAAAAAGGAAGCAGAAATAGTAGCTCAGGCAGGTAGATTTGGGCAAGTAACTATAGCAACAAACATGGCAGGACGTGGAACAGATATAATTCTTGGAGGGAATCCGGACTTTTTAGCAGATAAAGAAATGGCTAAGCTTGAGTACACACCGGAAATGATAAATAATGCAAAAAGCTTTGCACAAACTGACGACCCAGAGATATTAGATGCAAGAAAAAAATATCAAGAAATCCTAGCTCAAAAGAAAGAAGAACTTAAAGACGAAAATCAAAAGGTACTTGATGCAGGTGGTTTATGTATACTTGGTACGGAAAGACACGAGTCAAGACGTATAGACAACCAGCTTAGAGGTCGTGCAGGTAGACAAGGTGACCCAGGTGCATCTAAATTCTATATATCATTAGAAGACGACCTTATGAGATTATTTGGCTCTGAAAGAATGCAGGCAATGGTTGAAAAATTGGGTATGGATGACAGCGTACCAATTGAGGCTGGAATGCTAAGTAAATCTATTGAGTCAGCTCAAAAGAAAGTAGAAGGAAAGAACTTCTCCATAAGAAAAAGTGTCTTAGAATACGATGACGTAATGAACAAGCAAAGAGAAATCATTTACGGCGAAAGAAGAAGAGTATTAGAGGGCGAAAATATAAGAGACGAAATCATTCACATGACAGAAACTCAAATCAAGAAAATTCTTGATAACAACATAGGAGAAGGTCAGTCCTCTGAAGAATGGAACTTTGAAGAAATAAACGATAGAATAAAGAGATTATTAAAACTGGAAGACTACTATGTCTTTGCATCAGAAAAAGACATGGAAAAAGAAGATTTATATAATATTATAATAAAATATGCAAAAGAAAAATATCATGCCAAAGAGGAAAAAATTGGCGATGAAACTATGCGTGAAATTGAACGCATGATTATGCTACAAGTAGTTGATGCTAAGTGGATGGACCATATAGATGCAATGGACCAATTAAGAAAGGGTATAGGTCTAAGAGCTATAGGACAGGAAAATCCGGTTAGAGCATATCAAATTGAAGGCTTTGATATGTTTGATGCTATGGTAGACTCTATACAAGAAGATACAGTAACTTATGTATATGGTTTCGAAATACGTCCAATGGATGGTAATCAAATAGTAAGAAAATCTGTAGTGGACACAGACCATCTTAAATCAAATGTTACAGACGTTGATGTAGAAAAAGTAAAAACACCAATAAAAAAAGACGAAAAAGTGGGAAGAAATGACCCATGCCCATGTGGCAGCGGTAAAAAATATAAAAACTGTTGTGGGAGGTAAAATTGTTAGATATACAAAAACACACTAATGACATAAAAAGCATACAAGACACTATAAAAGAAATTAGTGTTTCTCTTTGACCCAGATAAACTAGAGCAAGAAGATAAAAATTATAAAAATAAAATTTCTGAGCCTGATTTTTGGAATAATTCTCAAAAGGCTCAGGAAATCTTAAAAGCATCAAAGCTGATAGAAAATAAACTTAACAAGTACAAAGAACTAAAAGCTGATTTAGAAGATGTGCAGGCACTTTTTGAACTGGCTGAAGAAGAAGACAGCCTTGAAAATGATTTAATTTTAGAAATAAAAAAATTAAAAACGAAGGCGGATGAATTTTCGGTAGAACTTCTTTTAAGTGAAAAATATGACTCCTATAATGCTATAATTTCTGTTCATGCTGGTACAGGTGGTATGGATGCTCAGGATTGGGCAGGAATTCTTCTTAGAATGTATACAAGATTTGCCTCTAGCATGAATTACAAAATGTATCAGCTAGACCTACAGCAAGACGATGAGTCCGGCATTAAATCGGCAACATTTCAAGTTGTAGGTGAAAATGCTTATGGCTACCTAAAATGTGAAAAAGGAGTTCATAGGTTAGTTAGAATATCTCCGTTTGACTCCTCAGGGAAAAGACATACTTCTTTTGCTTCTGTCGACGTTTTACCTGAGCTTGAAGAAGAAGACGACATCGTTATAAATCCAAAGGATTTAAAAATCGATACCTACAGAGCGTCCGGTGCAGGAGGACAACACGTCAATAAAACTGACTCCGCCATAAGGATAACACATCTTCCAACCGGAATAGTAGTTCAATGTCAAAATGAGCGTTCACAGTTTTCTAACAAAGATACGGCAATGAAAATGCTGAAAGCCAAACTTATAGAGCTTAAAGAGCTTGAGCATAAAGATAAAATAGAAGATTTACAAGGTGAATACTCTCAAATTGCATGGGGTTCTCAGATAAGGTCATATGTTTTTCAGCCGTATACTTTGGTAAAAGACCACCGGACTAATTATGAGGTTGGAAATATTACATCAGTTTTAGATGGAGATATAATGCCGTTTATAAACGCATACCTAGTTTTTACACACAAGTAGTTTGTAATTAGCTTGTTTTAAAGTTTTATTTTTGGTATAATTATAAAAAATAATTCAATAAGGATAAATTTTTATTTTTAGTCTCAGAGAGAGGGCGTATGGTGAAAGTCCTTACAAAAATATAAATTTTGCTACCTTATTTATTCTTATTCTAATAAAATAAGACGGTTATTACGTTATAATATTTTGAGGCTCTTTTGAGCGAATAAGGGTGGTACCACGATATATTCGTCCCTGATGTTTTATGACATCGGGGATTATTTTTATTTTAAGGAGTAATATTATATGTATATGAAGGCAAATGATATTAGAAAAAAATATTTGGAATTTTTCAAAAGTAAAGACCACTATGTCCAAGAAAGTTTTTCACTAGTGCCTAAGAATGACAAAAGCTTGCTATTAATTAATGCAGGTATGGCACCATTAAAAAATTACTTCTTGGGACTAGAAGAACCTCCGGCACACAGAATGACAACTTGTCAAAAATGTGTTCGTACAGGAGATATAGATAACATCGGTCATACTTTAAGACACGCTACATTTTTTGAAATGCTTGGAAACTTTTCGTTTGGTAATTATTTCAAAAAAGATGCAATAACATTTGCATGGGAATTTGTAACTGAAGTATTAAAGCTAGACAAAGATAAACTTTGGGTTACAGTTTACGAAGAAGACGATGAGGCTTACAACCTATGGAAAGACATGATAGGTGTAGAAGAAAGAAAAATTGTTCGTCTAGGTAAGGAAGATAACTTTTGGGAAATAGGTAATGGACAAGGTCCATGTGGTCCATGCTCTGAAATATATATTGACAGAGGAGAAAATTTCTCATGTGAGGGTGAATGTAAGCCGGGCAGTGAGGGCGACAGATTTTTAGAGTTTTGGAATTTAGTATTCACACAGTTTGATAAACAAGCAGACGGTAGCCTAAAAAAATTGGAACATCCAAATATAGATACAGGTATGGGTCTTGAAAGAATGGCTTGCATCATGCAAGGAGTTGACTCAATATTTGACATAGATACAATGGTTGCAATAAGAAATAAAATATCTGAAATATCAAACAAAAAATACAACGAAAACGCAAAAAATGACGTTTCAATAAGAATAATTGCAGACCATCTAAGAGCTATTACATTCATGGTGAGCGATGGAATAATACCATCAAACGAAGGCAGAGGCTATGTATTAAGAAGACTGGCTAGACGTGCATTAAGGCACGGAAAATTACTTGGAATACAAGGTAAATTTATCAGCGATATAGCAAATATTGTCATTAATGAATATAAAGATGGTTATCCTGAACTAGAACAAAACCATGACCATATAATAAAAATACTTTCCGTTGAAGAAGAAAAATTTAATGAAACACTTGAAAGTGGACTTGAAATATTAAATGGATATATAGACCAAGCTGTTAGTAATGGGAATTCAATCATTACAGGTGAGGACGCATTCAAATTATATGACACATTCGGTTTCCCACTAGAGCTTACAATAGAAATTGCTGAAGAAAAAAATTGTAAGGTAGATACAAAAGGCTTTGAGCAACAAATGGAAATCCAAAAAGAAACTGCAAGAAACTCAAGAAAATCAGGAAGTGATGTTGGCTGGAAGGATGAAATAACTAACCTTGACCTAAGCGTTTCAAAAACAGAATTTTTAGGATATGATACACTTGAGTCTGATAACAAAATCCAAGATATAGTTTTAAATGGCAATCTTGTAGATTTAGCCAATGAAGGCGACGAAATCATGCTGATTTTTGACAAGACACCATTTTATGCTGAGTCAGGAGGTCAAGTCGGAGACAAGGGTGTAATTTTATCTGCCAATGATAAATTTGATATAAAAATTAATGACGTAACAAAATCAACCGGTGGATTATTCGTACATCATGCAAAGGTTGAAAGAGGAAGCGTTAAAAAAGGAGATTTGGCTCATTTGCAAGTAAACAGAATGAATAGACTTGCAACTATGAGAAATCATACAGCTACTCACTTACTCCACAAGGCTTTAAAAATGGTTCTGGGCGACCATGTAAACCAATCAGGTTCATTTGTATCTCCTACAGGACTAAGATTTGACTTTAACCACTATGAACAACTTACAAAACAGCAAATTAAAGATGTAGAAAGAATAGTAAATTTAAAAATATTTGAGTCAATAGATGTTCATACAGATGTTATGGGTATAAACGACGCCAAAGAAACCGGAGCAATGTCATTGTTTGATGAAAAGTATGGTGACATTGTAAGAGTAGTAAGCATAGGAGACTTTTCTAAGGAATTTTGCGGCGGTACTCATGTAGTAAATACAAATCAAATAGGTATGTTTAAAATAGTTTCTGAAGGAGCAGTTTCTTCAGGAGTTAGAAGATTAGAGGCTATAACGGGGCTTACAGTTTATGACTATCTGTTAGAAAATGAACACATAATTGAAGAAGTAAGTATGGCAGTTAAATCTAATAAGCAAGCATTGACAAAGAGAATTGAAACCTTAGTTGATGAAAACAAAACTTTATCAAAACAGTTAAAAGCTATGCAAAATGACTCTGCAAAGGGCAGCTTAGAGGACATAATTAATAATGCTATTTCAATCGGAGATGTTAAGCTTATGACAACAAAATATGAAGATGTGCAAGATGATGTACTTCGTAATATAATGCAAGACATCATAGATAAAGCACCGTCTTCAATCGTTGTTTTTTCAAATTTAGATACAACAGAAAACAAATTAAAGTTCATTTGTATGGTAGATAAAAAGCTTAACCCACGATATCACGCAGGCAATATAGTTAGAGAGGTTGCAGCAGTTACAGGCGGTAAGGGTGGCGGTAAGCCGAACCTTGCTCAAGCAGGTGGAGTAGACATATCTAAGGTTGATGAGGCATTATCTAAAGCAAAGGCTATTATTGAAAATATGTAGGAATGATTTGTCATGTCAAAAAATCTATTAATTAGTAAATTTTTAAATAAACACAACGAAGATGTTTCTGAAAACGCCTTGTTTGTAATATTTATTACGTTATGTGGCGGTTTACAAGACTCATACAGCTATATAGTAAGGGGAAAAGTGTTCGCAAACGCTCAAACTGGGAATATAGTGCTTATGAGTCAAAAAATAATACAAGCTAATTTTAGCGGTAGCATATCCTATTTAATTCCACTACTTTCCTTTTGTATTGGTGTATTTATAGCTCAAACCATAAATCTAAAGGTACAAGCGAAGAATAAAAATGTATGGAAATTATTGGTGCTTGCATTAGAAATATTTATATTATTTGTAGTGGGATTTATTCCGCAAAAATTTAATATAATAGCGAATTCTTTGGTTTCACTGAGCTGTTCAATGCAAATACAAGCATTTAAAAAAATAAATGGGTATAATTATGCAAGTACAATGTGCATAGGTAATATGAGAAGTGGTGTAGAGGCACTCACTTCTTATGTTCATACAAATGATAAATTAGAAAGACATAGAGCTATACATTATTTTTTAGTAATATTAGTTTTTGCACTTGGTGCAGCAATTGGTGCATTATTTGCTCCGATTTTACAAGAAAAGTTAATTATAATTTGCTGTATATTTTTGACAGTAAGTTTAATTTTATTTATCAAAGAATTGTAGAATTTGATAAACAACTTTATTGGAATTTATAAGTGTGCTATAATAAGTATTGTAAAAATGGCTGGAGTATCGTATGAAAAACATATGTATTGTAGGACTTGGGATATCAGGATTATCTATTTTAGACTATTTTGCTGATAAAAATGCAAAAATAATAGCCTTTGATAGTAATGAAAATATTGATAAGTCCAAGTTTGAAAAATATGACAAATTTGAAAATATAGATATAAATATAGGAAAAAATCCTACAGGTGAGGAGGACGTAGACATAATTTATGTTAGCCCGGGCATTTCCTTGTATACAGATTATTTAGTAAAGTTCAAAAATAGAAATGTACCTATAACAGGTGAAGTTGAACTTGCTTATGAAATATTAAAAGATGCAAAATATATCGGTATAACAGGTACAAATGGAAAGACTACTACAACCTCTATGCTTGGTGAAATATATAAAAGCTACGAAAGCAACACTTATGTAGCAGGAAATATAGGGATTTCTTTGCTTAATTTTACTAAGACTGCGAAAGAAAACTCAATTTTCATAACTGAGTTATCAAGCTTTCAATTAGAAAGTATTATAGATTTTAAACCCCATATCGCAGTTATTTTAAACATCACTCCAGACCATATAGAACGTCATAAAACAATGCAGGAATATAAAAATGCAAAATTTAATATTACAAAAAATCAGACAAGTGAAGATTTTTTAGTTTTAAATAAGGATGACAGCGAAATAGATTTAGATTTAAGCAAAGTTAAGGCTCAGGTCGTTTATTTTTCTCAAAAAGAAAAAATACAAAACGGTGTGTATTATGATAGTTGTCAAAGAGCAATAATAAACAACTTGTATGGGAAAAATGAGTTGGTAATAAAAAGAGAAGATATCCATCTTTTAGGCAATCACAACATAGAAAACACTTTAGCCTCTGTTACAGTTGCATTATTAGACGGCATTCCAACAGAGCTGATTAAAAAATCTATAGCTGAGTTTAAATCGGTTAAACATAGAATGCAAGAAATTAGGACTTTGAATGGAGTTAAATATATAAACGACTCCAAGGGTACTAATGTTATGTCTACTGTTAAAGCACTAGAGGCTATTAATTCAGACATAATATTGATAGCCGGCGGATATGATAAGCATATAGAGTTTGATGAGCTTATCAAGCACTTTGACAACAAAGTCAAAAAATTGGTGCTTTTTGGTACAACTAAATATCAAATCTTGGATACTGCTATAAAATATGGATTTAAGGATATAATTGTTTTAGAAAATTTAAGTCAAGCTGTTAAAATATGTAATATTTTAGCCAAAGAGGGTGATTATGTCTTGCTTTCACCGGCTTGTGCTAGCTGGGATATGTATAAGAGCTATGAGCATAGAGGCGACGATTTTATCAGTTTAGTTAATGAATTAAAAGAATAAGGTAAATTATGCAACAAACAGAACCTATTAGAAAAAATAATGCGAGTTTAAAACAAAAAAAGGGCAAGGCGGATTGGATAATTTTCTTTTTGACCTATATGCTGGTCTTAATAGGACTACTTATGGTTTATTCATCAAGTAGCATTCAGGCTCAATTTGACCGCAATTCCAATTACGACTCAATGTTTTTCCTAAAAAAACAATTTAAATTTGTTATTTTAGGAACAATTGCACTATTTATTGGCTATAAAATAAATTATAGATTATATAAAAAATTCGCATGGTATATTTATGGATTAAACATTTTTCTGCTAGTAATAACTAGATTTACTCCACTTGGAACTATATCAAGTGGTGGAAAAAGATGGCTAAATTTAGGATTTATGTCATTTCAAACATCTGAGTTTTCAAAATTTGCTATTATCATCATTATTGCATATTTTATCAGTCAAAATAAAAATCGTATGAATAGAACAAGCTCCATAATTATTCCGTTGGTTTTAGCTGGAATTACATTCTTACTAATTCTTATACAGCCATCACTTTCAGCTGGACTAATTTTGATGATTACTGCTATAGCAATGCTTTTTATTGGTGGTATGAGTTACTTTCATACATTTGTACTATTCGTAACAGGGGTTTTGGGAACTTATATAATGTCAAAATCCGCAGCATATAGACAAGATAGGATTAACTCTTACCTTGACCCGTTTAATGACGTAACAGGTAAAGGCTATCAAATTGTAAACTCAATCCTTGCAATTGCCTCAGGAAATCTAATGGGAGTGGGTTACGGGAAAAGCACTCAAAAGTATTTTTATATACCTCAACCGCAAAATGATTTTATTTTTTCAATTTATGCGGAGGAATTTGGATTTATAGGTTGTATTTTATTAATAGCATTGTTTTTAGTATTAATATACAGGATTTTCAGCTTGTTTATATCAGTTGAAGACGTTTTTGCCAAGATGATTGTATCAGGTATTGGACTACTAATAGGAATTCAGATGTTTTTGCATATTGCAGTAGTATCTGGCTTAGTACCAAATACAGGCATAGGTTTACCATTTATTAGCTACGGCGGAACTTCTATCATGATGTTCTTATTTATGATAGGAATATTACTTAATATTTCAAAAAATAGAAAGGCACTGCAAAAAATCAAATGAACCTAATAATTACTGGAGGAGGAACTGGAGGACACATCTATCCAGCTCTTGCAATTGCGGACTATTTTAAAAAGCAAAATCCTGATACCAAGATTTTGTATGTTGGTGGAAAATATGGTATAGAAAATGAAATATTATTAAATTACGATTATGAATACACCGCTATTGATGTGCTTGGTTTTAAAAGACAAATTTCCCTTGAAAATGGAAAAAGGGTATTAAAAAGCTTAAAATCTATAGTCAAAATGAGAAACCTGATGAAAAAGTTTAAACCTGATATAGTAATAGGTACAGGAGGATATGTTACAGGCCCTGTAGTTTATGCAGCCACAACACTACGGATAAAAACAGCTATATTAGAGGCTAATGTATTCATGGGTATGACAAATAAAATTCTGTCTAGTAAAGTTGATTATATTTTTTACGGCTTTGATGAAGCAAAAAAAAGATATCCTAAAAAAAATTCTGTTGTTTCAGGAAATCCGGTTAGAACTAAAGAATTTAAAAACGATAAACTAACTGCAAAAAATAATCTTGGCATTGTTGATGATAGAAAAATAATCCTATCCATTGGAGGTTCTGGAGGCTCTGACAGTCTTAACAACTGTATACCAAACTTTGTCGAATTTTGTAAAAATAATAACCTAAGGCTAATACACGTTTGCGGAAAAGGCAATAAAGAAGATTTAATGTCAAAAATTGAAGCCGACTATCCTTACTTTGAAATTTATGAGTATATAAATGGTATTGGTGATTACATGATGGCTAGTGACTTGATTATCTGCTCAGCAGGAGCAAGCACCTTATCAGAGGTAACCTATCTTGGAAAGCCAATTATAGCCATACCAAAAGCATATACCGCTGAAAACCATCAAGAATATAATGCGATGATGATACAACATTCTCAAGCCGGGTATTGTATATTAGAAAAAATGCTTACCCCCGAGCTTTTGAGTGAAAAAGTAGGAAACATAATTTTTGATGAAAATGCGCTAAATACGATGTCTCAAAACTCTTCAAAATTATATAAAGGTGATGCTTGTAAAATCATTTTTGATACAATGACACAAGCGAATTTAAAATGAAAAATAGATTTAAAAAGCTTTTAAAGATACTTGGTATATCTTTTGTACTACTAATAGCTTTGATACTTATTTACCTGTTTTCCGGATTATTTCCAGTAAAGAAAGTCACTATTATTGGACAAAATGATATAAAAAAAGATAACATTCTAAAATTAGCCAATATAGATATGAGTAAAAATATCTATTTGTTGGATAAAAATCTAATTGAAAAAAATATCAGCACTGACAAATATATAAAATCCGCAGATGTAAAAAGGCGTTTCCCATCAGAAATAGTTATTAGTGTCCAGCAATATACTCCTGTAGCAAGTATACCTGTAACTGGAGGGTATGTGATTATAGACGAGGATGCGTTAGCACTAAATATTGTGCAAAAAGAAGAGCAAATTATAAAACCTTTGATTAGTGGGATAAAGATTGAAAATGTAAAATTAAAACAATTAATTCCTGTTAAAAATCAAGACGAATTGGAAAATATTTTAGAAATAATTAAATCAACTTCATCATTAAATTTATTGGAAAATATTTCATACATCAATCTTGCAAAATACGATGACATTACAATGATGACAAATATTGGAATAAAAGTTCAATTTGGAAATTTGAATAATTTGCAGTACAAAATGAAATTATTAAATCAAATTCTCTTAGATTTGTCTAAAAAGGGAAAAACAAAGGGAACAATTGATATGAGATTTGATACTGACCCGGTATATTTTGAGTAAAAAATAAAAAATCGTAAAAATTTTCAATTTAATATAGACGAAATCTTGATTTGTTGGTATTATTAATATGTGTAACTTTGAATAGAATTTTCGATATAATTTTTTAATTATATCTGATATAGCAAATTTTGGAGGTAAAGATGGAGCTTGCACAAGATATAAAAGATGAAAGTGCTAAAATTCTGATAATTGGTGTAGGCGGTGGCGGTGGGAATGCCGTTAACCGAATGATTGAAGACGACATAAAGGGAGTAGAGTATATTGTAGCTAACACAGATAATCAAGCTCTACATAATTCCAAGTGTGACAATGTACTACAACTTGGTGAAAAATTAACTAGAGGTCTAGGTGCTGGTTCTAAACCGGAGGTTGGTAAAAAGGCTGCTGAAGAAACAGCTGAATTAATAAAAGAACAAGTAAGTAAGTTTGACATGGTCTTTGTTACAGCAGGTATGGGTGGAGGAACAGGTACAGGTGCAGCTCCGGTAGTAGCCTCAATAGCTAAGGAGGCCGGTGCACTAACTGTAGGTGTCATCACTTTACCATTCCAATTTGAAGGTAGAAATAAACATAAAGTTGCTATTGAAGGTCTAGAAGAATTAAAGAAAAATGTAGACTCTATAATGGTAATACCAAATGATAAAATCTTAGAAATTTGTCCAAAAGGTACTTCACTAGCAGATGCCTTTAAAAAAGGGAACGAAGTTCTAGCGAAAACTGTAAAAAGTATTACAGATTTAATTACTTCTAATGGCTTAATTAATTTAGACTTTGCCGACATTAGAACTGTTATGGAAAATAAGGGTGTATGTCATGTAGGCTTTGGTACGGCTAAAGGTGAAAACAGAGCCATTGAGGCTGCTAAACAAGCTATAACATCTCCATTACTGGAAACATCTATAGAAAGAGCTACAGATATTCTTGTGAATGTAGCAGCTACAAAGGACTCCTTTACCATTGAAGAATTTGGCTTGATTGGTGACTTCATTAGAGATGCTATGGGAGAAAATGACGAACACGAGTCAGACCATGTTATTACAGGTAGTTCCTATTCTGATGAGTTGGGTGATGAGCTTTCACTTGTCATCATTGCTACTGGGATAGACTCTGTTATAAAGAGAAAAACAGTTAATGTTGATGATATCGAAACAGGTGTTGTAAATCGAATTACTAGACCTAGCTTGGACGATTTGGACATTGACTTAGATTTAAACGATGATAATTCTAAAAATACGATACAAAATATTGACGAAGTAAAAGAAAAGAATGCGAAAGTCAGCTTGGAAATTCCTGACTTTTTGAAAAAAAACAGAAGAAAATAAGGTGAGCTATGCACTGTCCATATTGTGGAAGTAGTCAATTAAAGGTTATAGACTCTAGGCATATTTATCAGGACAACTCAATAAAAAGAAGAAGAGAATGTGAGAAATGTGGCAAAAGATTCAGCACATTTGAAGTCATTCAAGAGGCTAGCATTATTGTAATAAAAAAGGATAATACTAGAGAATTTTTTGACAAGAAAAAAATCCTCCAAGGTATTATGCGTTCATGCAGAAAAAGACCTGTAACGGCTAAACAAATGGAAGATATAGTTAATGAAATCGAAAGAGAATTACTCACAAAATATGATAAAGAAGTACCCAGTAAGGAAATTGGTGAATTAGTAATACAAAAACTAAGGAACTTAGATGTAGTTAGCTATGTTCGTTTTGCCTCTGTATATCGTGAGTTTAAGGACATTAACAGTTTTTTTGAAGAATTAGACAATCTAAAAAAAGAAGAAAACGAAAAATCTAGAGATAATTAAAAACTAAGAAAACCTATGGGAAAACTGTAGGTTTTTTAGATTTTATAAAAATTACAGATTTAAATGCTAGTTGTAAAAAAATTATTATTTTATAAAAGGTAAATTTATGAAAAATACTGTAGCTATAGTTGGAAGACCAAATGTCGGAAAATCCACTCTGTTTAATAGACTTGTAGGAGAGAGAATTTCTATTGTAGAAGATACTCCGGGTGTAACTAGAGATAGGATATACCAAAAGGCAACTTGGCTTGACAATGATTTTATTTTGATAGACACAGGCGGTATCGACTCAACATCTAATGAATTAATACCGTCAATGATGTTGGAACAGGCTAAAATAGCTATTGAAGTTGCAGATGTAATACTTTTTGTGGTAGACGGTAGGACAGGACCGCTAGACCAAGATTTTGATGTAGCAAATATACTTAGGAAATCTCAAAAAAAAGTTGTTGTTGCAGTAAATAAGGTTGATAATTCCAATCTACCGGATGATTATTATGACTTCTATAAGCTTGGGTTTGATGATATGTACGCCATTTCGTCAGTTCAAGGTTTGGGATTGGGCGATATGCTTGACAAAATAGTTGAACTTTTCCCTGAAACAAATGAAGTGGAAATTGATGATAATTCTATAAAAGTTGCAATAATTGGTAAACCAAATGTTGGTAAATCATCAATATTAAATGCCATGGTAGGGCAAAATAGAAGTATTGTTTCTCCAATTGCCGGCACTACAAGAGATGCCATAGACGAAAAATGTGAGATTGATGGAGTGGAGTACACATTCATTGATACATCAGGACTTAGAAAAAAAAGTAAAATCTATGAAAACATCGAAAAATATTCAATGTTAAGAGCTTTCAGCTCAGTTGAAAGAGCTGATGTAGTGCTAATTGTTATAGATGCCGAAACTAGAATTACAGACCAAGACACAAAGATTGCAGGCGTTGCTCATGACAATGGAAAATGTGCAATTATTGTAGTTAATAAGTGGGATACCATAGAAAAAGATAACAACTCCATTAATGAATATACCAAAGAAATTAGAAATAAATTAGCCTATATGCAATATGCTCCAATAGAATTTATATCTGCAAAAACAGGCAAAAGACTTTCTAATATAACACAAAGAATTAATGAAGTTTACGAACAGGGCAACAAGAGATTGACTACAGGGGTATTAAATGACGTAGTCGGTGAGGCTGTAATGCTAAATCAGCCACCATCTGACAAGGGTAAAAGGCTTAAAATTTATTATGCTACGCAGGTTGGAACTTTGCCGCCTACCTTTGTGTTCTTTATCAATGATTTAGAATTATTTCATTTTTCTTATAAGAGGTATTTAGAAAATAAAATTAGAGAAAGCTTTGGTTTTGTTGGTACACCAATTAAAGTAATTGGAAGAGAAAAGAGTCAAGGCAAATGACCTACGAAATAAAAAAAATTACAAAAAAGAGAAATGGAAATTTTAATCTTTACTTAAAAAATTATAAAGAAGAAAAAATCCAAATCCATAAAGAGGCTCTTTATAAATCTGGAATATACAAGCTGGATGAAATAGACAGCGAAGAATTATCCAAAGTTTTGTTAGAAAATGAGAACCTTCTTGCCAAGGATTACGCACTAAAAAGCCTTGGATATAGTGCAAAAACTTTGACAGAGCTAAGAAGAAAACTTTTTGAAAAAAGATTTTCAAAAGACTCAATTGAATTTGCACTGGATTTTATTAAAGAAAAAAATTTAATAAATGAAGAATTAGTAGCAAAAAGCTTGATGGAAGGTAAATTTAGAAAAAATAAATATTCCAAAAGACATATTAAAAATACTCTTAGGCAAAAGGGTATAAGCAGTGAGATTATTTCTGATTTAACTTCAGATATAGACAACGATGAAGAGCTTGAAAAAGCACTTTTTTACGCTGAAAAAAAATTAAGAAGTCTTAGAAATGCTGACACTGAGGAAATAAAAAGAAAGCTACGCTCCACATTATCTTATAGGGGTTTTGATTATGAGATAATAAACAAGGCAATTAGGAAAACACTTAAAAATATTGACGAGGATTAATAGTATGAAAAAAGGTTTTGATGAAAAAAAATATCTTGAGTTACAGTCTAAACATATATTAGAAAGAGTTAATCAGTTTGATAAGTTATATTTGGAGTTTGGCGGTAAACTTTTACATGACACCCATGCCATGAGAGTTTTGCCGGGATATAGTGAAAACACCAAAATAAAACTATTACAAGGCTTAAAAGACAAATTAGAAGTAATAATTTGTGTTTATAGCGGACACATTGAAAACAGTAAAGTAATTGGAGATTCCGGCATAAGTTACGAGCTTGGCGTCTTTAGGTTAATTGATGATTTAAGGGCATTCCATCTTCAGGTAAATTCTGTAGTTATCACAAGATATGAAGAAAGACCTACAACTGATACATTTATAAAAAAATTGGAAAGAAGAAACATAAAAACCTATAAACACAAATCCACAGCAGGCTACCCAACAGATGTAGAAACTGTTGTAAGTGAACAAGGCTACGGTAAAAATGAGTACATCAAGACCGAAAAACCTATAGTTGTAGTTACTGCACCAGGTCCGGGCAGTGGTAAACTTGGTACCTGTTTATCTCAGGTATATCATGAATTTGCTATGGGTAACAGTGCAGGCTATGCAAAGTTTGAAACATTCCCGGTATGGAATTTACCACTTAAACATCCTATAAATGTAGCATATGAGGCTGCTACATCAGATTTAAAGGACGTCAATGTAATAGATTCATTCCACATGGATGCCTATAATATAGTTTCTGTAAATTACAACAGAGATATGGAGAGTTTCCCACTGTTAAGGACAATGCTTAACAAAATAACAGGAGAAGATAAGGCTTATAAATCCCCTACAGATATGGGCGTAAATAGAATTAAAGACGGTATAGTCGATGATGAAGTAGTCCGAGAGGCAAGCAAACAAGAGGTAATTAGGAGATATTTACTGGCAAAAGTAGATTATGTTAAGGGCAGCTGCGATTCAGATATGGTGGACAGATTAAAAATACTGATGCAAAGCCTTGATATAAATGAAGAATATAGAAAGTCTTTAGTTGCTGCTAGAAAAAAAGCTGAACTTATAAATGCCGGTACAGACGACAATTCAAAACACGCAATGGCTATTGAGCTTACAGATGGCACAATTTTGACAGGAAAGTCCTCAAATATTATGGAGGCATCAGCAGCACTTATATTAAATGCTCTAAAATATTTTGCAAATATTGATGATGATATGCTGCTACTTGCCCCTTTGGTTTTAACTCCTATTACAGAATTAAAAAAAGTAACTGACTTAATGGGAAACAAGACCTTGAATATGGAAGAAGTTTTGATAGCTTTAAGTATATGTGCAGCAACAAATACAATGGCAGAAAAAGCACTTTCAAAGATAAAGAACTTACGTTTCTGTAAAGCTCACTCAACCTGTATAATCAGCTCCAGCGATGAACAGATGTTTTCAAAATTAGGTGTAGATGTGACGTGCGACCCAGTCTTTGCAGATAATAATTTGTTTTATAATCTATAATTATACTTAATCAAAAAAATCGAAAATTATCTGATTGAAGAATTTTGGCTGAAATGCTATTTTCTTTGATTAGATTATTTTCGATTTTTTGTATTTTACTTAATTATTATACATAAGCCTTAATAAATATAGACTTTTTTCCGATAAATATCTTGTAAAGCTTAATATTTAACAATGAGGAAAAATATGATAAATATATTATCTCCAAAACAGAATATAAAACAAGACTCTAATATTGACCTATTAAAGGCTTATCAGGATAACTCTGCCTCTAATTTTTCTTTTAGTGGCACAATTTTGGATAAAAATGGTAAAAAAATCCGAATGCAAACATCTGATAAAAGTATCTATGATATCACAACTAAGATAAACTTAGATGTAAGTAGTGGACAAACCTTGCAAATTAAAAAATCTCAAATTGAAACAATAGTAAAAATTAGCGATGACCAAATAAAAGCTCAAAAGGAGCATAAAGAGGAATTAGAAAAAAAGCTTGAGGAAATGGACGTAGAAAAGTCAAAAGAAAATCTAGAAGGGGCAGAGGCACTAAAAAAATATGATGTACCTTTGACTAAAGAAAATCTTTTGAAATTTGTCACGCTTAAAAACAGTATTAATGATGTGAAATCTGAGCTAAATATGGATATATTAGCTAAGCTTTTAGCTGATAATTCCATATCAAATTTGTCAATCTTTGATTTATCTAAAAAAATGAAAAATGAGACCATAGAATTTCATGCAAGGGTATCAGAAAAGGATTCAACTAAAAAATACGATGAAGCTAGAAAAATTGCAAACGACATTTATAATAGTAAAATGGGCAAGGACGTCTACGATATCATCATAGCATTGAAAAATAATGGAGTAGAAATTACAAGGGAAAATATAGACTCAATGTATGATTCCTTTTCTAAGCTCAATGATATTAAAGGTATTGATGATAAAAATGTAATAGATGCAATGAATTCGGGAACCAATACAATTTCAATTGATTTATTATACAAGGTAAAAAACTTCATTAGTTGTTCAAAGCTAGATGCAGTGACAATATCTGAAAATTCAAATTTATCTAAATTATCTATATCAAAGACACCAACTGATGATGAAATAGAGACTCTAACACCTCAAATAGAAAAGCTATTGAAAGAGCTTGGATTTGATAAAAAAGACATAGATACTGCAAAATTACTAATTAAAAATTCAATGGACGTATCAAAAGAAAATCTTGATATGGTTTATGATATAAAAGCTACAATAAGTGAAATCGCTGAAAAATTGGATAAAAATATTGCAGCAATTCTTATAGGGCAAGATATGGATATGTCCTCAATGGACTTAAAACAGTTACTTGCCCAAATCAACGCAATTATGCAAAACCTAAACGCTTCAGAAAATTTAGATTTTTCTCAAGACGAGCTTGATTCAGCCGGAATATTGATTGATGCAATAAAACAAATTCAGCAAGATAACAGCCTGATCACAAATTACAAAGTTAAATCAGTCTTGTCATCAAAGCTTATTGGGCAGGACTTATATGATAAATTATTCGGTAGCCATTATTCCACCAAGGTTTTAGATTATAAGTCAGCAGTCATTACAAAATCGGCATTGGTGTTAAGTTCTGTTGACAAGATAGACTTTGACCAAATAAATCCATTAAATAGCAAAATATCACTACATTCGTTAAGCAGATTGGTTAATACCAGTTTCAAAATGAATGAGCTCCAAAATGAAGATACTTACAAACAATTAGAATATGATTTCCAATATCAAGAAATATCTTTTGCAAAAAAAGATATACAAAATCATTATGACTACTTGAAACAAAATATGAGAGCTAGCCATATTAGACTTATGATGCAAGACGGAGTAGACCCATATAATTCTGATATAAGGGTAGTTAGCGAAATAGTCAGTACACAAAATCAAATATTTAGACAAACAGAAAGAATTATAGGAAATAATGTAGATACCTACAGTGAAAACGAGTCAATCTCAAGACTTGTAGTTTCAAACTCAGAGTTTACCTTTTCTAACTTTAAAAAATCAATGGAGATTTCAACCAACACATATAGTTATTTTGACAAATTAAGTGAGTTGGAAAAATTAAATCCTGATTCATTTACTCAAAATATTATTACTAGACTAAAAAAAGTTATTGAAAAATTTAACGTAAACGACACACATGAATTTAGACACGAACTTCAAAATAACATTTTGGCAATAAACAACGAAATAAAAAATATACAAAAATCATTGGAGACATCAGATAGTCCAAATAAACCGCAAATTAATGAATATCTAAAAAATTTAACAGACGAAATAAGACAAACAAGAATGCTCACAAAGCAAGACGAAATGTTACAAATACCTTTCTACATGAATGGAGACCAATCAAATGCCAATGTGTATGCAAAAACTAAAAAAAATGCCAAAGGCAAGATTGACCCTGATGATATGAGCGTACTTATAGATTTAAATACAAAAAATCTTGGTAAAGTTGGATTTTATATAAAAGCCAATGGTAAAAAGCTGTCACTTAAAATATCAGCAGAAAATACATCTATTTCAAAGCTAAGACAAAGCATAAATATGCTAGATACTTCTTTATCCGATGGCGGATATGAGCTAAATTTAGTAGACTTAATATCACCTGACAACAAAGCTAAATTAGCCTTTATAGAAGAAAATGTAAAAGAGTCCAACACAATGATAGATTTTACAATTTAATTTAAAGTTTTAGGTTTATATAACGATATATAACATAGTTATTTAAAGAGAGAGAACATTGGCTAATTATAAAAACAACATTAAAAAAGCTGTAGCCCTAGAATATAACGAAAAAATGAGTGCTCCTATAGTAAATGCTAAAGGGCAGGGCTATGTAGCTGAAAATATGCTTGAAAAAGCTAGACAATCAGGCATAAAAGAATATATAGACGAAGATTTGCTCAAAGATTTGATGGCTCTTAGCATTGGTGATGAAATACCAGTCGAGCTATACGAGATAGTAGCAAAGGTACTAAAATATGTTGAGACAGTTGATAAAAATAATGGGAGGAAGTAAATGAGACTAGGTACAAATATATCATCATTAACATCAATAGTGAATTTGAATGAGACCTCTAGAGCACAAACAACAGCTTTAAGAAGACTTTCATCAGGTAGAAAGCTTAATTCATCAGCAGATAATGCAGCAGGATATGCCATATCCAAAAAAATGGCACTGCAAATACAAGGGCTAAAGACAGCATCAAAAAACGTACTAGACGGAGTATCATTGATACAAACAGCAGACGGAGCTATGAACCAAATCCACGATATGCTCCAAAGAATGAGAGAATTAGCAGTAAAAGCAGCAAATGGAACAAACCAATTGGAAGATAAAGAGGCAATACAAAAAGAAATCGACCAGCTTACCTCAGAAGTAAATAAAATGAGAGAGACCACAGAGTTTAACAAAAATAAAATATTTAAAAATATAGACGAAGATGGCAATTATAAGCCAACAATGAATTTAGATTTACAATCCGGAGCAAATGAAAATCAGCTAATGGGTATACCACTTGAAGAAATATCAGCCTTTAATTTAGGGATTTCAGGCAAAAAAGGTACTGACGGAAGTGACAGGACAAACAACCCTAATGCAATTAATAACTCAAAATTAAAATTTACAAAAAAGAGTGGACTAACAGATTTTTACAATCCAAAAGATATCGATACCACCGTAACACCAAATGAAGCAAACGAAGCTGCCATAGACGTAACAGACCAAGAAAGTGCCGGTCTTGCTATAAGTGCTTATGACGCTGCTATAGCAAAAGTATCCGAAATCAGGTCACAGTTAGGAGCAGTGCAAAACAGATTTGAAAAAACTATTGCTACATTAGACAGCACCAACGAAAATATCACACAAGCTATGTCTAGAATAGAAGATGCCGACCTTGCAGAGGAAATGACAGAATTTACTAAATTTAACATTCTACAGCAAGCCGGTACATCAATGCTTGCCCAAGCAAATCAAATACCACAATCAGTATTAAAATTACTAGATAATTAATTTTTGCTTTAAATTATAAAAATAAATCAGTAATGCCAAGATAAATGCACAAGAACGTGCATCTACCTTGGCATTAAATATATTTTGAATATTATGCACAAATATATTTAATTTACTTTCTTAATAATTTGTGATAAAATCAATAAGTTATGATATAATATAAATAAAACTAAAAGAATTTATTAAGGAGGAATTATAGTGGGACGTTTACACACTATAGAAAACAGAAAAGGAAAACAAGATGCTAAAAGAGCTCAGATTTTCACAAAATATGCAAGATTAATAACAGTAGCCGCAAAAGAGGGTGGAGCTGACCCTGAATACAATCCATCTCTTAAAAATGCTATAGATAAGGCTAAAGCAGAAAATATGCCTAATGATAACATAGAAAGAGCTATAAAAAAAGGTGCAGGCGGGGATGACTCTGAAAACTATGAGTCCATTACTTATGAAGGATATGGTCCTGGCGGAGTTGCTATGATAGTAGAAACTTTAACAGATAACAAGAACAGAACAGCCGGCAATGTAAGACACTATTTTGATAGACATAGTGGCAATTTGGGAACTACAGGTTCAGTTTCTTTCATGTTTGATAGAAAAGGTGAAATTTTAGTAGAAAAAAAAGACAGCGTAGTTGAGGATGAATTGATGGAAGTAGCCTTAGACGCTGGAGCTATGGATTTTATAACTGAAGACGATTGTTATGTTATTTATACCGAGGCAAAGGATTTTCCAAAAGTAAAAGATGCATTAACAAACGCTAACTATGAATTATTGTCCGCAGATGTCAAACTAATCCCTGCAACTTATGCTCAAATTGATGAAAGTCAGGAAAAAATGCTTGAAAAACTTTTAGACGAATTAGAAGAAGATGACGATGTGCAAAATGTTTACTATAATATAAAATAAATAAAATTGGAGAACCGTTTGTTATTTTATGGATGTAGATAGTCATATAAATTTAAGAGGTGGTATATATGTGGCTAATCCTATTTATTATTGGTTTAATATTAATTGGTATTGAAATATTTATACCCGGCTTTGGTGTTTTTGGCATCTCCGGAGCTGCATTGATGCTAGTATCTTCTGTAGCATTACTTAATACGCCATATGGTGTAGTATTTTTAGTGATTTCGGTTTTCATGGCATTGTTTATATTCTTTATCCTATTTATATTGATTTATAAGGCTATAAACAAAGTACCTCCGAAATTTATGGAAAATACTTTATTTTTAAGTAAGTCTCTAAAATCTAACGAAGGCTTTACTTCTTCAAAGGAAAATAATAATCATTTGGGTGAAATTATGACAGTAGATACTTTTTTGAGACCGTCCGGTAAAGTTATAAAGGATGGGATTGTTTATGATGCAATGAGCAACAATAAATTCATTGAAAAGGGCAAAAATGTAGAGGTTATAGGCAATAAAGGATATATTTTAATTGTAAGAGAAGTTTAAACTTATTTACATTAATATGGAGGGAACATGGCACCTTTAATAACTTTAGGCGTAACTTTAATAATAATATTTTTTATACTTATTGTATTTTTAAATTTTTTCCCATTTGGTTTATGGATTACAGCTTTATTTTCAGGTGTTAGAGTTTCAATACTAACACTTGTAGGTATGAGATTTCGTAGAGTTAGACCATCAAAAATTGTTGACCCTATGATAAAGGCGACTAAAGCAGGCTTGGATTTATCAATAGACAAGCTTGAGGCACATTACCTTGCCGGTGGTAATATTGACTCTGTTGTAGATGCACTAATTGCTGCACAAAGGGCGAACATTACACTAGAATTCGAACAGGCAGCAGCTATAGACTTAGCAGGTAGAGATGTTTTAGAGGCTGTACAGGTATCAGTCAACCCTAAGGTTATAGAAACTCCACTTATATCTGCTGTAGCAAAAGATGGTATAGAATTAAGAGTAAAAGCAAGAGTTACTGTCAGAGCGAACATAGAAAGATTAGTAGGTGGTGCTGGTGAAGAAACTATCATTGCAAGAGTAGGTGAGGGTATAGTAACTACAGTAGGTAGCTCAGAAAGCCACAAGGAAGTGCTGGAAAACCCTGACAAAATATCTAAAACTGTACTTGATAAAGGACTTGACTCCGGTACTGCATTTGAAATCTTGTCTATAGATATTGCTGACGTAGATGTAGGTAGAAACATCGGAGCTCAACTACAAACTGACCAAGCTGAGGCAGATAAGAAAATAGCTCAGGCAAAAGCCGAAGAAAGAAGAGCTATGGCGATAGCAGCAGAGCAGGAAATGAGGTCAAGAGTAGTAGAAATGAAAGCCAAGGTTGTAGAGGCTGAGTCAAAAGTACCTCTAGCAATTGCAACTGCATTTGAAAATGGTAAACTAGGAGTAATGGATTACTATAATATGAAAAATGTTATGGCGGATACTGATATGAGAAATGCTATTTCACAAAATTCTGTAAATTCAAATAAAAAAGAGTGATAATATGGACTTTTTTGAAGGTATTTACGTTTTAATAATTATAGTCAGTATTATTTCAAGCATAAATTCAAGTATTAAAAAGAAAAATAAGAAAAAAACTAAGCCGACAAGGACTGTAAAAAATACTCCTGTCAACAAAAAATCTTCTCAATATGATTTTAAAAAACAGCAACCTAGTAAAAAGTCTAAAGACATATTTACTAGAGCCAAAGAGGAAATAGAAAAAAAATCTAAAGAGGTTAAAGATATTTCTGAAAAATTTTTGCAAGAGAAAAGCATCGAAAATAATTCAAAAAATAAACAGCATAA
Source organism: Criibacterium bergeronii (assembly GCF_001693775.2). Classification (GTDB taxonomy): domain Bacteria; phylum Bacillota; class Clostridia; order Peptostreptococcales; family Filifactoraceae; genus Peptoanaerobacter; species Peptoanaerobacter bergeronii. The sequence goes on along the minus strand of NZ_MBEW02000003.1, from coordinate 64,277 downwards.
CAAAAATATTACTAAAAATGATACTGATAAAACAAAAACTGTAGTATATGAATTTCAGACATCCCCTAATATAGATGAAGTTAAAAAAATTTCTGATTTACATCAGGAAAATGGACAGCTTGACTTAGATAATATTGGTAACTTAGGTGATTTAAATTTTATTGGGTATTATGACGCTGATGACAGGGATATAAAAAGTTCAAATTTGAATTTATTAAATGACTTAGAACCGGCGAAAATGTTTATATTTTCTGAAATTATACAAAAACCTCTTGCACTTAGAAAATAAATTTATAAAGATTAGCCTATTTACGGCTAGTCTTTATTTTTTGAAAAATTATCAGAAAATATTTAAAAATGCTTAACTTTATTAAAATTTATTGTTGACAGAATGACATATTTATAATAAAATATACGGGTGTCAAGTAATTATACTTTACATCATGGTGATATAATGGATATAACAAGAGTATTTGAAATGAACGAATTACTCGACATCTATGGTGGATTACTTACAGAAAAACAAATTTCTATCATGAATTTATATTATCAAGAGGACTTGTCTTTAGCAGAAATCAGTGAAATGATGGATATATCAAGACAAGCAGTGTATGATAGTATAAAAAAATCTGAGAAACAGCTTTCTAATTATGATGAAGTATTGCATTTTAAAGAATTAACTGAAAATACTGAAAAGATTAAAGAAAGATTGGAAGAATTTTTAGACTCTGATACTACAAATCTAAATGAAACGCAGTTGTCACAGTTAAATGATATTTTAAAGTTATTTGAGAAAGGGGACTAACCTATGGTTTTTGAAGGATTGTCAAGTAAACTTCAATCTGCTCTTTCTGGACTAAAAGGTAAGGGTGTACTTACCGAAAAAGATGTCGATAATGCAATGAGGCAAGTAAAGCTTTCTCTACTTGAGGCGGATGTAAATTACAAGGTTGTAAAAGATTTTGTAAAGACTGTAAAAGAAAAGTCAATAGGAGAAGATGTTGCCAAGAGCCTTACTCCCGGTCAGCAGGTTATTAAAATAGTAAATGACGAATTGAAAGATTTGATGGGCACTGTCCAAAATAAAATCAACATTTCATCAAATCCGCCAACTGTTGTGTTGATGGTAGGCTTGCAAGGTGCAGGTAAAACAACAACTTCTGCAAAGCTGGCATATAATCTTAAAAGTATTGGTAAAAATCCAATGCTGGTGGCCTGTGATGTATATAGACCGGCAGCCATTAAACAGCTTGAGGTTTTGTCAAAGCAGGCTGGAGTTAGATTTTATTCTGACGAAAGCTCCAATGACCCGGTGCAAATTGCATCTGATGCGATTAAATCTGCTAAGACATTGGGATATGATTTAGTTATCATAGATACAGCCGGTAGACTACAGATTGACGAAACACTTATGAATGAGCTTAAAAACATCAAAGCAAGTGTTAAGCCTCACGAAATAATGCTTGTAGTAGACTCTATGACCGGTCAAGAGGCAGTAAATATTGTACAAGCCTTTGATGAGGCATTAGGCATAGATGGTGTCACACTCACCAAGCTTGATGGTGATACCCGTGGTGGTGCTGCCTTATCCATAAAAGCTGTCACAGGTAAGCCTATAAAGTATTCTGCAATTGGTGAAAAATTAGGCGATTTAGAGCCGTTTTATCCGGATAGAATGGCAAACAGAATACTTGGAATGGGCGATGTCTTATCACTAATTGAAAAGGTAAGTTCTTCAGTAGATGCCCAGTCAGCAGATGAAATGGAAAAGAAGTTCAGAAAAATGGATTTCAATTTTGATGATTTTCTATCTCAGATGCAGCAAATTAAAAAAATGGGACCGTTAAAAAATATTTTGGAAATGATACCAGGTATATCAAATCAAATCAAGAATATTGACATCGATGACAAGGAACTACTGAAAATAGAGGCTATTATACAATCTATGACAAAAAAAGAAAGGTTTGACCCAAGCATTATAGATGCAAGCAGAAAGAAAAGAATAGCAAAAGGTGCTGGAACTGAAGTAAGTCAAGTTAATAGACTTCTAAAACAATTCCAAGAAACCAAAAAAATGATGAAACAGTTTAATAATCTTGCTAAACCCGGCAAGAACAAATTTAAATTTCCTTTCATGGGAATGTAAAAAATATATAATTATAGAAAGAGGTAAAGATTATGGTTAAAATTAGATTAAAAAGAATGGGAGCTAAAAAATCTCCATTTTACAGAATAGTAGTAGCAGACGTTAGAGCTCCAAGAGATGGTAAATTTATCGAAGAAATAGGATATTACAATCCTATGCAATCTAAGGAAATAAAAATAGACGAAGAAAGAGCTAAAAAATGGCTTTCAACTGGTGCTCAGCCTACTCAAGTTGTAAAGACTTTACTAAAAAGAACTGGCATAATTGAAAAATAAAGGCTTTTTACTTTAGGAGGAAAACTAATGGTTGAACTTGTTAATGTAATAGTCAAAGAATTAGTTGATGAACCGCAATCAGTAGAAATTGAGACACTGCAAGAAGATAACACTACAGTAATAAAGTTAAAAGTTGCTAAATCTGATATGGGTAAGGTTCTTGGTAAACAAGGTAGGATTGCAAAATCAATTAGAAAGATACTAAAAGCCGCATCTGCTAAAGAAGATAAAGCTTACGTTTTACAAATTGTAGAATAAACCACCCTTGAGGTGGTTTTCTTTTTAGGAGGATTTCTTGAGCTATAAGAAGATAAGAATAGGTAAAATTACCAAGGCACATGGTCTAAAGGGCGAATTTAAAGTCTATCCATACACTGACGATGAACAAACCTTTGTTGGATATAAAAAAATATACATTGAAGGAATTAATGAGCCTTTTAACGTAAAAAATTCAAGACGTGCAAACGGAATGTATATTTGTAAGCTAGCAGGCTATGATAAAATAGAGGATATAGAAAAATTTTTAAATAAATTTATTTTCATAGATTATGAAGATAAAAGAAAAATGGCTAAGGACGAATTTTTAATCGGAGATTTAATTGGACTGGAAGTATTCAATGGAGATAAATATATCGGCAAAGTTGATGATGTATTATCATATCCTGTAAATGACGTTATAAAAGTTTTAGACTATGATACAAAAGAAATACTTATTCCAAATGTCAAAGAATTTGTAATAAGTATTGATTTGGAAAAAAATATAATGCAAGTTAAACTTATTGAGGGTATGTAAATGATTTTCAATGTAATGACATTATTCCCTGAGGTTATTTATTCTTATGTTGGCTCAAGTATTATTTTTAATGCTATAAAAAATGGCATAATAAAAGTAAATGTTTACAATATAAGAGACTATTCCAAGAATAAGCATAAAAAAGTAGACGACTATCCATTTGGGGGCGGGAAGGGTATGCTTATGACACCTCAGCCTATATATGACAGCTATATGGATATAAAGAGAAAAAATCCAACTACCAAATTGATATATTTTTCTCCAAAGGGAAAAGTTTTGGATAATAATATGTGTATAAAATATTCCAAAATGGATAATATAACATTTTTGTGCGGTCATTATGAGGGCATAGACCAGCGAATAATCGATTTAATTGTTGACTATGAGGTTTCTATAGGAGATTATGTATTAACCGGCGGAGAACTCCCTGCACTAGTCATGCTTGACTCAATATCAAGAAAAGTTGATGGAGTATTATCATCAAAGGAGAGTGTAGAAACCGAAAGCTTTGAAAATAATTTACTGGAGTATCCTCAGTATACAAGACCTCAAGAATTTAACGGAGTAAAAGTGCCTGATGTATTAGTCGGTGGTAATCATCAGGAGATAGATAAATGGAGAAAGCAACAGTCTATTATTTTAACTAAAAAATTAAGACCGGATATAATAAAATAATATAAATTGTATAAAAATATAGAATTTATTGACAAATTGCTAAAAAGTGTTAAAATATTATTAGCAATTAAATAAATTGAGTGCTAATAAAAGGAGATAAATATGGCTAAAAAACAATTTAAAGCAGAGTCTAAAAGACTTCTAAATTTAATGATAAATTCTATTTATACAAATAAAGATATATTTCTTAGAGAATTAATATCTAATTCCAGTGATGCGATAGATAAGCTTTACTACAAAAATTTATCTGATGAAAATCAAACCTTTAACAAGGATGACTATTATATCCAAGTTTCATTTGACAAAGATAATAGAACTATAACTATTGAAGATACCGGTATAGGTATGACTAAAGAGGAGCTTGAAAACAACTTGGGTATTATTGCTAACAGTGGTTCATTCAAGTTCAAGCAAGAAAATGAAATAAAAGAGGATTATGACATTATAGGTCAATTTGGTGTCGGTTTTTATTCGGCATTTATAGTGGCTAAAAAAGTAACTGTCCTATCCAAATCTGTAGTTGAGGATAGTGCCCATATGTGGATTAGTGAAGGAGAAGATGGTTTTGAGGTTAAAGATGCTCAAAAAGATACTCCAGGAACTATAATTACACTATATCTAAAAGATAACACAGAGGACGACAATTTTGATGAATATCTTCAAGAATATAAGTTACGTTCGTTGATTAAAAAATATTCTGATTTTATAAGATATCCTATTAAAATGGAAATATCTAAGTCAAGACCAAAGGAAGACAATAAAGAGGAATACGAAGATTACACAGAAATAGATACAATCAACTCCATGGTACCTATTTGGAGAAAAAATAAAAATGAACTGGAAGATAAAGACTACATTAATTTTTACAACGAAAAACACTTCGGTTTCGATACGCCATTAAAATATATACATTTAGTAGCCGATGGGGCAGTTAGATTTACCGCAATACTATATATTCCATCGATGATGCCATTTAACTATTACAGCAAGGACTACAAAAAAGGCTTACAGCTTTATGCAAACAATGTGTTGATAATGGATAAATGTGAAGAACTTTTACCTGACTACTACGGATTTATAAGTGGGGTAGTTTCATCAGACGATTTATCACTTAATATTTCAAGAGAAACCCTACAGCACAACAGACAGCTTATGCTTATAGCTAAGAGAATAAAATCCAAGATTAAATCTGAGCTTGAAACAATGCTTAAAAACGATAGAGAAAACTACGATAAATTTTATCAGACGTTCTCCCGTAGCTTAAAATTTGGCGTATATGACTCTTACGGCAAAGACAAAGACGAAATAAAAGACCTTGTAATGTTTAAGTCTTCATTGGACGACAGCAAATATACTACACTTCAAGAATATGTGTCAAGAATGAAACAAGACCAAAAAGAAATCTACTACGCAACTGGCGAAAGCATAGAAAAAATCAAAAAAATACCTCAAATTGAGCTATTATTAGAAAAAGGCTATGAGGTATTATACTTCGATGAGGAAGTGGACGAATTTGCTATACAGACTCTACACGAATATGATGGTAAGCACTTTAAGTCTGCCTCAGACTCAGATATACAGGCTCTTGATGAAGAAAATAAAGAAAGCGAAGAAAAGACAAAAGACTCTAAATCAATGCTTGATGAAATGAAAACTCTATTAAAGGACAATGTAAGTGACGTAGTTGTATCTACAAGACTTAAAAATTATCCTGTATGTTTCTCTACCAAGGGTCCTATAAGTATTGAAATGGAAAAGACTTTAAATGCTATGCCTCAAAGTGCCGGTGTAAAAGCAGAAAAAGTGCTTGAAATAAATGCTGAAAATAAAGCGTTTGATAAACTAAAAGAGTTCTATGAAAACGATAAAGAAAAATTTAAAAAACTTACAGAGGTATTATATAACCAAGCCTTATTAATAGAAGGTTTGCCGGTTGCAGATACTATTAAGTTTACAAATGACATTTCAGATTTGTTGTTTAGCTAGTAAATAAAGCATAGAATTGTTCAATTAATTTGAGCGACTCTATGCTTTTTATTTTATAAATCAAGTTTCATCAATATGTAATCATATCTATCTACTATAAGATTTTTGTAATATGAGCCTGATTTATTTTCGTGTATTAAAGCTCCGATACCGGTGCAATTATGCTCTTGCAGATACTCTTTTGATAATTGTGCAAAGGCTCCTCCAATACCTAGATGTTTTTCTCCTGTTCCTAAATAGAGTATGATAAATTCTTTAGGCCTTTTTTTGTATATAAATATTTTTAATAAATTTATTAAAGAAATGCTATTTGTTAAATCTGATAGATTAGGTACAGATATCAAAAATCCAGCTAATTTGTTATCCTTGTATGCTAAAAATACCATATCCCATACAAGTATATGTCTTAACTTGTAAAATATCGCAAAAAACTGTTCTTCTGATACAAATTTATATTCCGAAAATTTTGAATATAGCTCTATTAGTAATCTATAGACGTCATTAATAGCTTGCTTGAAGGTTTTTAATGAAGAATTTCTAATTTTATAGCCATTATTCTGTATCATTTTTAGGCGACCTATACATTTAACACTGTCGTCTGTTGTGGTAGGGGCTATTAATTGATTTGAATAGTATCTGTCAGATATAATCAATAAAAATAATATCTAGCTAACAAATATTATTTTACAAGATTTCCCAACATTTTACAATAATTTTATACCGAAACAAAAACACGTCAGAACGCGTTTAACCGCACAGAAAAGATACTAGCAATATAAAATATAGCCGATATTTTGCAAAATGCGATAAATATCGGCTATATTTTACAAAAAAGCAAAAATTCTCTACTTTAACTTCGCATAATACATATTATGCGAAGTTAAAAATAAATTTAATAGTTGTATTTTTTATACTATTATTCAAATCCTATACAATTTTAATTTCTTCTTCAAATAATTGCACAAATTCTTTTCTTCCGTGAACAAACATTTTTTCATATATATGAGTAAAATGTTTTTTAACAGTCATAACGGATATTCCATAGCATTGAGTAATTCTGTAATTTGAAAATCCAGCTAATTTTAAAAATCCTAGTTGTCGTTCTCTCTTTGTAAGTTTATATTTATTTGCAATCTCATTATAATGTGATTTTGATACCACTACTTCACTCCTCGTCAACATCCATGGATTGATTTAAAGCCAAAGTTGCATTAACCTTTAATGGTAATAATAGATATTCAAATACTACTGTATAAAAGGCAGATAAGGTTGCAACCGCTAAAAAAGCAGCTAGATTATCAGTAGATTCATGGCTTAATAGTATTACTATAATACTAATGATAAATTCTATCAATCCACTGTATAAAATTAACTTCTGACACGTTACAACGGCTTCATTAATATTTTTTAATTGTAATAACGTGTATTGTTTTATACCAATGGAGAATGAGCTAATGAAATCATGCCAAATCCCCATTATTAACATACACGGTACAGTTATAACTATTATCCCTAGTATCGAAGGAAAATCTGTTATCATAATCAAGCCTTTAGAAAAGCCTCCAGCATAATTATGAAAAAATAAAGATAGTACAAAAATTAATAAAATTAAGTTTAAAAATAAAATTATCCTGATGTTTACTCTTTTTTTCTTATTCATTATCATCCCACTCTTTTCATAATATAATATAATATAATATAATGATTTAACTTGTATTCATATTATCATAGGAACTAATATAAATAAATACCACCTTTTATTTAATAGTTGTTAATAATTTTGTATATAGTTTTTATGAAAATTACATTTCATAATATAAAAAAATCTGCAACGAATTAATTCATCGCAGATTTTTATATAGATTATTACTAAACAGTTATTTTCGTTCTTTTATATCAATTTTGTGTAATCATTACTAGATAAAAAAGAACTTTTTAGAGTGGAAATTATTTGTTTGGTGCAGAGAAAGGGACTTGAACCCTCAAGCTTGTATAAGCATACGCCCCTCAAACGTACGTGTTTGCCATTTCACCACCTCTGCAAACATCAACGCCGACTGATTAATCAATCGGCGTTGAATAAATTAAACTTTAAAGCTATTATTTATTGACAATTAAAACTAGTCAAGTATTTTAGCTACAACGCCTGCACCTACAGTATGTCCGCCTTCTCTTATAGCGAATCTCATACCTTCTTCCATAGCAACTGGAGTAATAAGTTCAACGCTTATAGTTACGTTATCACCAGGCATAACCATTTCTACTCCTTCTGGAAGTTCGATATCACCAGTAACGTCAGTTGTTCTAAAATAGAATTGAGGTCTATATCCCTTGAAGAATGGAGTATGTCTACCACCTTCATCATTCTTTAGAACGTATATTTCAGCAGTAAATTTCTTTTTTGGATGAATAGTACCAGGTTTAGCAAGAACTTGTCCTCTTTCGATTTCATCTCTGTTGATACCTCTTAAAAGAGCACCGATGTTATCACCAGCTTGAGCCATGTCTAGTAATTTTCTAAACATTTCTATACCAGTAACAACAACTTTTCTTGGTTTGTCTTGAAGACCAACTATTTCGATTTCTTCTTGCATTTTAAGTTGTCCTCTTTCAACTCTACCTGTTGCAACTGTTCCTCTACCAGTAATTGTAAATACGTCTTCTACTGGCATTAAGAATGGTTTGTCGACATCTCTTTCAGGTTGAGGGATATATTCATCTATTATATTGAATAATTCAACAATTTTATCTCCCCAAGGACCTGCAGGGTCTTCAAGAGCCTTAAGAGCAGAACCTCTTACTATTGGAGTATCGTCACCAGGGAAATCATATTCATTAAGAAGGTCTCTAACTTCCATTTCAACTAATTCGATAAGTTCATCATCATCAACCATATCGCATTTGTTAAGGAATACTACTATATAAGGTACACCAACCTGTCTAGAAAGAAGTATATGTTCTCTAGTTTGAGGCATTGGACCATCAGCAGCAGAAACTACAAGTATAGCACCATCCATCTGAGCAGCACCAGTTATCATGTTTTTAACGTAGTCGGCGTGTCCTGGGCAGTCAACGTGAGCGTAGTGTCTGTTTGGAGTTTCATATTCTACGTGAGAAGTAGATATAGTGATTCCTCTTTCTCTTTCTTCTGGAGCTTTATCTATATTAGCGAAATCAACCGCTTCACCTGTGCCATATCTTTGGTTAAGTGTAGTAGTTATAGCAGCTGTAAGAGTAGTCTTACCGTGGTCAACGTGACCAATTGTTCCGATATTAATGTGTGGCTTAGATCTTTCAAATTTAGCTTTTGCCATTTTAAAAATTCCTCCTAAAATTTATTTTAAAATTTTATTTACTTACCTTTTTCAGTTACCTTTTCAGCAATTGACTTTGGAACTTCATCGTAGTGATCAAAAATCATAGTATAAGTTGCCCTACCTTGTGTACTTGAACGAAGGTCTGTAGAATAACCAAACATTTCTGAAAGCGGAACCATAGCGTGTACAGCTTGTGCACCACCAGGTCTAGCTTCCATACCTTCAATTCTACCTCTACGAGAGTTTAAGTCTCCCATAACATCTCCCATGTAGGATTCAGGAGTAACAACTTCTACTTTAAATATAGGTTCAAGAAGTACAGGGTCTGCTTTTTTCATACCATCTTTAAACGCCATAGATGCAGCAACTTTAAATGCCATTTCTGATGAATCGACTTCGTGGTATGAACCATCATATAATTCAACTTTTACGTCAACTACTGGATATCCAGCGACGACACCTGATTCCATTGCACCTTGGATACCTTGGTCGATTGGTCCTATATATTCTTTTGGTATTGCACCACCAACGATAGCATTAACAAATTCATATCCAGCACCAGGCTCTTGAGGTGTCATTCTAATCTTAACGTGACCGTATTGTCCACGACCACCAGATTGTTTTGCATATTTATTTTCTATGTCAACTGGTTTTCTAATTGTTTCTCTATAAGCTACTTGTGGAGCTCCAACAGATGCTTCAACTTTAAATTCACGAAGTAATCTATCAACAATTATTTCTAGGTGAAGTTCTCCCATACCCGATATAATTGTTTGACCTGTTTCTTCATCAGACCTTACTCTGAATGTAGGGTCTTCTTCTGCTAATCTAGCAAGAGCTGTACCCATCTTTTCTTGTGCAGCTTTAGATTTTGGTTCTATAGCTACAGATATAACCGGTTCAGGAAATTCCATAGATTCAAGAACTATTGGTGCGTCAACATCACAAAGAGTATCACCTGTAGTTGTATCTTTAAGACCTACAGCTGCTGCTATATCGCCCGAAAATACTTCAGTGATTTCTTTTCTTGTGTTAGCGTGCATCTGTAGTATACGACCTATTCTTTCTTTCTTGTTTTTTGTTGAATTTAAAACATAAGAACCGGAAAATAGTATACCTGAATAAACTCTAAAGAATGCTAATTTTCCTACAAATGGGTCAACCATTATTTTGAACGCTAGAGCAGAGAAAGGTTCTTCATCTGATGAATGTCTAACTTCTTCTTCACCGTTTGGCAGTGTTCCCTTTATTGATTCTATGTCTGTTGGAGCAGGCATATAATCAACTATAGCATCTAGTAAAAGTTGGATACCTTTATTTTTGTATGCAGTACCGCAAAATACTGGGTAAATTTCATTATTTACAACACCTTTACGGATTGTTTTTTTAAGTTCATCAACAGTAATTTCTTGACCTTCAAGATATTTTTCCATCAACGTTTCATCTAATTCAGAAACTTTTTCTACCAAAGTTTCTCTTAGCTCTTCTGCTTGTGCTTTTAATTCTTCAGGAATTTCTACTTCTGAGATATCTCTTCCTTGGTCATCATTATAGATGTAGGCTTTCATAGTTAATAAATCTATTACACCTTTAAAAGTATCTTCTGCACCAATAGGTAATTGTGCAGCAACAGAATTAGCTCCAAGTCTATCTTTCATCATCTGAACAACGTTAAGAAAATTTGCACCGACTATATCCATCTTATTTATAAATGCAATACGAGGAACACTATAAGTGTCAGCCTGTCTCCAAACATTTTCAGATTGTGGTTCTACCCCATTTTTAGCATCAAAAACTGCTACTGCTCCGTCTAGAACTCTTAAGGAACGTTCAACTTCTACAGTGAAATCTACGTGTCCTGGAGTATCGATTATATTGATTCTGTTATTTTTCCAGTGAGTTGTTGTAGCAGCGGAGGTAATTGTTATACCTCTTTCTTTTTCTTGCTCCATCCAGTCCATTTGAGATGCACCTTCGTGGGTTTCACCAAGTTTATGAGTTATTCCTGTAAAATACAGAATTCTTTCGGTAGTTGTGGTTTTTCCTGCGTCAATATGTGCCATTATCCCTATATTTCTAGTTCTTTCCAAAGGATATTCTCTTACCACTTAATTTCTCCTTCCAACTTGTTATTTTATTACCAACGATAATGTGCGAATGCTCTGTTAGCCTCTGCCATTTTGTGAGTATCTTCTCTCTTTTTAACAGTTGCTCCGGTATTGTTAGCTGCGTCCATTATTTCTTTAGCAAGCTTTTGAGTCATACCTTTTTCGCCTCTTAGTCTGGAATATTTAACTAACCATCTTAAACCAAGTGTTTCTCTTCTATCAGCTCTAACTTCAATAGGTACCTGATAGTTAGCACCACCTACTCTTCTAGCTTTTACTTCTAATACAGGCATTATGTTCGCCATCGCCTTTTCAAAAACTTCAAGTGGTTCTTGGTCTGTATTTTCTTTTATTATTTCAAATGCGCCATATACAATTTTCTGAGAAGTTCCTTTTTTACCATCCAACATTACTTTATTTATTAGCTTGCTAACTACTCTGCTAGAGTACATTGGATCTGGTAAAACCTCTCTTTTAGGCACTTTACCTTTTCTTGGCATTTCTTCCCTCCTTAATATAATATTAATTCATAGGTACTCGACACCCAAATTATGCCGCCAGCCTTATTAAAGCTTGGACATTTTCGCCTATCAAAACACCGAAGTGCTCATTATTTTGCGTCTTTAGGTTTTTTTGCACCGTACTTAGATCTTGCTTGCATTCTTTTGTCAACACCAGCAGTATCTAATGTACCTCTGATGATGTGGTATCTAACCCCTGGAAGATCTTTTACTCTTCCGCCTCTTATAAGAACAACGCTGTGTTCTTGTAGGTTATGACCTTCGCCTGGAATGTATGCAGAAACTTCCATTGCGTTTGTAAGTCTAACTCTTGCAACTTTTCTTAAAGCTGAGTTAGGCTTTTTAGGTGTTACAGTTTTAACCGAAGTGCATACTCCTCTTTTTTGTGGAGCAGTTATTTCAGTAGATTCTTTCTTTAATGAATTGAACCCTCTTTGTAGAGCTGGAGCAGTTGACTTTTTAACTGCAGTGCTTCTTCCACTTCTTATTAACTGACTTATAGTAGGCATATCGCACCTCCTTTCGATGTTTGATTAAGCTATGTCCATAGCTATTATTTGTATTTTACATACCCATGAATTATATCATTTTTATTTTCATATGTCAATACCAATTTCAATCATTTCATGGATGACGAAATATTATTTTGACATATTTTTCATGTACTCATTTTCCATAAATATTTCTTTTAAAAGCTCTGATAATACCCAGTTTTGGTTATTTTCGGTTCTAACAGATGTTATTGGTCGTGCTATGATGTTTGATTTAAATCTAAATATTAAATCCTTCAGCTGTTCATCATCAAATCCGTCTAAAAGCATAAATTCATTATCGTAAATCTCATCTGTTGATAGTTTTTTGTCACTTTCAGGCCCTTTGTCATCAAAAATATCTTTTAGTTTTAAATCTAAATAGGTTTTGTCAATTGTTTTAATATAAATATCTTCTTGTAAAAAAGCCTGTTTAATTCTTTGCAGTTTATCTTCGTCAATTAAATATAATATAATTTTTCTCATTTCATCTCCTTAAAATTTTTTTATTCTAAAACTTATTTTATTTAAATTAGTTTTAGATAGCTTACTAAGAATATCCAAAAAAATACTGTCAAACTGGATAATATAGTTGAAAAAACAACTAATTGCGTGGATAACTCAAAATTACATCCCATCTCCTTTGCCATTACGGCTGAGCTTACAGCAGGCGGTGCAGTTAGCATAATTAGTAATCCTATAAATTTTTCATTTGTATATCCTAAAAGTATTGATATAGGTATAAATATCATTGGCACAACTATTAATTTTGAAACCATACCTATAATAAGAAGTTTTTTGTTTGCAGTAACTCTTGATAAATTTATGGACGCTCCCAAAACTAACATAGGCATTATAGAGCCTAGTGATGCAAAGTTTTTTATAGTAGCATTTATAAATGAAGGGAATTGTATTCCTAGTAATGATACTATTATACCTAAAATTGAAGAAATTATTAATGGATTTTTAATAATACTTATGAAAATAACTTTTTTATTAAGTGAAGAACCTCCATATATTGAAAGAATTATGACAGCACTTACATTATAAAGTGGAATTATCACCATAATCAATGTAGACGCTATTTGTTGTCCTAAGTCTCCACCTAAATAATAAGCAATCGGAAGTCCAAGTATTACATAGTTACTTCTATATATAGCTTGTATTAAAGAGCCTTGATTTTTTTTATCCTTTGTAAATATAGGTATAACAAATATACTTACAATTATAGTAATAATTACTATAGCACACGCAAAAAACACTAGGCTCAAATCAAATATTGATTTTATATCAGAATTTGATATATTTCTAAAGGTCAAAATTGGCAGAAATACCTGAAAACACGCTTTGTTAAGTGCTCCAATGTTGCTATCACTAAAATAGCCTTTTAATTTCATTAAATAACCAATTACAGCCAATAATACCATTGGCATGACAGCATTAAATGCTATAAAAAAACTTTCCATTTAAAAACCCTTTCTTAGGTCTTGTGAAGATTAACCAACTGTATAAAAAATATGTCTTAGCAACATACTAAAAAGTATTTTACTTTAAAAATATTTATATTTTAAATTATAACAAAATACTGTACGTTATTCAACAAAACTAAATTTAAATGCTTGAAAAAGAATATTTGACAAAATAATAAAAAACTTATATCATATGAAACATATTTATTATATGAGGTGAAAAATGAGCAATTTAGTCATAGTAGAATCACCTGCAAAGGCTAAAACTATCGAAAAATTTTTAGGGAAAAATTACAAAGTGAAAGCTTCTATCGGTCATATTCGTGACCTACCAAAATCAAAATTGGGAGTTGACATCGAAAATAATTTTGAGCCAAACTACATTACGATTAGAGGAAAAGCTACTATAGCAAATGAATTAAAAAAGGAGGCTAAAAAAGCTGATAAAGTATTTTTAGCAACCGACCCTGATAGAGAAGGAGAAGCTATATCTTGGCATTTAGCATATATACTTGGCTTATCAGAGGATGAACAAAATAGAATAGCTTTCAACGAGATTACAAAAGACGCAGTTAAAAATGCAATAAAGATGCCTAGAAAAATAGACAAAAATTTGGTAGATTCTCAACAAGCTAGGAGAGTAATAGATAGATTAGTAGGATATAAAATATCTCCCCTACTTTGGGCTAAGATTTCACCAGGGCTTAGTGCAGGTAGAGTCCAATCAGTTGCCACTAAGATAATTTGTGACAGAGAAAAAGAAATTGAAGCATTTATACCCGATGAATACTGGAGTATAACTTTAAACGCTGTAACTGATAAAAGTGAACCAATTGATTTTGAAATAGCTACAAAAGCTAATAAAAAATTAGAAATAAAAAATAAAAATGAATCAGATGAAATAGTTAAAGCCATCAAAGGTAAAAATCTAGAAATTACTTCAATTGATAAGAAACAACGAAAAAAAGCAGCATATAAACCTTTTACTACAAGCACACTTCAACAGGATGCAGGTATTAAATTAGGCTTTACTACTAAAAAAACAATGCAATTGGCACAACAGCTTTATGAAGGAATTGCGGTCAAAGGTCACGGTACAATAGGCTTAATAACTTACATGAGAACAGACTCTGTTAGAATTTCAGCAGAAGCACAAGCAGCAGCAAAAGAGTTTATAGTTGATACGTTTGGAGAAAAATATCATAAACAATATTTTGCAAAAGCATCAGGCAAAAATGTTCAAGATGCCCATGAATGTATAAGACCATCTCATATAGATTTAAAACCATCAGATTTGGAAACATCTCTAAATAAAGATCAGTACAAACTCTATCATCTAATTTATACTAGATTTATGTCTGCTATGATGGAAGATGCTGTTTTTGAGCAACTTACAGTAAAAGCAAGCATAGATAAATATGGATTTAAAGCAAACGGTTCAAAGTTGATGTTCGATGGATATTTGAGAATGTATTCATATGGCAAAAGTGAAGAGAATATTTTACCTGAATTACGAGAAAATGACTCATTAAAAGTTAAAAAAATATTGCCAAAACAGCACTTTACTCAACCTCCAGCAAGATATAATGAATCTTCACTAGTTAAAACTTTAGAAGAGCTTGGAATAGGCAGACCTAGCACATATTCTGCAATAATATCCACAATTCAGGACAGAGGATATGTAAAGAAACAACAAAAAGTGCTATTCCCTACTGATTTAGGTAAAATTGTAACCGAATTGCTTGAAAAATATTTCAAAGAAATAGTTGATACAGAATTTACTGCTGACATAGAAAATAAATTAGATATCATTGCAGATGGAGATACAAACTGGAAAAATATAGTATCAGACTTTTACAAGCCTATAGAAGAAGAACTTAAAGTTGCAAACTCTGAGATTGAAAAAGTTGATATGACAGAACCAACTGATGAAATATGCGAAAAATGTGGCTCTCCAATGGTAATAAAAAAAGGTAGATTCGGAAAATTTATAGCTTGCTCAAATTATCCAAACTGTAAAAATACCAAACCTATTTTAGAAAAAGTTGGAGTAAAATGTCCAATATGTAAAGACGGAGATGTAATAATTAGAAAAACAAAAAAAGGTAGAGCCTTTTATGGGTGCTCAAACTACCCTAATTGTAAATTTGTCTCATGGAATAAGCCGACAGGAGAATTATGTAGTGTATGTGGCAGTCCATTAGTTGAAGCTACAGGTAAAGTTAAGTATAAAGTAAAATGTTCGAATAAAGATTGTAAGTATAAAGAATACTAAAATCTTTCTATTATATAAATCAATTTAGTAAAAAAACTAGATTTCAAAAAAGCTGAAATCTAGTTTTTTTACTAGTAAATTATTATTAAGTTAACATATTTCTATTCAATTTCTAGCGGTAATCCTAATGTTACTACATCTACTTTACCGCTTAAATCACTTCTGTTGATTAAACCATTTTTATTTTTATGAAAAGTAATAGTTTTGTCTGCTACAACACATTTACCAAGTTCAAATCCATTGTCAGACTCTAATCCGGATGGGACATCTATAGAAATTATTTTTTTCTTAAATAAATTTAAAGTGTCAATAACTCTTTTAATAAAATCATCTATTTCGTATTTTAAATCAAATCCATAAATAGCATCAATTGTAGCATCAACTCTTTGAATTTGAGCTTTTAAAATATCTAAATCTACTGTAGAGTTTTTAAAAAGTCTAACATTAACGCCAAGCTTTTTTATTGTATTTAAGTTAGCTTTAAAGTCTACAGACGCATTGTCTATATCTCCTATGACATTTATATATACAAATTTATCATTTGTTGTAAGATATTTTGCCAAAATTAATCCGATTATACCAATATCATTTGTAGAGCAGATAATACTATATGAATTATAAATTTCACCTTTTAATGCTTCAAACGCTCCTCTACCGGCACTTTCTAACAATACAGCTCGAGATATCCCTAGTGTATCCTTAGCATAATTAAGAGTTTTTTTCATCATGCTGCTACTAATAATATCCATTTGTTCCTCTTATAAAAAATCATTCAAAAATTAATTTTTAATATATCTTTCAAGAGCTCTACAAATCGCTAATGTTACAACGGCTGCAAAAATTGCTTCCGGTATAGAGTTAGCAACAAAAATTCCTCCAAGATATGTTAAAAAATTTCCAGTTATATGGCTTGCTTGCATATACTGCTTAGCATAAAGTAAATAGATACTTCCCAATACAAAGATTGTATTTGTAAGTGAACCAACCAGTGCAGATAAAATATAACTTAAATATTTATTTCCAGTTGATTTTTTCACCATTTTATATGCGTAGTAAGCAAATACCCCTATAAGAATTCTTGGCAAAACAGAAACTATTGGATTCCAAAATACAAAAGAAATAGGCGTTGGTACTAAAAAAGACCTAATTAAAGACGTCATTCCAAAAGTAAAACCAACCATCATTGCGGAATTTCTACCTAGCACTATAGCTGCAATAATTACAGGAATGTGCATTATGGTGACATTAAGTATACCTAGTGGAATATACCCTAAAGGCGTTACACTTAATATAATAGATATAACACATAACATCACAGTACTAGTCATTAGTTTTGTGTCAGAAAGAACTCTTGTCTTGTTTGTTTCCATTTAATCCTCCGTTTTGGCTCTTAAAAAGATGCCGTACATAAAAATTATAAATTAAATAAATAAAGTACAGTTTCAAGAAATAAATTCCTAAATACTGTCTATGAAACATTATATAATAAAATATTTAATATGTCCATAAAAAAGGAAGAGCTCACACTCTTCCTCAAAATTAAATTCTCATGTCAAATTTTGAACCAACTGCAGGGTTAACAGAAAGTTCCATTTGTCTCATGGACTGAAACATCAGTTGTGCATTTTCATTAACTACATCCATTGTTTTTTTCATAATCGATGTAGATACACTACTTGCAGCTTTCATACTACTTAAACTAATTGATAAAGCAGCTACGTCCATTTTAGCCTCCTTCATAGCGACTAACTATTTTTTTTCATCAAAAAATATGCCATAATTATTAATCGTCATTCTATCAATACTATCTTGTCCATACTTGTTCGTGACTTTTGCTTTATTATTATGTTCTTTTAATTCACTTTGTATTTGTTTATATTCAGCATCAATAAAAGGCATAATTTCAGCATCAATATTCTGTACCTTTTGAAAATTTTGTCTTATTTTTATGATATTTTCAGATAATTGAGGATATTTTTTTAATTCATTTGAAAAGTCATCACTTTTACTTAATGCCTCATATAATGCAACAAACTCTCCATCAATACCATCTATATTTTTGATAAGTTCTTTTCTATTATCTAAAATAGATGTCACATCATCAAAATTATAATTGTCGACTGAATTTTTTAATTTAGTTGACAAATTTAAAAATTCTTCGCTAAAATTTAATTTTTTTTCAATAAAAGAAACTAGCTTTTCATAATTATTCATTAGTGACCTCTTTTTACTGCTAACATGGCGTCTTTCCAGCCGTCTCTAATATCTGTCATAACGTCCTTAGCTGCATCAAGATACTCTGTTTTTTTGTAAACATCAGCATCTATCAATTGAGTGTTAACGAAATCATATAATCTATGCAAATCATTTGAAATATTTACTTTCATATTTAATGTTGAGTCCAATTCTCCAATAATGTCTAAAGCTCTTTTTATATTATTATGAGCATCCTCAACACTTTTTTCTTCTATTGACATCTTAGCTAAAGTGATAAATTTTAAACAACCATCATATAGCATTAATGTTAGTTCTTCTTTTGTTGCTGTATTAACACTGTTAGTTTTATATTTGTCATATGGATTAGATAACAATTGATTCACTCCATTTATAATTTGACTATATTAATATTATTGTCCGCCAACTTGTTGCATTAGCCAACCTGATTGGTCTCTCATTTGTTGGATTGCCTTTTCCATTGCTGTAAATTGTCTCCAAAGATTATCTTCGTAAGTTTTTAATCTTCTATTTTCTTCGACAATTCTAGTATCAAATATTTTAATATTTTCTTCAAGTAATGATTTTCCGGAAACAATTCCAGACATAATATTTCCTCTAACGTCTTTCAACAAAGAGGATTCTTTGCCTGTACCTGCTTGAGTAACTATAGATTTCATGCCATCTGCCATGTCGTCCATAATTCTTACAAATACTCCAGTACCTTCTCTTTGAGCCTTTGCTCCAGCTCTTTTAGCGGCAATTTGTTCAGCTGTATCGCCTTTTTTTATTGTATAATCAGTAATATCATCTGATGCTTTAAATAAAGTATCTAATACCTTTTGTGGGTCTTCGGAAAGAGCTTTTTTTAATTTCTTTTCATCTATATTAAGTTTTGCTCCATCTTTCCAGTTGCCAGTTTCAATACCAAATTCATACATAGAACCAGCACCAGAAACTTTTTCATACATTCCACTTCTTACATTTGACAACATTGAAGAAATATTGCTATCCTTAGCAAGAAGACCACTCTTAGCTTTTTCTTCCCAAAGTTTAATATCATTTTCTTTCATTGCCTCTTTTTGTTCAGAAAGAAGAGGTGCATAGTCTCTGTATGACTTTTCAGCAATTTTATCTTGTAAACCGCCAACTACTTTATTATAATCATCGACAAACTCTTTAATTTTGTTGTAAATACCATCAACGTCAGTAGATACAGAAACATTGACAGCTGATTTAGTTGTATTTTTTAGAGTTAATTTTAGTCCATTAATATCTACGTTATTTGTGCTATTTTCTATAGTAGCACCATTGATTGTATATTTTGCATTTTCTCCGGAAACACTATAACCATTAGTGGCATCACCATTAAATGTAGAAACACCTAATTTTTCAAATAACTTCTTAGCACTTTCATCAAATGTGATTTTTTGGTCAGCTCCTGTTTCTTTTGTAGATAAAGAAAACATATAAGTCTCTGTAACTGCTCCTGAGCTATCTTTT
Organism: Criibacterium bergeronii; assembly: GCF_001693775.2. Lineage (GTDB taxonomy): Bacteria > Bacillota > Clostridia > Peptostreptococcales > Filifactoraceae > Peptoanaerobacter > Peptoanaerobacter bergeronii. Next base: position 44,465 of record NZ_MBEW02000003.1, on the reverse strand, counting down.
GTTTGTCCTACCTTACCAAAAGTAATATCAAGCCCAGTTTCTTTAGCAATTTTCTTAGATGCCTCTTCATAGGACATAACAGTAGATAAATCAACTTCTTTACCATTTACTACAATTTTTTTGAAATCAGTATTATCGAATTGACTAGTAGATGTTAACTTTGTTGTCCCGCTAATTGTAGCTTTTTTAGCTATATTTTCAACCGTAATGTCAATGCTACCAGTATTTGCTGTAGAGTCAGCCGAAACAGCAATAGCATTTTCATCTGAAGATTTAGCTTTTTTAGCCCAATCAACTTTGTTAATACTATTTGGAGATAATTTTCCCATGTAAGTGTAATCTGTCAAGCCTAATTTTTTTCTTGCGTTAAGAAGAAATGTTGCGATGTCCTTGTTTACGCTATGATACGCTTCACGTTTCCATTCTGTTCTTGTCTTGTCTTGAGTAAATTTGTTTAAAGTAAATCTTTTAGCTTGCATCAATTGTTTGACAATTGATTCGGTGTCCATACCCGAAGCCATACCACTAAATCTGATACCGCTACTCATAATATAACCTCCTAATAAATAATGACTTCATGCCTTATTGTTATATCGACAAATAATAAGTATTTGTTAATACTAGAAACAAATAAATCTTAAAATTTTTATAAATAAAAAATTTTATATTTAATATTATATACATTATACCAATTAATTAAAATATTTAAAAGCGGATTCAAACAATTTTATATCATAATTTCCATATACATTTTTATAGAGATTTTTGCCTACCCTTTCACAGTGTCCCATTTTACCTAAAATTCTACCATCTTTTGAGGTAATACCTTCAATTGCATACATTGAACCATTTGGGTTATATTGTTCTTCATAGGTAGGATTTCCACATAAATCAACATATTGAGTGATAACTTGACCATTACTGAACAATTCTTTTACTATTTCCTCACTTGCAACAAACTTGCCTTCTCCGTGAGAAATAGGTACAGAAATAATATCTCCTATATTTACACCCTGTAAAAATGGAGACGAATTAGAAACTATTTTTGTCCTTACTATTTTAGATTGGTGGCGAGAAATATTATTAAATGTAAGTGTTGGTGAATTTTCAGTAATTTCAGATATTTTCCCATTTTCAAAAACCCCCATTTTTATTAACGCTTGGAAGCCGTTGCATATTCCTAACATCAATCCATCTCTATTATGAAGTAGTGAATTTACTTCTTGTTTTATAATTTCATTTTTCATGAATGATGTGATAAATTTACCACTACCATCAGGTTCATCTCCTGCAGAAAAACCACCAGGTATGAATATCATTTGAGCATTTTTAATATGACTTGCTAAATTCTCTATACTCTTTTTAATATTCTCAGGATTCATGTTATTTACTACAACAATATCAGCTTTCATTCCTGACGTTTCTACAGCCTTAGCACTGTCTGTTTCGCAGTTAGTACCTGGAAACACCGGTATAATCACTGTAGGTTTAGCTACTTTGATATTTGTTTTTTTATATTCATATTTTCCAGTCTCATAATCTTTAATTTCAGTAAATTTTTTACCTGATTTCATACTATAAACAGAGTCTAATTTACCTTCATAAATTTCTGATAGCTTTGATAAATCTAAAATATCTTTTTTATAAACAATAGCTGTTTCTTTAGATGTAGTACCTATAACTTTACCAAGGTTAATTTCTTGGGTGACTTCACACACAAATGAACCATAGTTATCAGCAAATATTTCATCAATAAGAATTTCTTCGCTAAATTTAAAGCCTATATTATTTCCTATACACATTTTATATATAGCTTGAGAAATGCCATATATGCCCGTTGTATACATTGAAATAATTTTGCCCTGCTTAACTAATTCATGAATTTTATTAAAATTTTGTATTAATTTTCCAGCGTCAGGCAGTCCGTTTTTATCTTTTTCTACTTCAATATATACTACTTGATGCCCTGACGTTTTAAATTCAGGGGTAATAATATTTTCAGCTTTATCAGTTGTTACTGCAAAGCTTACTAAGGTTGGAGGTACATGGATATCTTCAAAACTGCCACTCATGGAGTCTTTCCCGCCTATAGCAGCTACTCCAAATTCCTTTTGTGCTTTAAATGCACCTAAAAGTGCACTAACCACTTTGCCCCAGCTATTTGGATTTTCTCCTAATTTTTCAAAATATTCCTGAAATGTAAGGTATACATCTTTGTATGATGTGCCTGTAGCAACTAATTTGCATAATGACTCAACAACAGCTAAATACGCTCCTTTAAATGGACTCTTTTCACTGATAAATGGATTGTATCCCCAAGACATAATTGAGCAATCATCAGTTTCTCCATTTTGAACATAAATTTTTTGTACCATAGCTTGTATAGGAGTTTTTTGATATTTTCCTCCAAATGGCATAAGTACAGTGCCTTTGCCTATTGTTGAGTCAAACATTTCTCCTAGTCCTCTGTTTGAGCAAACATTTAAATCTGATAGTACATTTTTATATGAATTAATAAAATTGTCATTTGTTTTATTGCCTTTAATATTTCCTAGCTTTAAAACTGCTGTAGTATGTTTACTTGCACCATTTGTATCTAAGAAACTTCTTTTAATATCTACTACTGTATCGCCTTGCCAAGTCATTGTTAGGTTTGGCTCAGCTTTAACATCAGCTACTTTTACTGCCTTAATATTTTCTTTTTCTGCCTCCTTGATAAAGTTTTCTAAATCATTTTTGTCAATTACTACTGCCATTCTTTCTTGTGATTCGCTAATAGCCAGCTCTGTAGCATCAAGCCCTTCATATTTTTTAGGAACTTGGTCTAAATATATGTCCAAGCCATCTGCAAGTTCACCAACTGCAACGCAAACTCCGCCTGCACCAAAATCATTACATTTTTTTATCATTTTAGATACTACCGGATTTGCAAAAAATCTTTGGATTTTTCTTTCTTCAGGGGCATTTCCTTTTTGAACCTCTCCACCTGAATTGGACACAGAGTCTTGATTGTGTGATTTAGAAGAACCTGTAGCTCCACCTATTCCATCTTTGCCAGTTGCTCCACCGATAAGTATTACTACATCACCGGCAGTAGGATTTATCCTTACTACATTTTCTGCCTTTACAGAGCCTATTACTGCTCCAATTTCCATATGCTTAGCTGTATATCCATCATGATAGATTTCGTCTACTATACCTGTAGCTACTCCTATCTGATTTCCATATGATGAATATCCACTGGCAGCACCCGTTATTATTTGTCTTTGTGATAATTTGCCGGGTAATACATCCTTTATATCACTTAATGGGTTTGATGCACCTGTTACTCTCATAGCCGCATATACATAAGCTCTACCTGAAAGCGGGTCTCTTATCGCTCCGCCAATGCAAGTAGCAGCTCCACCAAACGGCTCTATTTCTGTAGGGTGGTTGTGGGTTTCATTTTTAAATAATAGAAGATAGTCCTCATTTTTTCCATTTACTTCTATGTTTACTTTTACTGTACAAGCATTTATTTCATCACTTTCGTCTAATTTATCCAGCTTACCATTTCTTTTCAGATATTTTGCTGCAATTGTACCCATATCCATTAATGTAATAGGCTTTTTGATATTTAAAGCTGCTCTAGTTTTTAGATAATCCTCATAGGTTGCTTTTAAAAGCTCATCATCAAACTCTACACTGTCAATTACTGTATTAAATGTTGTATGTCTACAATGGTCAGACCAATATGTATCTATAACTCTAAGCTCTGTTATTGTGGGATTTCTTTTCTCTTCTTTGAAATAATTTTGACACATTTTTAAATCATAAAAATCCATAGCAAAGGAATAATTTTCCAACATATTCTTTAACCCGTCATCGTTGAGTTTTAGAAAATCATCTAAAATCCTAACTTTTTCAGGCTTATCATATTTTCTAATTATTGTGCTTGGTTTTTCCAAGGATGACTCTCTTTTTTCAACTGGATTTATAAGGTAGGTTTTAATTCTTGATAAATCCTCATTAGAAATTTTACCATAAAGCATATACACTTTTGCAGTGTCTACTAGGATGTCACTAGTTTGATGTACTAATTGTATACATTGAACTGCTGAATTTGCTCTTTGGTCAAATTGTCCCGGCAAAAATTCAACTGCAAAGATATTGTCACAATCAACTTCTAAACTTTCTGTTACGTTGTCCAGTTGTTTTTCAGATAAAATATTATATTTTGCATACTCAAAAATTTCCTGTGAAATATTTTCTAGATAATATCTATTTAAAACCCTGACGTTTTCAATTTCATTTATATTTAAGAAATTTTTAATATCAGATAGTAATTTAGATGCTTCATTAGCATAGTCTTGCTTTTTTTCAACATATACTTGGTAAACCAATGCTTTCTCCTTAGTAAATAATTGATTAAAAAATAGTAAAAATTAATCCTATTTTATTACTTTAAGTGCCTTTTGACCAATATCTTTTCTATAATAGGCATTTTCAAAATGAACCTTGCTTACTGTTTCATATGCTTTATCAATTGCAGTTTTCAGATTTTCTGCTGTTTCAACTACTCCCAAGACTCTTCCGCCGTTTGTTACTAGTTTGCCAGCTTTGATAGTAGTTCCTGCATAAATTAAATTGTCTTTTATTTTTTCGTCAAATGTTATTTCAAAGCCTTTTTTGTAAGAAATCGGATATCCATCAGACGCCATTACCACACAACATGATGCTGCATTAGAAAAAATTACATCTGTATCTGAAAGCTTTTCATTTGTGACATTCATCATTATAGTTAGTAAATCGCTTTTTAAAAGTGGTAGGATAGTCTGAGCCTCAGGGTCTCCAAACCTACAATTATACTCTATAACCTTTGGTCCATTTTTGGTCAACATCAAGCCGAAATATAGACAGCCTTTGAATATTCTGCCCTCTTTTTTCATAGCCTGAATAGTTGGATTAAAAATTGTGTCCATACATATTTTTGCAATATTATTTGTATAATAAGGGTTTGGAGCAATTACACCCATACCGCCAGTGTTTGGTCCTTTGTCGCCATCATAGGCTTGCTTATGGTCCATTGATGAAATCATAGGCACAACAATATTCCCATCAGTAAATGACAATACAGTTACCTCAGGACCTTCCAAAAATTCTTCAATTACAACTTTTAACCCACTATCTCCGAATTTTTTGTCAACCATTATTTCATCAACAGCGTCAAGGGCTTCATTTAAGTTTTGTGCTATTATTACACCTTTACCAAGTGCTAAACCATCCGCCTTAATAACTATAGGCATTTGCTGATTTTTTAAATATTCCTTTGCACTATCGCTATCGTCAAAAACCTCATAGCTAGCTGTCGGTATATTATATTTTTTCATCAAGTCTTTAGAAAAGCTTTTGCTGCCTTCTATAATGGCGGCATTTTTGTTTGGTCCAAAACATTTTATTCCAGCATTTTGTAATTCGTCAACCATTCCAAGGACTAGCGGGTCGTCCATTGATACTATGGCATAATCTACTTTATTTGTTTTTGCAAATTCTTTAACCTTTTCAATGTCTTTTACGCTAATGTCAACTACCTCAGCTAGCTCTTGGAACGCAAGATTAGAACTGATTGAATATATTTTATCTACTAATTTATTTTCGTTTATTTTTTTTATTATGGCGTGTTCTCTACCACCACCGCCAACAACCATTATTTTCATTATAGCCTCACTTGTAAAATTAGTGATGGAATAATCTTATTCCAGTAAACGCACTGACAATGCCCAAATCATCGCAGGACTTGATAACCAATTTATCATTGACTGAGCCACCCGGCTGAGCAATGTATTTTACTCCACTGTTATATGCTCTAACAATATTGTCACTGAATGGGAAAAAGGCATCTGATGAAAGACATAAGCCTGCTACTTTCGATAAATATTCTTTTCGTTCTTGTTTTGTAAATGGCTCAGGCTTTTCCTCAAAAAATTCTTTCCACATATCATTATCATAGATAGAGCTTTCAGTTTCGTTAATATACATATCAATTACATTATCTCTTGTTGGTCTTTTTATGTCCTTTTTAAATTTTAAATTTAAAACTTTATCGGACTGTCTCAGCATAAATGTATCGCATTTATCCCCTGCCAGCCTTGTGCAATGTATCCTTGATTGTTGCCCTGCTCCAACGCCTACAGTTTGTCCGTCATATGCAAATGCCACTGAATTGGATTGTGTATATTTTAAAGTAATCATAGCAACAATAAGGTCTCTTACTTTCTCTTTAGGTAAATCCTTATTTTTTGTTACTATATTTCTAAGTAACTTTTCATCCAGCTCTATATCATTTTTATTTTGCGAAAAAGTTATGCCAAAAACATCTCTTAACTCATCTTTTTTTGGAATATAACTATTATCAATTTTTATAATGTTATATTTTCCATTTTTCTTTTGTTTAAGTAAATTCAAAGCGTCTTCATCATAATCAGGTGCGATAATTCCATCAGAAACTTCTCTTTGTATAACCCTTGCTGTAGTTAAGTCACACTTATCAGATAAGGCTATAAAATCACCAAAGGACGACATTCTATCAGTACCTCTCGCTCTTGCGTATGCACAAGCTAAAGGGGAAGTATTGATATTTTCAATATCTTCTACAAAAAAAGCTTTTTTCTGCTTATCGTTTAATTCTAAGCCTAGAGCGGCTGATGTTGGGCTAACGTGCTTGAATGATGTAGCACATGGTATATTAAAAGCATATTTAAGTTCTTTTACAAGCTGATATGAATTAAAAGCATCAAGAAAATTAATATATCCCGGATTTCCATTTAATATAGTTATAGGTAAATCACTGCCATCTCTCATAAAAATCATAGCATTGTCTTGATTTGGATTTACACCATATTTAAGTTCGAACATTTTCATTTTATACTCCATATTCAGTGAATATTAAATAATTTTTCCTTTGAAAAACCACTCTTTATATTAGTTGTATAAGTATATAGTGCTATCTTATTTTGAGGGTTCATATTATCCCATATTTTATTTGAAAAATTTTCAAAATCATCTTCAATTTCTATTGTTTCCGGCAAAGTATTAAATACATCTAATTTATCAGCCTTTGTATTGTAGGTGTGGATAAAATGACCTCTACCTTTATCAAACGTGTACGAAAAAAAATGCCTATCACAAACTCCAGTTTCTACATTCCCATTTAGTAAAATGCTCATTTTATAATAATTTGCATCAAAATCTACTAACAAACTTATTCTTGGAGTAAATATAGGAGCGTCCGGCTCATACTCTCTTTTATCTAAGGATTGCTCAAAAGGGATACCCTTTGATAGATTTTCATAAATTGTATCAGTTTGGTCACCATTTGTAAGAATTAGTAAATTGTTTAATCTTTTTAAGGCTGTGTAAATTATCAGGCTAGGGTCTTGAACTTTTGACTCATCAAAAACTGAAGTTATAAGCTCATTATTTTCTTTAACAAGAACTCTATTTTTACTATTCTCACTTCTTCCTGAAAGCATATATCCTAAAAATATACTACTTCCATCAGAAGTAAGACCTGCAATAATTCCACGTCCTACATAACTATTTTCATTTAAAATTGAATTAATTTTTTTAAAATCAGACATTTTTCACCATTTCTTCTGAAATATTTTGAATACTGTTAGGTAATATTATATGCTCAGCTTCTTTCATTACTCTTTGCTGTAAAATCTCAGGGGTATCATTATCAAAAACTTGAACAGCTTTTTGAGCTATAATTGGACCTGCATCTACATCTGTAGTAACGTAATGGACAGTCGCACCTGTTACTTTCACACCTTTTTTTAAAGCCGCCTCATGAACCTTTAGTCCGAAAAATCCATCTCCACAAAATGATGGTATTAAAGAAGGATGAACATTAATTATTCTATTTTCAAATTTTTTTATAAAGTTATTTCCAAGTATGACCATAAATCCTGCTAGAACTATTAAGCCTATTTCATACTTTTTTATAATCTCTATCATTGCATTTTCATAATCTTCTTGACTGGTATAATCTTTTTTTGAAACGACATATGTGTCGATACTTGCGTCCTTAGCTCTTTGTATAGCATATGCGTTTGGGTTATTTGAAATAACTAAAGCTATTTTTGCAGAATGTATAATACCGGATTTTTCGGCATCAATTATTGCCTGTAGGTTTGTACCACCGCCTGAAACCAAAACAGCTACATTTATTTTATCTTTTCGCATTTTCCACCATGATTATTTAAGTACAATCTTATCCTTATCATTTTTTACAATTTCGCCAAGATAATATGCATCTTGACCATTTTCTTTTAGAATTTGTAGAGATATATCTGCATCAGCTTGGTCTACTATTATACACATTCCTACACCCATATTGAATGTGTTGAACATATCGTGCTCATCAATTTTCCCTGTTTTTTGAATAAGGTCAAAAACAACAGGTGTCTTAACTGATGATTTATTTATATATGCACATAGTCCATCAGGAATACTTCTTGGAATATTTTCATAAAATCCTCCACCGGTAATATGTGAAATACTCTTAATATTTACTTTTTCCATCAAGGATAAAACTGGTTTAACATATATTTTGGTTGGTGTTAAAAGCTCCTCAACTATACTTTTGCCAAAAAATTCCGGCAATTTGCAGTCTAAAGACTTTTTACCAATATCAAATACTTTTCTAACTAATGAAAAACCATTTGAATGTACTCCGCTTGAAGGTAAGGCAATTACGACGTCTTTCTCTTTAACAAGGGATTTATCAAGTATTTTTTCTTTGTCTACTACTCCAGTACAATATCCAGCTAAGTCATATTCATCCTCAGGATAAAATCCTGGCATTTCAGCAGTTTCTCCGCCAATAAGTGCAGCTCCTGACATTACGCAGCCTTCTGATACCCCTTTAACTATTTGTTCAATTTTGCTTGGAAAGTTTTTACCACAAGCAATGTAGTCTAAGAAAAATAATGGTTTAGCTCCAGCACAAATGATATCATTTACACACATTGCAACGCAATCTATACCTATTGTGTCATGCTTATCAGCTATAAATGCTAACTTTAACTTTGTGCCAACTCCATCTGTGCCACTAACTAAGACCGGATTTTTTAGATTTGTCATATCTAATTCAAATAGTCCACCAAAACCGCCCAATCCGGATATTACTGATTTATTCATGGTTTTGTTGATGTGCTTTTCCATTAATTTTACAGATTCGTAACCAGCTGTGATATCTACTCCAGCTTCTTTATAAGATTTTGATTCAGATTTCATTTTTACTCCTTTTTATCAAAGCAATATGTGCATAAATTTTCTTTACTCAATCCTATAGATTTTACTAGTCCTTCCATAGTCTGAAACTCTAGCGAAGCTAAATGTAAATTTTCACAAATTTTATCTCTCATACGTTTACCACGTTCAGTCTTACCATCTATATATTCAGCTATATGATTAAACCCCTCTTCTCCCTCTAAATCCATTATTGTCCTTCTAGTCAACAATTCCATTTCGTTATTAGAGCGTGAGAAATTTAAAAATTTGCATGAATACATAATTGGAGGACAGGCTGACCTCATATGCACTGATTTTGCACCATTAGTATACAAAAAGTCTACTGTTCCTTTTAGTTGTGTACCTCTTACTATTGAGTCGTCTACAAAAAGTAAATTTTTATTCTTGATTAAATCATATACAGGAATTTGTTTCATTTTTGCAACTACATTTCTTTCACTTTGGTTTGGAGGTATAAAACTTCTAGACCAAGTAGGTGTGTATTTTATGAATGCCCTTACAAATTGAACATTAGATGCATGTGCATACCCCATAGCGTGTGGAGTACCTGAGTCAGGAACTCCACCTACAAAATCTATTCCGTTTAAATCTAGGTTTTCTTTGTCATTTTGAGCCATAATTGCACCATTTTTGTATCTCATTACCTCTACATTTACACCTTCATAAGTAGATGTAGGATATCCGTAATATGTCCAAAGGAATGAACATATACTTAATTTTTCTTTTGCCTTTGCCAATACCGTCAGACTATCCTTAGTAAATTCTACTATTTCTCCAGGCCCAAGCTCTTTTTCGTCTTCGTATCCTAATTTTTTATACGAAAAATTTTCAAATGCTACGCTGTAACCTCTATCACTTTTTCCTATCAAAACAGGTAATCTGCCGAATTTATCTCTAGCGGCTATTATACTGTCGTGGTCTGTCAGTATTAATACACACAACGACCCGTCTATAACATCTTGAGCATACTCAATACCTTCTTTAAAGCTTTCTTTTTGGTTTATCAAAGTAGCTACTAATTCTGTAGTATTTACTCTACCACCAGTCATAGCATCAAAATGCACGCAGTTTAAAGATAGCCTATCTTTTATTAATTCCTCTGCATTGTTTATTTGTCCAAGTGTGCATATAGCATATTGACCTAATGATGACCTAATTAATAAAGGCTGAGGGTCTGTATCATTTATACATCCTATGCCAGTATTGCCCTTTGCATCCTTAAACAAATGCTCAAATTTTATTCTAAAGCTGGTATTTTTCATATTATGAATATTTCTTTGCAATCCTATTTCCTTATCATAAACTGCAACGCCAGCACTCTTAGTCGCTAAATGACTATGGTAGTCTGCACCATAAAATATATCTTCAATTACATCGTCTATACAAGCTGCACCAAAAAAACCGCCCATAAATACTCCTATTAAATTTTATTATCTATATCCTGAATTGTTAAATAGTTTGCTTTTATTTAACAATTCAGAAATGAATAATCAATGACAAATGAAAATTTATTATTTATTAAATTTCTCAAATACAGCTTTATTTTTTTCTAAAGCCTTTTTTGCATCATTTTCTCTTTTATCAACTAGTTTTTTAGATATTTCTTCATCTGAAATCGCTAGCATCTGAAGTGCTAACAATGCTGCATTTGCTCCACCATTTATAGCCACAGTCGCTACAGGGATGCCAGATGGCATTTGAACTGTTGATAATAAAGCATCAATTCCGTCTAAATTGGACGATTTGCATGGAACACCTATTATTGGTAATGTTGTATTAGCCGCCATAGCTCCAGCTAAATGTGCAGCCATTCCGGCAAAGGCAATAATAACTGCTATATCATTTGATTTGGCATTTTTAGCAAATTCCGCCGCTTCTATAGGTGTTCTATGTGCTGAATAAACGTGAACTTCATAAGGCACTCCAAAGCTTTGCAAAATATCAATAGATTTTTCAACTATTGGCAAATCACTGTCACTTCCCATAACCAATCCTATTTTTTTCATTTTAACCTCATTTAAAATTTATATAATAAACAAAAAATAACTACATTAAATTAAAAATTAAACTCTTGTCAAAGATGAATCTTTTTTCATAACATCATGGGCAGAACCTTCTACAATACTAGTTGCAGAAACAAGCGTTAATTTAGCATCTTTCTTGAAATCATTTAAATTTAACGAACCGCAATTGCACATAGTTGACCTAATTTTGCTCAAAGTTATCGCAACATTGTCCTTTAAAGCTCCGGCATAAGGCACATAAGAGTCAACACCTTCTTCAAATGAAAGCTTTTTATCTCCGCCTAAGTCATATCTTTGCCAATTTCTAGCTCTAGCAGAACCTTCACCCCAGTATTCCTTGTAATAAGTGCCTGAAATACTTACTTTATCAGACGGACTTTCATCAAATCTTGCAAAATATCTTCCAAGCATTACAAAGTCTGCACCCATGGCTAAGGCAAGAGTAATGTGATGGTCATATACTATACCTCCATCTGAGCAAACAGGTATATACACACCTGTTTGCTCAAAATATTTATCTCTTTCTCTGCATACTTCTATTACAGATGTGGCTTGACCTCTACCTATTCCTTTTGTTTCTCTAGTTATACAAATTGAGCCACCGCCTATACCAACTTTAACAAAGTCTGCACCGGCATCAGCTAAAAATCTAAAACCTTCCGCATCAACTACATTCCCAGCTCCGACTTTTACATCTTCGCCATATTTTTCTTTTATCCAACCAAGAGTGATTTTTTGCCATTCAGAAAAGCCTTCTGAAGAATCTATACATAAAACATCTGCTCCAGCTTCAACTAGTGCAGGTACTCTTTGTTCATAATCTCTTGTATTTATTCCTGCTCCAACTACATAACGCTTTGAGCTGTCTAACAATTCGTCTTTGTATTCCTTATGGTTATCATAGTCTTTTCTGAACACAAAGTAAGCAAGTCTACCATCATCAGAAATAATTGGAAGTGCATTTAATTTGTGGTTCCAAAGTAAATCATTTGCTTCACTTAATGTTATTCCTTCTTTTCCATAAACTAATTTTTCAAAAGGAGTCATAAATTCAGACACTTTTGTATCTTCAGTCATCCTACTTAATCTGTAATCTCTACTAGTGACTATACCCAATAGCTTTGAGTTAGATGTTCCGTCCTCAGTTACTGCAACAGTGGTATGTCCCGTTTTATTCTTTAAAGCTATTACATCCTTCAGTGTTGAATTAATAGAAAGATTAGAATCACTTTGCACAAACCCAGCTTTGTAAGCTTTAGTTCTTCTTACCATTTCCGCTTCACTTTCAATACTTTGAGCACCATAAATAAAGGCAACTCCACCCTCTTTTGCAAGAGCTACTGCAAGAGTATCGTTTGATACCGCCTGCATTATAGCGGAAACCATAGGTATGTTCATGGTTATACTGCTTTGCTCACCCTTTTTAAATTTTACAAGAGGTGTTTTTAAGCTTACATTTGCTGGAATACATTCTGCTGAAGAATATCCAGGTATAAGTAAATATTCATTAAACGTGCGTGATGGTTCATTAATAAAAGTTGCCATTCTGTCTCCTTTTAAGTACATTAAATTTATTTTGATTTTAAATTAGATAATACGATAAGCCATATCATAAAAATGAACATTAATAATTAATAAAGATAAAAGATTTTTAAAAATTAAAAAATTATGAATAAATTCTCAAAATTAATTGTAGAATATTCATAATTTTTTTAAGCAAAAACCTCGGACGCTGTTTATAGCCCGAGGTTACATATATATTAGCACAATTTGCATTATAAACACATTTATGCAAAATTAGACTGTAATTTTTGAGCTTTAAATAAAATAAATTTTTAAAATCTAAATTTAATATGCTCATTTTTAAAATTACCTTTATAAATATAAAATCCTGTTCATCCTTTAAAATCACAATTAATATTCTCAAATAATATATCAAGAATGAGTGATTTTGTCAAGAGATAATACAGGATCAATCAGAATGTTTTAACAATTTTTTTAATTATAGTTTTAATATTTACTAATTTTTTTGATTAGTTTGCTTATTTATTTCTTGTAGTCTATTTCGTGGAATTTCCGGATGCCCACAAGTCATGTTCCCTTCCTTGCATTTTCCTTCCGAACAGCAAGATGGTCCAGCATTTTTGAATAAATTTTTAGAAACTTTTTTGACCTCTTCAAGCATTAGATACGCCATCTCTCTAATTTCCCACTGAGCTCTTTCGCATAATCTAGTGTAGAAGAAATTTTTTAAAGTCCTAGCATTCATTGTAACTATTATTTTTGTTTCACAAGCATTTGGGAAAACATATCTAGCATCTTCAATTGACTTTTTTTGTGCCATTTGCTTGGCTTGTTTTTCACTTTTACCTTCATTTAAATAATATTGAATGTTATCAGCCATCAATTTATCTACAATTTCATCATAAGCCTTTTGGTCGTCCTCCATTGCTTTTATGAATATCTTTTTTGCCTCTTCATTATTCTCAATCTGAGGTGGTACGATGTATTCAAATTGGTCTAACTTTACATACCTTTGAGATTGTTGAGAATAGCTGGCAATTCTATGTCTCACCAATTGGTGAGTACAGACTCTACTTATTCCTTCAATCATAAAAGTAAAGCTAACGTGTTCGATTGGACTTTGATGCCCTATACTCATCAAATTGTCTACGAATTTATCAACTTTTTCATCATCAAGATTTTCAGCAATTTCATCAGCACCTACCTTTGAATAACAAAGTTTGGCTGACATTGCTACAACATAATCCGGCTTTGGAGTGTGGGCAATTAATTTAACTTTCATATTTTCCCTTTCTAAGTTATATGCAATATTTTCTTATCATGATATAATAAACCCCATTTAATATACTGCAGATTTATTTTAAAAATTTCAGTATAATTTTGGAATATTATAAAATATAATAACACAGTTTTAAAAATTTACAACACATTTATTACCCCAAAATTTTTAATTCTTTGTAAACTGTTCAGTACCAATAGCTCTGATGACTTATTATAGAGCGTTGTTACTGTATTACATCAAGTGTCTTTTATATAAACACTATTGACGTGCGTAAAAGCGTGCGTTATAATAAGCAAAAAGGGGGCGTTTATATGCAAGTGACTAATATAACTAATTTTAGAAATAATATTTATAATGTGGTTGATGATATTATCAAATATAATGAGCCAGTCCATATAAGTGCTAAAAATGGTAACGTTGTTGTTATAAGTGAAGACGATTATAACTCAATTGTTGAAACTTTATATTTATCAAGTATTAAGCCTGTAAAAGAGCAGATAATCGAAGGCTTAAATGCTGGCGATGATGAATTTGAGGAGTTTAAATGGTAGAGTACAAAATCCTTATTCATAAAAAGGCTCAAAAGGATAAGGTAAGGATTGAGAAAATAAAAAAACTTAAAGAAAAGGTGAGTGTGCTTATTGATATTTTAAAAATTAATCCGTATCAAAATCCCCCTCCTTATGAAAAGCTTGTAGGTGATTTAAAAGGAGCGTGCTCAAGACGTATAGATATTAAGCACAGGCTTGTTTATACTGTTGATGAAGAAAACAAGAATGTAAAAATTCTTAGTATGTGGACGCATTATGAAATTTAAAGTAATTTAACCGCTAAATAAGGCGGTTTTTATACACTTAGCAATATACACACACTTAACAAAAAACCAAAAACACAATACAGTCACAAAATTTATAAACTTCATAAACAAATAAAAAGGCTCATACCTAATAGAAAAATCTCTACTAGATATGAGTTTTTAAATTGTTATGTTTTATTTAAATATAATTAAATATAGTATAGTTTAATTTGTTTATATTTCAATAAAAATCAGTTTTTCCATATGTTATAAAACATATTGGTGCACCTAGCAGGAATCGAACCCGCATCATTCGCTTCGGTGGCGAAAATCTTATCCATTAGACTATAGGTGCTTTTATAGACCCAAAGCCTTATCTAATCTAGCTTTATCAAATCCAATTATTTGTTCATCATCTATATAAGTTGCCGGAACACCCATAATTTTATTTTTTATAAGAAAGCTTCTCGCTTCAGGGTCTTGGTCTATATTTTTTTCATCAAATGAAATGTTTTTTTCATTTAAATAGTCTTTCAAAAGGTGACAATAATGACAAGAGCTACTTGTATATACAACTACATTTTTATTTTCCATTTTAATATCCTCCGATAAAATCATAATTAAATGAATTTCTGCTTATATTAATAACCAATTCTGTTATTTTTAAACAATAAATACATTTTCTGCCCGGAGACTATTGAAAAATATAATTCACTTTAAATCTTAAAATATGTTTCTTTGGTAGTTTGAATACAAATCTCTTACTTCCGAAAATAAATTAACCATTTCTATTTGTAGATTAGATGCCATTTCATAATTTTTTTGTTCTATTGCATCATCTATTTGTGTAAATAATGATTTTTTATCAACAGTGTCTTTCATTAATTTGGTCTTTAAATTTTGAATTTTTTTCCAATTTACCACGTCCAAATCAGCAATATCCTCTTGAGCTGTATGAAGTATGGTCATATTCCTCAAATTTTCTCTATTTTTAACTACTATTCTTCCTACTAATTCTTTTGCCCAATATTCTATAGACGCTATTTTGTAAGAATTTATTATCTTATCCGTAAATACGCCATTTTGTGTCAAAATGGTAAGTTTTTCAGAATATTTTTCAAATGCCATCATATTTTCATAGGCAGTATTTGGTGGTATAGAAAAAATCTTATTTCTTTCTTCTTGGGTGTATTCTTCAAATACATTTTCTTCAGACCTGTATGCTCTTTCTTTTCTAAGATATTTTGCATCTTCATCAGGTTTTTTTGACAATTCGTTTTGTATAAATTCAACGTCATAATTACCCACATAGAAATTTATTCCGTCTACCATACATTGATACACTGATGATAAAACAAGATATAGGTTTGAGTTAGGGCAAGTAGCTCTTAGTTCAAATCTTGTCTGCATTGGATTTTTTTCGTCTTTAAGTAAACCTATAAGTATTGACCTATTTCTTGAAGGTATTGATGGTGATTTTCCAAGAGACGTTACTATACAAACAGGTGCTTCAAAGCCGGGTTTTAGTCTATTAAATGCGTCAGTAGTTGATGCGACAAATGGATTAATTATTTCATAATTGTTTAGAATTCCGGCTAATGATGCAAATCCAAGACTGCTCATATAATATTTTTCTTTTTGAACGTGATTAAATAAATTTATCCTTTTTCCATTTTCTAATTTTGCACTTACACCTATATGTGTATGTTCTCCACTACCTGCAACCTTGTCTACAGGTTTAGAGTCAAATGTTACTTCCAATCCAAATCTATTAAATACATCTAAGACCAAATCCTTAACTACATATAAATTATCTGCCGTCTGCATTGGGTCAGAATATTTCCAGTCAATTTCCAATTGCTCCATAATGTGAGTTCTATCCCCATCATGGTTAAGCATAGGTTTTACCCCACCTACTTCCTTATGCCCCATTTCAGGTTCAAAACCATAACGCTCCATAAGTAATAGACAGGTTTCCATAGCAGACCTTACTATACCTTCTGTTCTTTTCCAATACTGTTCTTTCAAAATTTGTGAAGTTGAAAGCTCTTTAATTGTATAATTTTCTTGAGGTGTCTTAACATAAAACTCCAGCTCTGTTGCAGCCGTTATATTTATTTCTTTAATTTCAGAGTCGATTCCTATTTCTTCCTTTAATTCTTTATTGTTTTTTATTTTGTCAAATATGTTATTTTGAAGATTGTCAATGGCTCTTTTTAATACACCTCTTGAGCATACAACTTCATCATTATGAACTAAGAAAGCTGGTATTCTTAGTGTTCCTACAGGTTTTCCCGAATCATCTGATAATAAATTAAAGTTATAATCGACGAACCAATCACAATCCATATCAGGTATTATTGTAACCTTTGCATTGTTTAAGCTGGCTATACCGATTAATTCAACGCTAGAACCATCTGTTTGTACCCCTGATGCAAAAAAGTTTTCAATGTCGTCAAGTACAGCTTTAACCGGAATTTTTTCATCGGTTGCATTTCCTCTTAAATCATAGCCTACCAGTGAAACAAATTTTATTTCTGAATGTTTTTCAAAGATTTCTTTTAATTCATTAATATCATGCGTACCTTTTTTTAATGTGAAAAGAAGCCCATCATTTTTTAAGACATTAACTATTTCCATACGACCCCCAAGTTTTAGCCAAGATTATTGTTAAATTAAATTCTAAAGTAACATTATAAATAAATTATCAATTATATACAATAAAAAATATGCAAAAAATTATTTTTTTGAATAATTATCTTATAAATCCTTCACAAAGTTGTACGCCATCATCGCACCTAGCTTAGAGTGTTCGTAAGTAAGTCCACCCTGAAAATAAACAGTATACGGTTTTCTAATAGGAGCGTCCGCTGAAAGTTCTATGGATGAACCTTGCACAAAACACCCTGCCGCCATTATAACCTCATCATCATAACCGGGCATATCCCAAGGTTCAGGCACTACAAAGCTATCTACCGGAGATGCTAGCTGGATAGCTTTACAAAATGCAATTATTTCCTCTTTTGTTTCAAATGAAACAGCCTGTATAATGTCACTTCTTTCATCCGAAGATGCAGGAAATACTTTGTATCCATCTTCTTCAAAGAGTTTTGCTAAAAATATTGCACCTTTAAGCGCCCCATTGACAACTGTCGGAGCTAAAAATAAGCCCTGCATATTTGCTCTGTTAGTGCCAAAAGTTAATCCACACTCCTTACCTATGCTTGCACAAGTAAGTTTTTGAGAGGCACGCTCTACTAAATCTTTTTTGCCAACTATATAACCCCCAGTGATAGAAATACCACCGCCGGGATTTTTTATAAGTGAGCCAGCCATAATATCTGCCCCAACATCTGTAGGCTCACCATATGTCAAAAATTCACCATAGCAATTGTCTACCATAACTATTAAATCTTTTTTTATTTCTTTGACAAATTTAATAACTTCGCCTATTTGATTGACTTCTAATGATTTTCTTGTAGAATATCCCTTTGACCTTTGGATGTAAATCATTTTTATAGAAGAGTCTTGTATAATATTTTTTTTAATATTTTCAAAATCAAAATCCCCGTTATTAATTAAATCAACCTGCTTATATTTTATTCCATATTGAGATAATGATAATGGAGCATCTATTATACCTATTACTTCGTCTAAAGTATCATATGGTTTGCCTGTTATAGCAAGCATTGTATCGCCTGGCATGAGCTGAGAATTTAGGCATATACTTAGTGCATGTGTACCATTTACAATAGATGGTCTTACTAAAGCATCTTCTGTATTAAACACATTTGCAAATACCTCTTCTACTTTATCTCTGCCAATGTCATTGTAACCGTATCCGGAAGAAGTGCCAAAATGTATATCTGATAATTTTGCCTTTTGCATGGCGTTTAAGACCTTCATTTGATTGTAAAGTTTAATTTCGTCTAGTTTATCAAATGTTTCTTTTAAGTCAGTTTCAATTTTTTTTGCTCTTGTTAAATCTTTTTCAGAAATACCAAAATTTTTATATAAATTCCCTAAATTATTTTCCAACTATTTAGCCCTCTTTTTTGCTATTAAACAATGCCAATGTTTTTCATTGTATTCATCAATCAATTCTAAGCCATTTTTTTCTAAATTTTCTTTAACAAAATCTACTTTTTCATCAATAATGCCTGATGAAATAAATAAAGCATTATCTTTCATAATATTGGTTACATCTTTTGATAACTCAGCCACAATATCAGCCATAATATTTGCTACGACTATGTCTGCTTTTTCATGGATGATTTCAGTTAAATCACCATATCTTACCTGAATTTTGTCTAATGCTTTATTTTTTTGAGCATTTTCAGTGCTCACTTTTATGGCTAATTTATCTATGTCGGTTGCTATTACATTTTTTGCACCAAGCTTTACGCTTGCTATGGATAAAATTCCACTTCCTGTACCAATATCTATAACATCATCGTCTTTTTTTAGGTATTTTTCTAAGGCAAGCAGACACATTTTAGTAGTTTCATGCGTGCCAGTGCCAAACGCTAGTCCTGGGTCAAGCTCTAAGACAATTTCGCCATCTTTTGCCAAATAAGTTTCCCATTCCGGTTTTATGACAATCTTATCACTTAGTCTAGTTATTTTAAAATACTTTTTCCATTCATTTTCCCAGTTTGACTGTTTTACTTCTTTTATAGATATTTCAAGAGTTCCTAAGTCAAACTCCAAATTTTTGATTTTATCCAAATCTGACTGTATATTTTCAATTATTTCTTCAAAATTTTCTGTCAAGCTATAGTATCCTCTTATTACAACATCCTCATGGTCAAATTTTAAGGTGGTTTTTTCTGCATAATCCCAGTCATAAGGTGTGTTTTTCACAAATAAATCGGCTGGGTCTTCTATGCTTACACCTTTAGAACCATTTTGAATTAGTATATTCGAAATCAGGTCACTTGCTATTGTTGTAGTTGATACTGCTACTTCATTATAATCCATAATCTATCTCTTTCTTATACTAATTTCACCGTAATTAAGTGCCTCTGTTGTACCGTCTTCATATTCTACAACTAAGAAACCTTTGTCATCAATATTTTTAGCCACCGCAGGAGTAGTAATTTCAGCGGATAAAATATTAATTTTTTCTCCAAGAATATTTGAGTTAGTCCTCAAAACTTCCAGTACACTTGAATAATTTTCAGCTAGAAAATCCTTATAGTACATATCAAAATATTTTAATACCTGCCATAAAATTTCTTTCTTGCTTATATTATAATTTTCCAATCCTAAAGAAGTGGCTATATCTTTAATTCCATCTGTAAATTTATTTTCTACATTTATTCCTATACCAACCACGCAGTAATCCAGCATTCCTATTTCCATACTCATTTCACATAAGATGCCGCACAATTTTTTGTCGTTAAGTATTATATCGTTTGGCCATTTAATTTTTGTTTTCACTCCAAGGGTTTCTAGTGTTTTAAATACACTGCAAGCAGTGACTTGTGTTAAAAATGGGATTTTAGTTATTTCTACATCAGGCTTTAAAATTATAGTGAAATAAAGTCCACCCTCACTGGAAATAAATTCTCTACCACGTCTACCCTTGCCTGAGGTTTGGATTTTAGAAACTATTACTGTACCTTCTGTAGATGTCTTAGCAATAGTTTTTGCGTAGTCATTTGTTGAGTTGACTTTGTCTAATACTATAATTGTATTCCCGATTTTTTGACCGTCAGCCACGCCAACATAAATATTATCTTGAGTTATATCATCCGGTATGTCTAACAGCATATAGCCTTTATTTGTAATTGCATCTATTTTTATGCCATTTTCTTTCATTTTTTGAATTCTTTTCGACAAAGCAGCTCTTGATATACCAAATATGCTTGCCATCTCAGCTCCTGAAACATACTGTCCATTATGGTCAGATAAGATTTTTAAAATATCGCTATTTTTCATTTTCTTCACCAATTAAATTTCTAATAATATAACTTGCTATCGTAAATCCGGCAACTGATGGTACGAAAGCTGATGAACCGATTACCTTTTTTTCAGTTGACTTATCTGCAAGAGCAAATTCGCAGATTTCATCAGAAAAAACGCAAGGTAGTTTAGTAATGCCATACTCTTTTAATTCTCTTCTCATAACCTTTGCCAAACTACAATTATAAGTTTTATCTAGTGTTGTCAACCGAATATGAGATGGGTCAAGCCTTTTGCCCATACCCATTGAGCTAATTATGGGAATATTTTTTTCATAACAGCTTACAATTAAGTCAATTTTGCTTGTAACCATATCAATGGCATCTACTACAAAATCATAGTGTTCTTCACCAAAAAACAGTTCATTTTCAGATTTTTCATACTTTTTAGTTAGTAGCTTGATTTTTGCGTCTGGGTTTATATCTTTTATTCTTTTCTCAAAAAGCTCTGTTTTATATTTGCCTATTGATGAATGTGTGGCTATTATCTGCCTATTAATATTAGTTATGTCAACAATATCATAATCAATAAGAGTAAATTGTCCTATTCCACTTCTTGACAAGCCCTCTGCTACATATCCACCAACTCCACCTAATCCAAATATCGCTATATGAGAATTTTTTAATTTTTCGATATTTTTATTTCCTATAATCAATTCTAATCTTTTAAATTCCATTTTTATTCCTCATAAACTCTAATTCGATTTAGCTAAATAGGTTTCAAAAATTGCTATGTCATTTCTTGTAGTCAATTTATTGTTAGGATATTTATTTTCAATTATTTTCACTTTATATCCATTGTTTATAACTATACTTGTATCGTCAGTTATTTTTGTATTAGACTGCACCATTATTTTTTTATGAGATTTATAAATCGCCTTAAACCTAAAACATTGTGGGGTTTCAAGCTCAAATACTTTTTCTCTGTCTACATACTGCTCTATCAATAAATCTTCATCAACCCTAGTGAGAGTATTTGTAGCTTTTTTCGCAAAAGTAGTGCAGCCGAATATCTTTGTTTGCTCTATTATGTAATCTATACTGGCCGGTTTAATTAGAGCCCTCACTCCATCATGAATTGCTACAATATCATCATCGTTAATCATTTTAGAAATATGATTTAAAGCATTAAAAACTGATTGCTGTCTATTTGAGCCACCAAGTATTATATCGTCTGCTGATAATTTAGAAATTTCATATTTATTTTTAATTGAAAAAATTAATTCTTTTTGCGATAGAGAATTGACCAATACATCTCCTACTACAGAAATAATTTTATCAACTGTTTTAGCTTTTTCAAAGGCTTTTAAAGAATATGAAATTAGCGGATTACCCAAAATATTCATATATTGCTTAGGAATAACTAAATTCATCCTACTTCCCGTTCCGGCACAAAGAACTATTGCTACATTCATTAGTCTTTACCTATATCATATGTGGCATAAGCATTCATAGACATATCAGATACGTTACCTGCCAAATATTCAAAATATCCACTAGAACCTATCATTGCACCATTATCAGTACATAGAGATAGAGGCGGATAATAAAATTTTTTACCATTTTCTTGAGCTAGTTTTTCAATATTTTCTCTTAGAGCAGAGTTTGCTGAAACTCCTCCTGCAATAGCTATTTTATCTATACCATAAACATCGGACGCCTTTATTAGATTTTCACTTAAAATATCTACAACAGATTTTTGAAATGACGCTGCAACATCTGCTTTATTTACTTGTAAATTTTTCATTTTCATCGTGTTCATATAATTGAGCACTGCAGATTTTATACCTGAAAAACTAAAATCCAACGAATTTTCAAATTTTGCTTTTGGAAAATCAATCGCATTTGGATTTCCTTCTTTTGCCAATTTATCTATCTTAGGACCACCAGGGTAGCCTAAATCTAAACACCTTGCGACTTTATCAAAAGCCTCTCCTGCTGCATCGTCTCTAGTTTTTGCCAGCACATTAAATTTTGTATAGTCATCCACTTTTACAATATGGGAATGTCCACCTGAGATTATTAAGCAAATAAAAGGAGGCTCTAGTTCTTTATGTGCAATAAAATTTGCACATATATGCCCTCTAATATGATGCACTCCGACTATCGGCTTATCAGTGGCAAATGCAAGTGCTTTAGCAAAGGAAACACCAACTAATAACGCACCGACAAGCCCCGGTCTGTTTGATACAGATATAAAATCAATATCAGCAATTTTCATATTTGCATCTACCAAGGCTTTTTCATATACATAATTTATATTGGAAATATGATTTCTAGAGGCAATTTCAGGCACAACTCCACCAAATTTTGTATGGATAGGCACTTGTGAGTCTGTAACCTCAGATAAAACTTCTCTTGCATTTTTTACTATTGCTATAGACGTCTCATCACAGCTACTTTCTATAGCTAATGTTGTTAAATCTTTCATAAAATTTATTCCTTAAATTCAACAATTTAAAAATCAAACATTTCAGGGAAATAGAATACTGATGAAGGTGAGCATACAAATAAAACATAGTCTGGCTTAATATTTGTAATCATCCTATTTAAATTCTTCCTGATATTTTCGTATCTTGTATCTAAAAGGCAAATCGTTTTAATGTTATTGCTTAGATATGCACTTAATGGCATTGCAAAGCTGTCTTTTATTATCAGCAGTTTAGTATCTTGTTTGATTTGATTGTTGATTATAACCTCATAAGGTGTGCCATAACCCATCATAGTAGTATATTTATCTTCATACGGGTCTTTGCTATCTAATACAGCTTTATTAACAAATACATCTTCAAAACTGCCTGATTTTGTGCTTATTTCCGTCAAGACATCATTGTATTTTTTATAAGTTCTATTTGTATCAAAAGTTGGTAATATTAATTCATAGTCATCCTTTTTGGCAACATACTTTTTACCAGTTCTCTTGCCCATAGAGCCTATATAAGTTTCATTATATTTCATAGTTGTGTAACTAGTTGGCGAAGTAAATTTTGCATCATTATTAAAATTGTATACATATTCATTTGCCAAATGACTAACTAACTTTTGATACCCCCAAAATGCAGTCTCATTTTTCCAATGGGTGTCCGTCTTATAGAAAGATGTATTTTCATCTTTTTTATCTTTAAAGAACTCCTGATTTAAATCTAATACATCAATCCCTTTTTCGGTAAGTCTCTTGCTCAAATCGTCTAGATTAGTTGTATTATAATCAAGTACACCCTGAGGAAAATTAGCAGAATTTATAGTATGCTTGTTAGGTGCAAGCACAAAAAACATTGGTATTTGTTGTAGGTCAAGTTTTTGCTTGAGATTAGAGATATTTTCTACAGCCTTTTCATTAATGTTTTTTACAGGCACTGTATAATACAAGGTGTCATTTGCTCCCTTGTAAACCCTTCTATAATTTAGCTTGTCATCAACAATCTCTTTGCCCAAAACTTTCTGTAATAGTCCATAATTTTCAATAAATCCTATCTTTTGGAAAAAATAAGAATTATAAATATCATCATTTGCAGCAATTTTCTGCTTTAAAATCGCATCCTTTTCAAATATCCCCTTGCCTTTCATTTCATAGGTTTTAGTAGGAATGTCTGATTTTGCGATATTTATTTTCGTCATTACTCCAAAATATAGTAAAAAGATTATAAAAAATACGAATAATCCATATTTTTCAACATATTTCATATTAGCCACCATTAAAAGTTAAAGTATATAAAAGGATTAAATCCACCTTTTACAATGTATAGCAAACAAAGCACAAGCAATATTGCACAATAAACACTTGCCAAAATATTTTTGATATGCTTACTTGGAAGAAGTACACAAATAAGTTTACTACAAAAATCAAAGAAATTTGTACTCAACAATATTCCAATTAATAACACTCCAAAATATTGTTTTAAATAAAACCATGCCTGAGAATTAACCAATCCGATATTCGTAATGTTAAGCATATTGAAAATATATAAAAATGCCCCTTTTATGCTGTCACTACGGAAGAATATCCACAAAACCATTACTACAAAAAGAGTATAAATCCTTACTAAAGCGTAAGGCAAATTCTTATCTATTGAACGGTTATGATTTTGTTTGTAAATTTTTTCAAAGCTTATAAACAAGAAGTATAATAACCCCCAAGCAACGAACGTCCACTTTGCTCCATGCCATAATCCTGTTAAAAGCCATACTATAAATAAGTTAAGTATAGTCTTGTTCATTTTATACTTAGAGCCGCCAAGCGGAAAATATACATAATCTCTAAACCATGACGACAATGTCATATGCCATCTTTTCCAAAAATCTGTAACCGAGGTTGCAAGGTATGGTTTGTTAAAGTTTTCCGGAAATTTAAATCCAAGCATTTGACCTATACCGATTGCCATATCGCTGTATCCCGAAAAATCGAAATAAATTTGCAGTGTATAGCATACAGCACCTAAAAATAGCATTGAGCTACCCGCATCCTTTGGGTCTAAAGAAAACGCAGTATCTGCTACAATTGCATAAGTATTTGCAAGCAAAATTTTCTTTGACAAGCCAAATATAAATCTTCTCAAGCCATGATTTATCTTCTCTACATTAAATTTTCTTTCATATATATCCTTGTATACATCATCAAATCTAACAATCGGTCCTGCGACAAGCTGAGGAAACATAGTCAAATATAGTCCAAAGTCAAAGATAGAGCCGGTAGACTTATGCAGGTCATCTTTATTATAATAAATGTCAAAAACATAAGACATAGCTTGAAATGTAAAAAATGATATCCCTATTGGCAAAGGTAGATTGGTCTTTGGAATATTAACTACAAAAAACTGATTTATAGTCGCTATTATAAAATCAGTATATTTAAATATTGCCAGCATTCCCACGTTAAAAACTATATCAGCTATTAACAGATATTTTCTTTTTATGCAATCATCACTTAAAAAAATTAATTTTGCTAGCATATAATTCACAAAAACTGAGCCAATAATAAAATAAATAAATATTGGTTCAGAAGTTGAATAAAAATATAAGCTAGTTATTAGCAATAAAATATTTTTTAAAGTAATTCCCGGTAATAAATAATATATAATTAAAAATACCGGCAACATTGATGTTAAAAAAATCGCTGATGTAAAATTCATACTATCTCCTAATTTATTTCAATTCTAACTCTTTTACCTTTTCCTCATCCGGAGTAACGTATATAGTAGAATTAGTTTCATAAATAACCATTCCATTTTTTGCACCGTTTGGCTTTTTTACAAATTTTTTAAGTGTATAATCCACCGGTACATTTTGGGATGATTTAGCCTTACTATAATAAGCAGCTATCATAGCAGCCTGTTTTATTGCATTTTCTGATATTTCTTTTGCATTACTTCTTATAATGGTGTGTGAGCCTGGGATATTTTTTGTGTGTAGCCACATATCATCGTCCTTGGCAAACCTCATAGTTAAGTAGTCGTTTTGTCTGTTGTTTTTACCAACGTAAATATTATATCCATCACTGGAAATAAATCTCATCGGTCTAAATTCTTCTGCAGTTTGATTTTGTTTTTTACTTTTTCCCTTTTCAGCTTTAGCTTTTTTTATAATCCCTTCATTTGCCATTTCGTCAACTATATCATTATATTCATCTAAACTTTGTGCATTTTCTATTGATACCTCAAAGTTTTGCAAATAATGTAATAGTTTTTTAGAATAAGAAACCTGCTCAGCAAGCTCAACTTCTCTAACCTTTAGCTTATTATATTTCTTGTATAAACGCTGTATATTTTGCGAAGGGGTTAAATTTTCGTCTAATTTAATAGTAGTTTTTTTTAAATCTTCAGTATAAAAATCATCGACCGTTATTTGTTTATCACCGTCTTTTAACATATAGATGTACGCAGTCAACAAATCAGCATCCCTTTTATACTGGTCTTTTTTGACTGTTTCTTCTAATTCAACAGTTTGTTTTATAATTTTATTTTCTAACAAATTAATTTTATTAGACAAAACTTTACGCATCTCATGACTTTTTTGCATAAGACGCTCTTTGGTGTCTCTATGATTATAAAAGCTTTCACATATTTGCGAAATGCCAAGCTTTGATTTTATATCCAAGCCTTCATACATACTAAGATATATGCAGGAAAAATCTACAGTTTTACCACTTTTATCAAAAACTATACAAGGCTCAAAGCTTTTTGACTTTATTTTGCCCATCATTTTTGTAAATGCCTCATATAGCTTTTGCATACTCATAGGGTCGATTTCATTTGCAATTTGGTCATGCAAAATATCACTTCTAAAGCATAGCTCTTTAGAAATCAGCGGACTTAATCCGAAAAATGTAGTATACAAGGCTTTATATATAGGCAATTTTACACTCATATGCTTGATAAAATCTTGCAGGGAAATCTCATCTACCGGATTTAGTTTGTCTTGTTTTGGAGGCATTTTATATATTGTGCCCGGCAAAACCTCTCTGTATGATGATACAGAAAGTGGAACTCTTTTTATTGAGTCAATTACAGTATTTGTCTCATCGTCTACCAAAATTACATTACTATGTCTGCCCATAATTTCTATTGTAAGACGTTTTGTCTTTCTCTGTTGCAATTCATCAAAGGAGGAAATATATATGTCAACCGTCCTGTCAAAGCTGTCTTGCTCTATTTTTAATATTTTCCCACATAGAATATGTTTCCTAAGTATCATTAAAAATGTTGGAGCTTTTAATGGGTTCTCTTTTTTTGTTGTTTCGATTAAATACATTCTTGGCAAAGATGCGTTTGCACTTAAAAGTAGTCTATAATTATTCTTATCGCCCCTAAAAGAAAGCACTACTTCATCCCTTTCAGGCTGAGATATTTTATCTATTTTAAGATTTACTATCTTTTCGTTTAATTCATTCACCATACTAGCTAGTGTAATTCCGTCAAATGCCATCTTGCCTCCAAATAGAATACATATTTTAAACCATATTCCATTATATTAAATTTTGCTTATTTTTTTATTAATTCTAATTTCTCATTTATATTTTAACAAATATTTTATTATAATATCATAAACCATTAAAAAAATAAAGATATGTGATGAATTAGTTGACAATTATTCTTAAATTACAAACACAAAAGGTTACTATAAACGTTAAAATAAAAATTCCACTATCTTCTATAAACTTAGAATTAAGTGGAATTTTTTGATTAAAATTAAATTTCTGTTCAAATTAATACTATTTATTTGAGCATTCCAATCTTCACTAATTTTTTATATTTAAATATTCTACTATAAAACTGCGTAATCAGCATCAACTGCAAAGGTGCTCCATGTACAGATGGATATTGTGCGGTAACTGTCACAGCTCTTGTAACCATTTTATATGGTATAGATACTACAGTATTTCCATGGAATGAATCAGCAGGGACTGTAGGTATATTTGTGATATACATTTGGACATTATGATTATCTTCAATATGACGAACCGGTATACCGGCAGACATCATTGCGTGTTCAAAACTAAATTAACAGCCAATTACGAAACCAACGAAATCATCTTTATAATAATCCAATAAATTGTCAACTTCCTCTGTCATTACTCCGTTTCTATAAATACGATATTTTGGTATATCTGTTCTTATGTCACAGCCCTTTGCTATTAACTTTGGTTCGTAACTGCCTGGCTCAATAACATCAAGTATTGGACAAGATTATGGATTTTTAGTAGCAAACAGCAAAAAATCGAAGGCTAATTCCTTTGGTAAGATTGCCTTGTACGTGTCCTTCGCATACTCCTGATGTTGGTAGCTTAAACTCCCCCTCTTCTAATCATCATTCTTGCTTCTTGTGGACTTATACTTTTCATAACTTGCATATCCATAATGTTTCCTCCAAAACTATAATAAAGTTACTTACACAAATTCATAAATTGTTCATATAATATTAAAAAATCGTGTATCTTTAAAATATTCTATATCATTGTAAAATTTATTTCAGGTACAGCTATTTGTTTTTTATTGAAAAATTAATGAAGAATTTCATCAGGTGTGTTATAATGTTATAAATTTAATATTTGGAGGAATTAATTAATGTCAGATACACAAAAGAAAACTTTTTATGTTACAACACCAATATACTATCCAAGTGGCAATCTACATATAGGTCATACATATACAACTGTTGCTGCTGACTCTATAGCAAGATACAAAAGATTTACCGGATATGATGTAAGATTTCTTACAGGTACTGATGAACATGGAGAAAAAATCCAAAAAAAAGCAAAAGAAATGGGCATGGAGCCTATCGAATACCTAGATGGAATGATTGCAAAAATCAAAGCTTTGTGGGAAAAGATGGAAATTTCCTATGATGATTTTATAAGAACCACTGAACCAAGACATGAAAAACTAGTTCAAGACATTTTCACTAAGCTTTATGAAAAAGGTGACATTTATCTTGGTGAATATGAGGGCTATTATTGCGTACATGATGAGGCTTACTGGACAGAGTCTCAATTAGTTGATGGCAACTGCCCTGACTGTCATAGACCTGTAGAAAAAAGAAAAGAGCAATCATATTTTTTTAGGCTTTCAAAATATCAAGACAGACTTAAAAAGCTTTTTGAGGAAAATCCGGATTTTTGTTATCCGCAAAGCAGAGCCAATGAAATGCTAAACAATTTTATTAACAAAGGTCTTGAGGATTTATCAGTATCTCGTACTTCCTTTGACTGGGGTATAAAAGTACCTTTTGACCCAAAACACGTAATCTATGTTTGGGTAGATGCCCTTTCAAACTATATAACAGCCCTTGGATATGGTAGCGGAGACGACAGCTTGTATCAAAAATATTGGCCGGCAAATGTACATTTAATGGCAAAAGAAATTATTAGATTTCACTCTATAATTTGGCCTGCTATGCTTATGGCACTTGACATTCCTCTACCAAAACAAGTATTTGGTCATGGCTGGATTTTATTTGCGGCGGATAAAATGAGTAAATCTAAGGGAAACGTAGTTTATCCTGAGCCTTTGATAGAAAGATATGGTATAGACGCATTAAAATATTTCCTACTTCGTGAATTCACTTTTGGTCAAGATGGCAACTACACAAACTCAGCATTTTTAAATAGGATTAACTCCGATTTAGTAAATGAGCTTGGCAACTTGCTATCTCGTACAGTTTCTATGATAGAAAAATATAATGACTCAGTTATTATAAAAACTGATGTAAAAACTGCATTCCATGATGATTTGGTGAATGTAGTTACTGCTATGCCAAAAATCGTGGACGAAAAAATGAACAAGCTTATGTTCCATGAGGCTCTTGAGGAAATATGGAAGGCTATAAAAAGATGTAACAAATATGTCGATGAGACAATGCCTTGGGCACTTGCTAAGGACGAAACAAAAAAAGACGAACTCAACTGCGTATTATATGACTTAGCTGAGTCTCTACGCATAATCACTGTAATGCTAAGCTCAACTTTAAATAGTACATCTAAGAAAATATTTGAACAATTAAATGTACCCGATGAGCTAAAAACTTTTGACTCTGCATTTACATTTGGTCTAACTATTGATGGTACAAAGGTAAATAAAGGCGAAATATTATTCCCAAGACTTGACGTACCTAAGGAGCTTGAAATATTAGAAAATCTATTCTCAGACGAAGAAAATCCTAAAGCTGAAGAAAAAGCAAAAGTAGAAAAATCTGATGAAAAGCAGGAAATAACTATAGACGATTTTGCAAAATTGGATTTAAGAGTCGGAAAAATATTAGAGGTTAAAAAGCACCCTGATGCTGACAAATTACTAGTATTTAAAATAAAATCAGGTGATGAAACTAGACAAATAATTTCAGGCATCGCAAAATTTTATGAGCCTGAACAGTTGGTTGGAAAAAATATAGTTTATGTAGCTAATTTAAAACCAAGAAAATTAAGAGGACTAGAGTCTCATGGTATGATTTTATCTGCCGCTACACCTGATGATAAAAATTTAATCGTCTTAAATGCTGATGGCATAGACGATACTGCTACAGTATCCTAGGGAGGAAATATGATTTTTGACTCACACGCTCATTTGGATGATGAGGCATTTGATATAGACCGCAAACAGGTTATAGAGTATATAAAAAATGAAGGTATCTCCTATATTATCGACCCTGCCTCAGATATATCATCTTCAAGAAAATCTGTAGAGCTTTCAAAAAAATATGATTTTATATATTCAGCTGTCGGTATTCACCCACATGAGGCAAAATACATGGATGACACTGCTATGAAAGAGCTTAAAAATCTATGTAAAAACGAAAAAACTGTAGCCATTGGTGAAATTGGACTGGATTATTATTATGATTATTCACCAAGGCAAACCCAAAAAGAAGTATTTGAACAGCAAATATATCTTGCAAAAGAAATGGATTTGCCATTTATAATACATTCTAGAGATGCCGCTTCGGATACGCTGGATATGTTAAAATCCTGTAAAAAAGATACACCTTGTGTGCTGCACTGTTTTTCACAAAGCCTTGAGATGGCAAAGGAATATTTAAAGCTTGGCTGTTATCTATCATTTGCCGGCCCACTGACCTTTAAAAAATCTAAAAATCTTCAAGAGGTTGCAGCTTACGCTCCTCTTGATATGATTTTTATTGAGACAGATAGTCCTTATCTAACTCCTGAGCCTAAAAGAGGTAAAAGGAATGACCCGTCAAATGTCAAATTTGTTGGCAAGAAATTAGCAGAGCTAAAAAATATGCCTGAAGAAGAAATTTTTGAAATTACAGCTAAAAATGCTTTAAAATTTTTTAAGATTTCATAATCATTTAAGAAATTTTGGTATAATTAACAAATGAGAATTGAAAAATTATTGAGCAGTTGGATAAAATTGCTCTTAATTTTTTTAATTCTCATAATTATTGTTAGATTTTATAATTTTTTTGGGGAATTTATGCTTTTAAATATTTTTAATGGTTTTTGTATGTCCCTAGCTGACAGTGTACCCGGGGTTTCAGGCGGCACAATAGCTTTTATACTTGGATTTTATAAGGAATTTTTGGACTCAATTCACTTCGCATTTTCCGGCAATAAGAATGAGCGTATCAAGGCTTTAAAATTTTTGGGTAAGCTTGGTATCGGTTGGGCAATCGGTATGTCAATATCGGTTACTGTTCTAACTAAGCTTTTTGAACAAAATATTTATTTGCTTAGCTCTGTATTTATAGGGCTAACTTTTGCATCTATACCGTTTATAATTAACTCTGAGAAAAAAAATATACTTGGAAAATATCAAAATATAATTTTTACACTTTTAGGTACATTATTAGTAGTTGCTATTTCATTTTTAAGGCAAATGCTAGTTTCAGGAAGTTCCGCAAATTTAACTACCTCCATTAATTTTTCAGTACTGTCATTAGGACAAATTTTGTATCTATTTATTTCCGGTGCTGCAGCAATCACTGCCATGGTTTTGCCGGGCATCTCCGGCTCAACGCTGCTTTTAATTTTTGGTGTGTACGTTCCTACTATTTCCGCTATAAAACAATTTATTAGCCTAAACTTTGGTGTAATCCCCGGTATTATGGCTTTAGGATTTGGAATAGTCTTTGGACTTTTCGTATCGATTAAAGGTATTAGAATTGCACTTGAACATCACTACAGCAAAATGCTTTACATGATAATCGGTCTGATGCTTGGTTCATTTTATGCTATAGCAATGGGACCAACTACTCTTGATACACCACTACCTCCACTATCCCCTGATACTTTTAGTATAATTGGATTTATACTTGGAGTATGTATACTACTTGGATTGGAAGGGATTAAAACTTTCTTAGAAAGAAAAACTCAAGATAAATAAAAATTTCTAAATTATAATATCAATTCATATCAACATTATTTAAGTGATTACAATACTTTAAAGACCATTTTGCCGTGATTTCATGACGGCTTTTTGTGGTGCTTTGAGTCATAATTTCGGCGTTTTTTTTAAACTATTTTTACTTTTTTAAAGACACTATGTGGTCTTTTTTTATTGCTTTTTTGTGTGTTAGTTTTTCATAATCTATTTTACACTACCTTATAAATACACATAAAACAAATCCAGTATTATTTTAGTTTTTACTAAAATATATCAAATTTTTTTGTTTATACTATAAATTTAAAAACTTTTTATGATCTATAGTTTACACTATTAAATGCACAATAACTTAACCATCTATTTTACATTTACTATGATAATATTACATTTAATTTGACAAATTTCACTAAAAAACAATACTAAGTATATTTTATTGCTAAGTAATTTATTGCTTCTATATAGCCATTTATTCCGTGACCTATTATTACTTTTTCGCAATATAAAGAGGTGTAAGATTTTTTTCTAAATTTTTCTCTTTCATCTATATTTGATATATGAACTTCCACTGCTGGAATATTTACGGACTTTAGAGCATCTAATATAGCAACTGATGTATGAGTATAGGCGGCTGGGTTTATTACTATTGCCATTATATCTGTATTGTAACAGCTTTGAATTTTATCTACTATTTCACCCTCATGGTTACTTTGAAATGTTGATACTTTTATATCCAGCTCTTTTGCAACGTTTTGTATTTCTTTTAGCAAGTCCTTGTATGTATTTTTGCCATAGATGCTTGGTTCTCTTATGCCAAGCATATTTATATTTGGTCCGTTAATTACTAAAATATGCATTAAAATCCTCCATAATTTTTTTGGCGGCAGTATCTATTAAATCATTTTGTATTTTTACATCGCAGTAGTTTTCATACAAAGCTTTTCTGTTTTCAAACAATTTATATAATTCTTCTTTTCCTACACTGCTTAATGGTCTACCTACTGTTGCAAGTTTTTCAACATCTCTCATTATATAATAAATTCTTCCATTTTGTTTTAATATGTCAATATTTTCTTTATCTTTTACTGCTCCGCCACCGGTGGAAATAATTTTTCCTGATACATTTGATGTAGCTTTATATACATCTTTTTCTATTTTTCTAAAATAGTTTTCTCCTTTTTGTTCAAAAATTTCAGGTATGCTTTTTCCTTCAATTTTTTCTACTTCTTTATCTGTTTCAACTACAGGCATATTAAATAATACTGACAATTTTTTGGCAATTGTAGTCTTTCCAGCTCCAGGCATACCGATTAAAACTATATTTGGTTTAAATACATCTGTTTGATAGTCTTTACTTAGTCTCATTATTTCTTTATATAATTGATTGATATAATCTGACATTTCACTTGATTTTGAGCTGACTTTATCAAGCACTTCCTGCTCTCTTTTGCCATCAAAGATGTTTTTTCCGATAGTTTTTTTGATTTCGGCAATTTCTTTGCTAACTTCCATTCTTTTTAAAAATAATTCTACAATTTGGTCATCGATTTTATCGATTTCTTTTCTTAAATTATTTAAATCCAATGCTTGACCTCATATTTATATTATAAAATTAAATCTAATAATGCAATTGCTGCCGCTGACATAACAGGATACACCGCTCTAGTCACGATAGCAGGGTCATGTCTGCCTTTTATTTGCAATGTAGTATTTTTACCGGTGCTGATATTAATAGTTTCTTGAGGAATATAAATAGATGGGGTCGGTTTTACTGCTGTATTAAAAATTATTGGCATACCATTAGATATACCGCCATTTATCCCACCATCATGATTTGTCTTTGTTTCTATTTTCAAATTTTTTTCATCATCATTTACATAATTCAATCTGTCGTTATATTCAGAGCCTTTCATATATCCGGCAGAAAATCCCGCTCCAAAATCTATCCCCTTTACTGCAGGTACAGCAAAAATCGCTTTTGCAATATTGCCCTCTATTGTATCAAAAATTGGCTCACCAATCCCAGTTTTAATACCAAAAATTCCGGTTTCTATTACTCCTCCTACAGAGTCGCCATTTTTTTTGACCTTTTCTATTTCTTCAATCGCTATGTTCATAGCATTTTCGTCTATGAATGCTAGTGATTTATTATTAATCGATTTTATTTCTTCATATGTAGCACTATAAAATGATTTTTCTCCCATATCTAAGCAGCCAATATTAATTATATGAGAAAAAATTTCTATGCAATAATTTTTTTTCAGTATCTGCATAGCAATATTTCCGGCTACACATAAAGGTGCTGTTAATCGACCTGAAAAATGTCCACCGCCTCTATAGTCATTAAATCCGTTATATTTAACATAACCGGTATAGTCTGCATGAGATGGTCTAAAAATATTTTTTAGCTGCTCGTAATCTTTAGATTTTACATCAGAATTTTTAATGATAGCCGTTAGTGGAGTGCCTGTCGCCTTTGCATTAAAAAAGCCGGAAACAATATTTACTTCATCGCTTTCGTTTCTAGCTGTTGATATATTTTTTTTACCTTTTCTTTTTTGCATGAAAAGATTTAATTTATCTAAATCAATTTCAAATCCCGCCGGAATTCCCTCAATTACAACTCCAATACATTTACCATGGGACTCTCCAAAAATATTTACTTTAAACTTATTTCCCAGCTGTGAAGACATAATTACCACCTAAACTGTTAAAATCTTCATAAAATGTAGCATATGATTTTGATACAACTTTTTCGTCCTCAATTATTACCGGCTCTTTACATATTATAGAGGCTATAGATGCTGCCATTGCTATTCTATGGTCATTATATGTTTTTACAAAGCCACCTTTAAGATTTCCTAAGCCGTCAATTACTATAAAATTATCTCCGAAATATGCTCTCCCGCCCAACGAATTTACCAAATCCAAGGTGGATTTTACTCTGTCGCTTTCCTTGAATTTTAACCTATCTGTTTCTACAAAAATTGACCTGCCCTGACAGCTACACGCTAATACAGCTAATATAGGCACTAAATCAGGTATATTTTTTACATTTAACTTTAATGGTCTTTTTTCTCCTGAGCTGATATAGATTTTATCGTCTAAAAATTTTACATTAGCACCATATTTTTCAATTATTCTTAATATACTTTTATCCCCTTGGAGTGAATTTTTATCAAACCCCTCTAAACAAATGCCTTCTTCACTAAAAGCTCCTGCCACAATAAAAAACGCCGCAGCTGAATAGTCCATTTCCACTTTATAATTTAATGGTGAAAAATAATCACCTTTGCTATGAACAATGTAGCCATCTTCGATTTTATCAATTTTTATGCCAAAATCTTCCATTACTTTCACTGTCATATCAATATAGGGTTTTGACTTAACATCACCTAAAACCTTTAATTCAACATCACTGTCCTGAAGTGCAGACGAAAGTAATAACCCTGATACATACTGTGAGCTAATATCTGAAGAAATTGCAATCTTGTCAAAGGCAAATTTTTTCAATGCTCTTATTGGCAGATTATTTGATGTAAATTCTACTCCATTACTTTTCATAACTTGCATAATCTGTGAAATCGGTCTTGATACCAAGGAATTACTGGCTGTAAAAATAGCATCTTCTATTACAGACATTGCAAACGGCATAATAAATCTTAAAGTTGTACCGCTTTGTCTAGCATCAAATATCGGAGTATTTTTTCTTTTATTGTCAAATATTTTTCTATCTACTGCATAGGATTGTGTGGACTGAAAATTATTTTCTACGAAGTTTTTTGGAATTACTGTTACATAATTTTTTTCAAATCTAAAAGTAGTGCCTAAGCTTTTAAGGCAAGAATTTGTAGCCAAAACATCGTCACAAATATCGGGTAAATAAATTTTCGTTGGTTTATCTGCCTGAGATGCACAAAACAAGGCTCTGTGAGCAAATGACTTTGAAGATATTCCTTTAATATTACCATGCAACTGTCTTGGCATAATTTTAATCATTTGCCCCGCCCCTTTAATATATTAATTATAATATTCAAATTCCATTCCGTAGATGTCTACCGTATCTCCCTCTTTTATGCCGTTATTTTTAAGTAACTCAGTTACCCCTATTTTATCTAATTTGTTTTGGAAGTATCTTATAGACTCCAAGTCCTCAAAATTTACACTATAAAGCAATCTTTCAAGCTGATAACCCTCAAGATAGAATACATCGTCCTCTTTTCTAACAGTAATTTCGTCTATATTTTCTTGAGCATCTTTTTCAGCTGAATAGTATTGGTCTTGGTCAAATAATTCTACGTCTACTATATTATCTAAATATTTTTTGCATACTCTTAATATGTCATTTACACCATCAGTAGTTGCAGCAGACATAGAAAATACCTCATAACCTTTTTCATTTAACTTTGCTTTAAACTCTTCATATACCTGTTTGTCATAGAGTAAGTCCATTTTATTTGCAACTACAATTTGTTTTTTACTTTCAAGTCTTTTGTCATAAGTTGCTAGCTCTTTGTTGATGATTTCAAAATCCTCCAACGGGTTCCTGCCATCTGATGAGCTTATGTCGACAATATGCACAAGTACCTTTGTCCTTTGGATATGTCTTAAAAAGTCATCGCCAAGACCTACGCCCTCAGATGCTCCTTCAATCAACCCAGGTATATCTGCTATTACAAAGGAGTCTCCATCAATAGAGGCAACTCCAAGATTTGGAATAAGTGTAGTGAAATGATAGTTAGCTATTTTAGGGTTTGCCTTTGTGACAATGGACAAGAAGGTGGATTTTCCCACATTGGGAAATCCAATTAAACCAACATCAGCAAGTAGTTTTAACTCAAGCTCTACTTCTATTTCTTCACCTTTCATACCTTGCTTTGCAAATGCAGGTGCTTGTCTAGTAGATGTTTTGAAATTTGAGTTTCCCTTGCCACCTCTACCACCGTGTGCGATTATAAACTGCTGACCATTTTCGTTTAAATCTGCTATTACTAGCTTAGTTTTAGCATCTGTAACTACTGTGCCCTCCGGAACTTTTATGATTAAATCTTCTCCGTTTTTACCAAACATATTTGAAGTTTTACCATCTTCTCCGTTATCAGCCTCATATTTAGATTTGTATTTGAAATCCAGCAAGGTTCTCATGTTGTTATCCACAAGAAATACTACGTTGCCACCCCTGCCGCCATTTCCTCCTGATGGACCTCCTGCCGGCACATACTTTTCTCTATGAAATGCGACTGCTCCATTTCCCCCATTACCAGCTTTTACTGTGATTTTCGCTACATCTACAAACATTTTTTCTCCTAATTATTTAGAATTTCTTTTATCTATATTTTTATTTTTAATAGTTTTCACTTTTAATTTTTTCATACTTTGTAAAAATAATTGTGTCTCATCGATTTGCTCTTCTTTAGTTTCTTCTTTGACGTCACCTTTACGCAATTCGTCTAATAATTTATAGGTATCCTTATCTATAAAATTATTTAAAGAATTATTTCCGACATGATTTTTTTTAATTTTATCTCTAATTTTTAAATTGGCAGTATTTACATTTATCAAAAGCTCAGCTGTGGAAATATGCACTGCACCTTTACCCTGCCCTATTTGCATAATTGAAATGTCATCAGTTGCAATAAAAATCTCTAGGTATCTTTTTTTGGATAAACTTGTAATATATTTTTCTATATAGCTGTCGGCTGTCTCATTTTCCTTGGTGAAAACTATTTCAAGATTTTTCAGTCTTTCTTGCCTAACTGAAAAATCTTTTACCCTATAAGCATCATACACCAATATACTTTTATAGCCGGTATACTGAGTATATTCACTAATTAAAGAATTTAACTTTTCTCGTGCCAGCTCCAAACTCTCATTAGCTAAAGTCTTTAAAATATCCCAAGCATTTATTACATTATATCCATCGACAATTAAAATCTGTCTAATTTTAGACATTTTTTAGTGTCCTTTGTCTAACTACATCATATAAAACTATTGATGCTGCAACTCCTGCATTTAACGAATTTATTTGTCCATTCATTGGTATTGATATGATAAAATCGCAGTTTTCTTTTACCAACCTAGAGACACCTTTTCCCTCACTACCAACTACGATTGCCACATCTCCTGTGAGGTCTTGTTCATAGTACATTTTATCACCCATGTCTAGGGCATAAATCCACATACCAGCATCTTGTAATTTTTTTATGGTTGTTGTTATATTAGTTACCCTTACTATTTTCATAAAAGAAGTAGCTCCTGAAGATGCTTTTTCTACTACAGGTGTTACTCCTGCGGCATTAGTTTTTTGTATTATTACAGCATCTACTCCTGCACCCTCGCTACTACGCACTATTGAGCCAAGGTTGTGTACGTCCTCTATCTTGTCTAGTATTACCATTGTAGTTCTTTTTTGATTTTGCTTGTTTGTTTCTAGGTCTTTTAACAATTTTTCAAAATCGTAATATTCATATTCAGCAACGCCAAGTATTACCCCTTGGTGATTTTCTCCTTTTGCTAAAGTATCCAATTTCTTTTTATCAACATTTTTTATAGTTATATTTTTATCTTTCGCTGAGGATACTATATATTTTATCTTTTCATCGTTTTCATTTTGTGTCACATAGACCGTCTCGATTTTTCTTCCTGATTTAATTGCCTCTATGGAAGGGTTTTTGCCTATAATAAGGTTCATATTTACCTCTATTAATTACTAATTATTTTTTAATTTTGTAAGCTTTTTTTGAAGTGCTTTTCTTTCATTTTTGTTTCTGTCATAAAATTTTGTGGATTTTATTTTATATCTTTTTTCAATTTTTTGTATTTTTTCAACGTCTTTTTCGTCTATCAAGCTGATTGCATTGCCTACTTTATCAGCTCTGCCTGTCCTACCTATTCTATGGACATAATACTGCATAAAGCTTGGGATTTCGTAATTTATTACGTGAGTTACACCATCTATGTCAAAGCCTCTAGCTGATAAATCAGTAGAAATTAAAAATCTGAATTTTAGCTTTCTAAAATTATTCAAAATCTGCTCTCTTTTATTTTGAGAAAATTCTCCATGTAGTAACTCACAATCATACTTGTTACCAATTTTTTCATATAAGCTTGTAGCAGATTTTTTTGAATTGCAAAATATAATTCCCATAAAAGGATTATATTCTTCAATTATAAATTCTAAGGTAGAAAGCTTGGTGTTTTCTGAAGTATAGAATAAATCCTGAATAATATTTTCACTGATTTGTTCTTGATAAGACACATCTATTTTTGTTGGATTTGTCATGATTTTTTTCGCCAAGTCTACAATTGGCTGTGGCATAGTTGCAGAAAAAAGTGACATTTGTATTTTATCAGGGAATTTTTGTTTTAGTAGTACTATGTCCTCTAAAAACCCAAACTCCAACATTTGGTCTGCCTCATCAATTACAAATGAATTAATATATTTCATGTTAATATTGCCATCTCTGATATGCTCCAGTAATCTACCGGGAGTGGCTACAATTACCTTAGCATTAAAGGAAAATTTATTCGCCTGTTTATCAAAATCATGACCTCCCACTATGTTTGCACAAGTATATTCTTCGCTTGGTCTTGTTTCATCAAATACAGTTTTTATCTGATTGCACAATTCTCTAGTAGGGGCAACTATGACTACTTGTGGTAATTTTTGTGTTAAGTCCAAATTTTGCATTGTAGGTAATAAAAATGCTAAGGTTTTACCAGTACCTGTTTGTGCCTTTGCTATTAAATTTTTACGTTTTAATAATACAGGTATAGCATCCTGTTGTATCTGAGTAGGTTCAGTTATCCTATTTTGTTTTAGTTTTTCGATTAGACCCTTGTCTAAATTAAGTGATTTAAAATCGCTCATTTTTTCTCCGTTCTCAAAATTATATTAATTACAACTATTTTAACATGAAATACAATAAAAATAAACCAATTCAAAATTTTTTAAAATTAAAAATGGTGAAAAATTTGTGTTGTAAAATTTTATCACCATCTAATAGTATCTATTTGTTTTTTATATCATTTTCAACTAAATCATCAAAGGTATGCCATGCAAGGAGCGCACATTTTACTCTAGCCGGCATATTGCTAATGTTTTGCAGTGCCAATGCGTCGTCTAATTTTTCCAACTCTTCTTCATCGGTTATTTCTCTTCTTATCATACCTATAAAGGTTTGAGCAAGCTCTTTTGCCTCTTCTACAGATTTACCTCTAAGCAGGTCGCACATCATGGACGCTGATGCTTGAGAAATAGCACAACCGATACCCGTAAATGCCAAATCTTTTACTATTTTTTTATCCTCAGATAATTCCACTTGGAGTGTAATATCATCGCCACAACTTGGGTTGTGTCCTTTTTCGGTAAAGGTTGGATTTTCCAAATCATGTTTATTTTTTTTACTTCTTGAGTGCTCTACAATGGTCTGCTTATATATTTCCTCTAAATTCATGCAAATATCCTCCTAACATCTTCAAGATGTGTCAAGAATTCATCAATTTCTTCTTTTGTGTTATAAAAAGCAAATGATGCTCTACAGCTGGCATTTATCCCTAAATAAATATGTGCCGGCATTACACAATGATGTCCGCTACGAATCGCTATACCGCTTTCATCAAGAATAGTGGCTACATCATGTGGGTGTACCTGTTTAACATTAAATGATATTGCACTACCGGTATGCTCATTAGTAGCCGGATAATATATATCTACGAAGTCAAGTTTTTTTAGATTTTCATAGGCATATTTTGTAAGCTCTTGTTCTCTTATAAATATATTTTCCAGTCCAAGATTATTCATATACTCAATAGCCGCACAAAGCCCTACAACGCCTCCTACATTTTGAGTACCTCCCTCAAACTTTGTTGGAGCTTTTGCAAATGTGGACTCTTGCTCGTAAACGTACTCTATCATATCTCCGCCATAATTAAACGGTGACATTTCATTTAGTAGTTTTTCTTTTCCGTATAAGACACCAATACCCAGCGGAGCTAGCATTTTATGTCCTGAAAACGCAAAGAAATCTACATCTAAATCTTGGACATCCACTTTTTTATGTGGTATCGTCTGAGCACCATCAAGTACAGTGGTTGCTCCCACTTCTTTGGCTTTACCGATTATATATTTCACATCAGGCATATATGAAGTAAGATTTGAGCAACCTGTAAAGGCTACTAATTTGGTTTTATCACTTATATATGAATTAAATTCATCCATATCAAGTTCAAAATTATCTGTTATATGCACTAGTCTTAGCTTTGCACCTGTTTTTTTTGCCACAAACTGCCATGGTACAAAATTGCTGTGATGGTCTAATAATGTTACGATTATTTCATCGTCTTTTTTGATATTGTCAAGTCCATAAGTGTAGGCAATCAAATTTATACTTTCTGTGGTACTTCTCGTAAATACAATTTCATTGGCACTTTTTGCATTTATAAAATTAGCAACACTTTGTCTTGAGTTTTCGTATAAATTTGTCGCCAATATTGACAAATGATGTGCACCCCTGTGAGGATTTGCATTTTGATATTTATAATAATTGCTGACTGCATCTATAACTTGTATTGGTTTTTGAGATGTAGCCGCATTATCTAAATAAATAATTTTTTTTCTGGTTTTTTCTTCATCCAAATAAGTAAAATCTGCTCTTATTTGCTCTATTTTTTCATCTAAAAACATTAATTATCTCCTTGTATACTAGTGAGATTATTTTTCTATCATTATTTGATTGATTTGCTCTAGTAAACTTTCCCTTAGATGTTTATCAGGCAATGCGTCAATTACCGGCACTAATCTTGATTTTACAACCAAGCTCTTTGCCTCATCAAAGGAAAGCCCTCTGCTCATAATATAAAATATAATATTTTTGTCAATTTGTCCTGCACTTGATGCGTGTTCTCCTACTACGTCCTCCTCTGTGCATAGGAGTATTGGTAGTGATTTTGATATTACCGTTTTATCCAGTAAAGTTACATATTCGCCCTCTGAACCCTTTGAGCCTTTTGAACCTCTCTTAAAATCAAGCGTGCCTTTGAAATTTTTCTT
Organism: Criibacterium bergeronii; assembly: GCF_001693775.2. GTDB lineage: Bacteria > Bacillota > Clostridia > Peptostreptococcales > Filifactoraceae > Peptoanaerobacter > Peptoanaerobacter bergeronii. Next base: position 1,694 of record NZ_MBEW02000003.1, on the reverse strand, counting down.
GGAAAAATCTTTTTGGACACCATTTACCAAAATATTTGCGTGTGATTTTTTTCCATTTAAATCTACGTTGTATAGAAAATCCATCTTTTCTTGACCGGATAAGAGGTATGAGCCTTTCAAGTCAAAAATTGAACCATTTCCTGTTAGTTTGCCCATACATGAGAAAAGTTTTTTTCCAACACCTATTTCAGTTTGATAAATAGTTACTTTTGCATGATTTTCTACTATAAAACCGATGCTTTGCCAAATTGTTGACTCTTGATTTTGATTTGTAACAAGGTGGATAGTTACTTCAGAGTCCTCTTTAGCATAGATTTGCAATACGGAATTTCTAAAAGTTTTTGCTAAATCCTTGGTTGTATAATTTATTATAAACTCAGATTTCGTATTTTCTCTAGCAATAATTTGTATATTATCAAGTAAAGTATTTTTTTCTTCGTTTAATTCTATATTTATATTTTTTAAATCTTCATCATGATTAACTTCAAATACATACTGAAGATTTTTTTTGTCTTTATTTAATTTTACAGCCTCTTCACTAACTCCAAAGGAATAATCTGAAAATGCCGTATTTAATTCCATATTTTCTTTTTGAATTTCACCAAAGGATGATGGATTTATATCGTTGAGCTCTACTTCTACTTGGTTTGTTTTTAAAAATCTAAAAGTAGGACTACTTACTTTATTTGCAATCATTAGCCGTTAGCCCCCTCTAATTCCATGTTAATTAAATTATTCATTTCCACTGCATATTCTATAGGGAGCTCTTTTGCTACTGGGTTTGCAAAGCCTCTTACTATCATCGCTCTTGCCTCTTGCTCACTTATTCCTCTGCTCATAAGATAGAAGATTGACGTTTCGTCTATTCTACCTATTTTAGCCTCGTGACCTATATCTATATCATCTGTGGCTAAATCTATGACAGGAATTGTATCCGACCTTGAATTTTCACTGAGCATCAATGACTCACAACTAACAGACGATTTGCTACCGGCAGCCTCTTGACTTGCCTTTACAACTCCTCTAAAAGTACATACCCCATTTCCGGCAGAAATACTTTTAGCATTCATTGTTGAGCTTGTATTTGGTGCAAGGTGAAATACCTGTGCTCCATTATCAAGATTTTGCCCTTCACCTGCAAAGCTTATTGCTGTAGTTTCACTGCTTGCCCCTTCACCTAATAATAAAGATGCAGGATAAAGCATTGATACCTTAGAGCCAAATGAACCTGATACCCATTCAATTCTGCCATGAGCTTGCACTAAGGCACGTTTTGTATTTAGATTATACATATTTCTTGACCAGTTTTCTATGGTAGAAAATCTAAGAGTTGCATTTTCTCCGACAAATATTTCTACGCTACCTGCATGAAGATTTGTGACATCATATTTTGGTGCTGAGCAGCCCTCTATAAAGTGGCAATATCCTCCATCTTCTACAATAATCATTGTGTGTTCAAATTGTCCTGCTCCCGGTGCATTAAGTCTATAGTAAGATTGTAGAGGTATATCTACTTTTACACCCTTTGGTACATATACAAAGCTACCTCCGGAAAATACTGCTCCATGAAGTGCTGCATATTTATGAAGATTGGGTGCGATTGCTGTTTGAAAATATTTTCTTACTATATCAGGATATTCTCTTATAGCAGCATCAAAATCTGTATATATAACTCCTTGGTCTACAAGGTATTG
>NZ_MBEW02000039.1 GCF_001693775.2 Criibacterium bergeronii | reverse complement strand
CTTCTATATAGCACATAATTTTCTCCTTATAAGTTTTATTTAATTTTCTACGTCATCGTTTTGAACTATGTCTTGCTCTTTAAATAAACTTGTGTCATCTATATATGTTCTTACTATAGTGCCACATTTTCCGCAAATTATATATCTTTTAAGTGCAATCTTCATTAAGCCAATTTTAACAGCGTTGTCGCCAAAATCATTATTTACCTTATAAAATACTTTTCAATCGCAAAATAAACACTTATATTTTATTTTAGGATTATTTTCCAAAATAATCCTACTCAATAATTTTAAAAATTAACTAATTTAACAAAATCATCAGCTTTTAATGATGCTCCTCCTACCAATGCTCCGTCTATGTCTTCCATATTCATTATTTCTTCAACATTAGCCGGTTTTACGCTGCCACCATACTGTATTCTAACTGTTTCTGATACTTCTTCGTTGTAAAGAGCTTTTACAGTTTCTCTGATGAAAGCTATTGTGTCTTGAGCCTGCTGAGATGTAGCAGTCTTGCCAGTGCCTATTGCCCAAATTGGTTCGTAAGCAATTACTAATTTTTTAACTTGACTGTCATTTAAGCTTGCTAAATCTTTTGTGATTTGATTTTTAATTATTTCTTCTGTCTTATTACCTTCTCTTTCAGCTTCACTTTCGCCTACACAAAGTATAGGGGTGATATCATGTTTGAAGGCTTGAATTAATTTTTTGTTGCAAGTTTCATCAGTTTCTGCAAAGTATTGTCTTCTTTCACTATGTCCGATTATAACATAATCTATGCCTATTTCATTAAGCATAGGTGCTGACACTTCACCGGTAAATGCTCCACTTTCTTCAAAGTGCATATTTTGAGCACCTATTTTTATATTTGTGCCTTTAGTTTTTTCTTTTAGGTCTTTTAACATTGTGAAAGGAGCACATATAAGCACTTCAACGTCAGTGCCTGACACTTGCTCTTTAATGCTATCTACAAATTCTAAAGCTTGTTTTATTGTAAGATTCATCTTCCAATTGCCTGCAATAATTGGTATTCTCAAAACGTCTCCTTTTGGTTAGTTACAACCATTTGTATTTATTTATCATTTATTACATCTATACCAGGCAGGATTTTTCCTTCTAAAAATTCTAGAGATGCTCCTCCTCCGGTTGAGATGTGTGTCATTTTATCAGCGTAACCAAGTTGCTCTACTGCTGCTGCTGAGTCTCCGCCACCTATTATGGTTACTGCTGAGCTTGTTGCCATAGCCTCTGCTATCATTTTTGTACCGTTGGCAAAATTACTCATTTCAAATACGCCCATAGGTCCGTTCCAAACTATGGTTTCAGCCTTATATATTTCTTCAGAGAATAGTTTTATAGTTTTTTCTCCGATGTCAAGTCCCATAAAGCCATCTTTTATTTGAACGTCAGCAGTGTTTTCAAATTTTGCATCGTTGCTAAATTCACTGGCTATCACATGGTCTACCGGTAAAAGTAATTTTACATTCTTTTCTTGTGCTTTTTTTAGTATTTCATTTGCAAGGTCGATTTTGTCCTCTTCTACTCTAGATGCTCCAACATTTACCCCTTGTGCTTTTAAGAATGTGTACGCCATAGCTCCGCCAATTATAAGTGAATCTACTTTTGTGATAAGATTTTCTATTACAGAAATCTTGTCAGATACTTTTGCTCCGCCAAGTATTGCTACAAATGGACGTTTTGGGGATTCTAAGGCTTTGCCCATTATATCCACTTCTTTTTGGATTAAAAATCCGATTGCTGATGGTAAATAGCTTGCTACTCCAGCTGTTGAAGAGTGTGCTCTATGTGCTGTACCAAAAGCATCATTTACATATAAGTCTCCAAGAGAAGCTAATTTTTTGGAGAATTCTTCATTATTTTTTGTTTCACCTGCAACAAATCTTACATTTTCCAGCATTACTACGTCGCCATCTTTCATTTCAGCGACTAATTTTTTAGCATTTTCTCCTACGACATCTTCATCTTCTGCCAGTTTTACTTCTTTTCCCAGTAATTTTGAAAGATGTTCAGCTATCGGTTTCATACTAAATGCAGGGTCATATTTTTTGTCAGGTCTGCCAAAGTGAGACATTAATATTACTTTGGCGTTGTTGTCTATTAAGTATTTTATTGTTTCAAGTGCAGAAACTATCCTTTTGTCGTCTGTGATTTTTCCATCCTTCATAGGCACATTAAAATCTACTCTGACAAGCACTTTTTTTCCTTTTACATCTATGTCTTTTACTGTTTTTTTAGCCATAGTACCTCCTTTACGTCTTTGTTTTTTTAAATAGCACAAATTACCCTAAGCTGATTAAAGCCGGGTAATTTGTGAAACAATTTTTTTATTATTTTCCAAGTTCTTGTAGTGTTCTTACTAATTGTGAAGTATAACCCATTTCATTATCATACCAAGCAACTGTTTTAACCATTTGTTTTCCATTAACGTCCATAACTTTTGTTAATGTAGAATCAAATATTGAACCATAAGTTGTGCCGACTATATCAGCAGATACTATTTCGTCTTCGTTGTATGCAAATGACTCTGTAGCTGCTGCTTTCATTGCTGCGTTGATTTCTTCAACTGTAGTATTTTTTTCTAGTACTGAATATAATTCAGTGATAGAGCCTGTTGGTACTGCAACTCTTATAGCAGAACCATCTAATTTGCCGTTAAGCTCAGGTATAACTTTACCTATTGCTTTTGCTGCACCTGTTGTATTAGGAATTGAGCTTACTGCTGCGGCTCTAGCTCTTCTTAGGTCGCCTTTTTTGTGTGGAGCGTCTAATGTGTTTTGGTCGCCTGTATATGCGTGTACTGTAGTCATAAGACCTTCTACTATACCAAATTTATCGTTTAGCACTTTAGCCATTGGTGCAAGGCAGTTAGTTGTGCAAGATGCACCTGAAACTATTTTTTCTGTTCCATCAAGTGTGTCATGGTTTACATTGTAAACTATCATTTTTACGTTGCCTGTTGCAGGTGCTGATATAAGTACCTTTTTAGCTCCGGCAGTTATGTGTGCCATAGCTTTTTCTTCTTTTGTATAAAAACCTGTGCATTCAAGCACTACATCTACGCCAAGCTCTCCCCATGGCAATTTAGATGCGTCTGCCTCTGCGTATGTTTTGATGTCTTTTCCATTTACAATGAACTTATCGTCTGTATAATCTACTTCGCCATTAAATCTTCCTTGTGTTGAGTCGTATTTTAACAAATGAGCTAGCATTTTATTATCTGTTAAATCATTTATTGCTACTACTTCTATTCCTTCTACATTTTGAATTCTACGAAATGCAAGTCTTCCAATTCTTCCAAATCCGTTTATTGCTACTTTCATAAATTTACCTCCGACATTTTGTTAAATTATTATTTATTACACTTACTATTATATCAAAAAATGAATTTTTTTACAGTCATATTTTGCATTATTTTATCAAAATATTGCTGAATTTTCAAATAAAATGTTTTCCTTGTAATTATTTAACAACTAAAACAGATTTATCTGTATAATTTATTACCTTATGAGAAATGCTGCCCAAAAAAGTTCTGCTGATTATGCCCATACCTCTTGAGCCCATTATTATCATATCGTAATTACCATCTGCCGCTTTTTCGCAAATTTCCTTAGCAATATCTCCGACCTTATACATGGTGTCTACATTTAAGCTTGTATCATCAAAGATTTTCTTTGCATTTGCAAGGATTTCTTCCGCTACTGCAATATTTTGGCTTATAATGTCAATTTTATAATCAACATTCACTGCAACTATGTCTGAAACAACAGTTATAATTGTAACATCGCTTTGGAATTTTTCTGCAATTTCTTTTGCTTGTTTTAGAGCTTTCATGGAAAATTTTGAGCCATCAATAGGTACTAATACTTTTTTCATTTTTTACCTCCAATTATTTTGTCTGTTATATAAAAAAACTAGATATGTTAAAAATCTTTAATCTTTTACAATTTTTAAAAAGCAAAACATTAAGATAAACATATCTAGTATTACTAGCTTGTTATTTTATTCTCCATCTTCTTGTAAATGCCGGTCTTGGTTTATAACTAATTTGACATTTACTATACGATTTTTATCCATAGAAATTACGGTAAAGGTGTATCTACCTTTTTCAAACACCTGTCCGTTTGTAGGGATTTCACCAAGATTTTCAAGTATATATCCGCCCAATGACTCATAATCCTCTGACGGAAGAACTATGCCGGTTTCTTCTTGCAAGTCTGTAAGTTTTATGCCTGCATTAATTATATACACATTGTCTTTAACTTTTACTATTTCCGATTGCTCATCCTTGTCATACTCATCAAATATATCCCCGACTATGGACTCTATTACGTCCTCTAGGGTTATAAGTCCTGATACTCCACCATATTCATCCAAAACTATAGCTATATGAATATTGTTAGCCTGCATTTTTTTGAAAAATTCGGAAATATTTACAAATTCATTTATAAAAGTAGGCTCTCTCATAACTTTTGTGATATCAAAATTTTCATTAGTTATCTGATGCTTTTCGATATCCATATTGTAAAATACATCTTTTACATACAAAACACCTATGATATCATCAATTGTATCCCTATATACAGGAATTCTAGAGAGTTTGTTATCTCTAAATACTGAAAATATTTCATCCAGCGTTGCCTCATCGCTTACCGCAACTATTTCCATTCTTTGTTTCATAGCGTCTTGTACGGTCAAATCCTTGAAGGAGAAAATATTTTTTATCATGGTAGTCTCATCTACCTTTAATATACCCTCTTCTTTTGATACGTCAACAAGTGTGCTCAATTCTTCCTTGGTGATTAAAGGCTTTTTCTCATTTACTGTACCACCTAGAAATTTTATCATAAGGTTGCCTACAGTATTGAAGAAAAATATAACCGGTGTCAAGACTGTCACATAAACTTTCATAAAAGGTGCAACAGCTAATGAAATGTTTTCAGAATTATTAATGGCAAAATTTTTTGGAGTTATTTCACCAAAAATCAGTATTAGTACAGTGGCTACTCCTACCGCAATACCCACTCCACTACTTTGGAAATATTTTGTAGCAAGTGTAGTAGATATAGCTGAAATCATAGTGTTTACTAAGTTGTTGCCCACAAGTATGGCACTCAAAAGCTTGTCACTTTCTTCATAAAGGTTTTGTAAAATTACTGCTCTTTTATTATTTTCTTTTATGAGTTGTGCCAGTCTTATCTTGTTAAAATTTATTAAAGCTGTCTCACTTGATGAAAAAAAAGCCGAACACGAAACTAAAACTATCAATAGTATAAATGACGTTACATCCGACAAATCAATTGTCTCCTTGATTTATTATATATATCTTTTTATTGCTAATACTCTATTTTTGAAGTAAGAAGAATTTAAATCTTCTATGACGATTTTCTTGTTATATGTTGAGGCGTGGATAAATTTCCCATCTCCAATGTAAAGCCCCACATGAGTAGCTGAGCTTGGCTTAGCTGATGCGAATTTGATTTTATCAGTTTTATCTATTTTAATATCCTCAAATGTCAAACTGTTTTCAGAGTTTTTAGTTTGAGATTTGCCATATGCACTTCTATCTGTCTCGTCATCAGTATCCTTTGATATGCTAAACGATGACCTAGTATCAAAAAACACCAAATCATTTGGTTTAATTTCCGCAAGATTTATTGACGTGCCTTTTTTTACTTGTTCAAAAGTTGTTCTAGGCAAAACTACTCCATATTTTTCAAATACATATTTTACAAAGCCGGAGCAATCAAAACCGTTTGTTGTAACTCCTCCATAAACGTATGGAACGCCCAGTAATGACTTTGCATAATTTATTAGCTCAGTGTCTTGTATTTGCACATTTTTAGCTAAAGAAACAGTAGATGGTTTTACTTCATTTGCCAAAATTTCTTTTTTGTGTTTTTCATTAGCCTCATTTAAAGTTTTAGCTATAAAGTCATCAATTTGTTTTTTATCTTGTTCACTTATCGTTGCTACCGGCTGTTTAGATTGTAAAATTTGATTTATTTCCATATTTAATTGCTCAGAGCCATTGCCAAAAATTACAGGTTCTGTAGCGTTGGCTGTATTAGAGCCTGCAAATAGAAATAAAGCACAAGCCGCAAAAACTGCTGTATGTTTATTCATATACATATCCTTCATTAAATCGAAACTAGGTATAATTAATTAAAGTATAGCATAATTTTCTCCTAAAGTATATAAAAAATATTAAGGAATGATTAATATTTCTGCGAAATAAAAAAGAGTGCACTCGGCACTCCTTTAATAACTTTATTAGTGAAACATATCCATTTTATAAAAAATGTAAGTTGCAATTGCACAAGCTATCAAGGATATTGCAACCGGAAACCAAGCATGAATAAATGGCAGCCCTTCAACGTTCATACCATAAAAGCTAAATATGATATTTGGTATAGACATGACTATTGTAATTACAGTCAGGACTTTCATAACGATGTTCAGATTATTGGATATTATGCTGGCAAAAGCATCCATTGTCCCTGATAATATATTAGAATAGATATTACACATATCTTCCGCCTGATGCAATTCTATCATCACATCTTCAAATAAATCCTGATCTTCCTCATACATTTTTACATATTTACCACGAACTATTTTATTAAGAGTGATTTCATCGGCCTTTAATGATGTGGAAAAATATACAAGTGATTTTTCTAATCTCATCATTTGAAACAGCTCTTTGTTTCTCATTGATTTGTGGAGATTAATCTCTGTACGATTGGCTAGCTTGTCAATCCTTCTAAGGTAGAGCAGGAAGTTTTGAGAAATCCTAAGCATCAGCATCAGTAAAAATCTAGTTTTATACTTTGTGTCCACTCCCCTCATGCGATTATGGGAAAAAGTGTCCAGTATATTATTTTCATTTAAACTTATAGTGACAATTTTATCTTTTAGGATTATCACGCCTAATGGTGAAGTGGCATATTGAAATGAGTCAGAATTATAGTAGGAGTCATTTCTCTCTTCCACAGGATAATCGACCATTATCAAAGTTTGTCCCTCGTCATCGTCAAAGTCAATGTGGGAGCTTTCTTCGGGGTCTAAGCATGACTTTACAAACTCGGGCAAAACGCCAAGTTCATCTATCAAATATTTGGTTTCTGCTTCTGTTGGTCTGACAGCATTTACCCAGCAATTCGGTAGAGGATGCTCTATTCTTTTCATTTCATTACCCTCATTTATAAAAAATTCTAGCATGGTTAAGCTCCTTTCATTTTTGGACGTAGTTAGAAAAGCTAAACTTTCCTAACTTATTTATTATAACATACGCACTGGTTAATTGACAAACAATTTTAACTATTTGTTTATAATAGACTAAAATGATATAATATGTCTTGGAAAAAGGTGTATAATATTAAAAGAAATTTTTATATAAAAGGAGAACCTATGAAAAGAAGTTATACTGCAAAAAATATTTGGGAAGAAAAAAATCACGATGATATACAAAATTATTCAAAGGGGTATATAGATTTTTTGTCAAAAGCAAAAACAGAAAGACTAGCTAACAAAGTCGTACTTGAAATGGCTGAAAAATCCGGATTTAAAAAATATGAAGATGTTTTGAAATCCGGTTCAATAAAATCCGGTGACAAAATAATACTAAATCAAAAAAATAAATCCGCTGTACTAATGGTAATAGGCACTGAGCCAATCAAAAACGGTATGAATATAGTCGGCTCTCATATAGACGCGCCAAGGCTAGATGTAAAACCAATGCCGCTATATGAAGATGGCAACATGGCATTTTTCAAAACTCATTACTATGGAGGCATTAAAAAATATCAGTGGACAGCAATCCCTCTTGCAATGCACGGAGTAGTGTTTACAAAAGATGGCAAACAAGTAGACATCTCCATTGGTGAGGACGATAACGACCCGGTATTTTTTATAAATGACCTGCTAATACATTTAGCCTCAGACCAAATGCAAAAAAACGCTATGAAAGTAGTAGAGGCTGAACAGCTAAACGTAGTAGTAGGCTCTATACCTCTTGTTACAGACGAAAAAGAAGAAAAAGAATTAAAAAATAAGATAAAAGAAAATATATTAAAATTCTTAAACGAAAAATACCAAATAGAAGAAATAGATTTTGCCAGATCTGAGATAGAAATAGTTCCCGCCGGAAAAGCAAGAGAAGTGGGTTTTGACCGCTCAATGATAGCCGGACATGGACATGATGACAGAGTATGCTCATACGCAAATATCCATGCAATACTAAATGTAGAAAACCCAAAATACACCGCAGTGTGCCTATTAGCTGACAAAGAAGAGGTCGGCTCTCAGGGCAATACCGGTATGCAGGGAAGATTTTTTGAAAATATGGTAGCTCATTTAATAGCTTTGCAAGAAGATTATTCAGATTTAAAAACTAGAGACGCATTGGAAAACAGCAAAATGCTCTCCGCTGATGTAAACGGAGCATACGACCCAAACTTCCCAGATGTATGGGAAAAACAAAACACAGCAAAAATATCTGAGGGCATAACAATTTCCAAATACACCGGCTCAAGAGGAAAAAGTGGCAGTAACGATGCAAATGCAGAATTTTTAGCAGAAATTACAAAAATATTTGACGATGCAGGAGTAATTTGGCAAATGGGTGAGCTTGGCAAGACTGACCAAGGCGGTGGCGGCACAATCGCATATATCTTGGCAAACCTAGGTGTAGAGGTAGTTGACTGCGGCACGTCTATGCTAAGTATGCACGCACCAATAGAATTGGTCAGCAAAGCGGACGCATATATGACATTCAAAGGCTATGAGGCATTTTTTAACAAAAAATAAGAGCAAATGGACAGAGTTTATGTTTAAATAAAACGGCAAGTAGGCAAAAACAGCTTACTTGTCGTTTTGTTTAATTGAAAATAAATTTTCTATATAGTATACTAAAACAATTAATTTAAATTTATTGATATATTATGGAGTTACTTATGATAAGGTTTGGCGATGATGCAGGCATTATAGACACTTATCCTTTTCTAATTAAGGCGATTGAGGGGCTATATAATGAAATTTCATTTATTATTTCTTTACCACTCAAGGGTGAAAAAGGGATTGTTAATGATACAGGCAACTCTTGTTTAGATGGTATTTTGAATAAATGTGTTCCCGTTTATCCCGATGAAAACAATAGTTATGAAATTATTTTCAAGAACTATGTTCTTCATATGACTAGAAATGAGTCCTACACTTTTTGGGACGAATATGAAATACGACACGGCAAATATTTAATCTTGTTTGAAAGGTCCAGATTGCTTGATAATATATCTTCATACGTGGACTGCAATTTGATTAATGATATGTGCAAAAAGGAATGCAAGCATTATGGTATATATTGTCAAAATCATATAATTGACGTTATAACGACTACAGAGCCAATAATTAAAAAATACAATAAAAAGTAATTTAGAGCACTAAACATTGATTTGTTGATGTTTTTATGTCCAATAAAAACATATTTGGTCATTCTATTTCTGATTTAAAAAAATATGGGAAACTTTATGAAAAAAACAATATTATTTGTAATAGCAATCTCCTTACTTTTTTATTTTGTTATATTATCGTACAACAGGTCTGTCGTTTCAAAAAACAACTCAGACTTAAATAAAAGCATACAAGCTATAGACAGCGGTGCTGTTAGTCTAAATGACATTGTCCCATTTGAGTGGGATACTTTATATAGCATTGAGCCTTACAAGAGCAAGGAGGAAATAGAGGCTATAGTCGGGTTTAAAAGCAGTTATATCACTGATAACATTATAAGC
>NZ_MBEW02000038.1 GCF_001693775.2 Criibacterium bergeronii | reverse complement strand
TGATGTATTAAAACACGATAAAGTAGATGACAAGGCTCAAACTATCGTTGTTGAAAAACCTACTCCAGATACTCCTGGAAAAGGTACTTTCTCATTCACAAAAGTTGATGCTTCCACTTCTGAACCAGTACAAGGTGCTATCATTGAATTCTATACAGACAAAGATGAGCTAATCATCAGCGGTCGTACAGATAATAATGGTAAAATAGTTCCTACTACTGTGACTGTTGGACAAGACAAGGTTAATGACGATGGCACATTTACTCTAGAAGCCGGTTCATACTACTTCTTAGAAAAAGATGCACCATCGATGTATAAGATTAATCCTGACAAGCATCCTTTTGTAATCGAAAATGGTAAAGTTACTAAAGATGAACTTGCTAACGTGCGTGAAGATGGTTATGTAAAAATCGTAAAAATAGGCAGTGATACTGGAAACAGAATTTCCGGTGCTGTGTTTGATGTTTATGCAAAAGACGGAAAATTAAATGGTGAAAGAGTAGTAAAAGCTGCTGTTGTTCCAGTTGATGGACTAGAAATCAAACTTCCTATTGGTTCTTACAGAGCTGTCGAAATTGTTGCACCGGCTGGTTATTCATTATCTGCTATTGCTTCAGAAAATGAACATTCATTTGATATTACTACTAGCGAAATGCTAACTCCTAAAGAACTTGTAGTATACAACCAAAAATCAGACATACCTGTTACTTCATCTCCAATGTTGTATTTAACAAAGGTTGATTCATCTAACGGTCGTGCTCTTGAAGGTGCAGTTTTACAAATCTTTAGGGCTGGAAATTCAGAACCTATAATTACTGGTACAACGGATTCAAATGGTAGAATAAATAAGGATACAGCAGAAGGCTCAAGTAGATTCGACATTCAATCTGATGGTAGAATTGCTCTTAGCCTTGGAGATTATGAAATAGTTGAAAAAGCTGCTCCAAATGGATATATATTAGCTACTACATCTGTCCATTTAAGTGTGACAACTGCAAATATGCTATATGAAGTAAGCTTTGAAAATACTCCTGATGGCACTACTCCTCCTGATAATCCACCAACTCCACCAGTACCTGAAACTCCACCTGTAGTACCAAATAAACCAACTCCGAAAAATCCTCCATCAACACCACCTAGTGAACCAAATAGACCTCCGAACACTCCTCCAGATATACCAACAATACCATCTGAGTATGTGCCTTCGGAAAAAGTTCCAAAAAATCCACCACCGGTGACAGTGATTGAGGACGAAATCCCTCGTAGTACACCTGAAAAAACTGATGATTTAATTATTATCCCTGATGATGTACCAAAAGGAACTCCTGAGGACATTCCAGAAATATACGATATTCCTGACGATGTGCCAAAAGGACTTCCTAAGACGGGAACAATGGATACAACAATGCTTGGTTTACTTCTATTGGCTTGTGGCGTAGCATTTGCTAAAAAGAAGAATAACAAATAGCATTTTGTTATCTAAGCTCCATTTTACTTGATTTTATTATTTTGACATTTGTCGTAGCATTTGTTGAATATAAAAAAATAGTAAATGGTTATACTGTTTTAAAATCACCTTTAATGGCGTAAAAAAACTGTAGGCTATCTTTATGATTGCCTACAGTTTTTATTTTATGAAAAAATAGACCCACAAATTAATTGCGTGTCTATTTTTTATGCTTTACTCTGCTATTTCTAATTTTATTCCCGGATAATAAAATTCTAATATCTGATTATACTTATATCCTTTTTTTGCCATTTCTTGTGTGCCATATTGGCTCATACCCACTCCATGACCATAGCCACTGCCCATAAATATAAATGACTCTCCTGCGACTTGGTCTGCACTTGGTTTATTTTTTGATATGCTATCTAAATATTTACCTAAGGCAACAAATTCTTGGGGATAGGTCGTAGCACTTTGAGTTCCATTTATTTTAAAAAACAGGCTTTTCAATTTACCGTTTCCTAAAATTCCTCTTATCGCATCTTTTGTAAATGTTGCACTTCTCTTACTTCCACTAAATGTAATTTTTAGTACATATCCACCATCTAAAGAGGTTTCGTCTATTGTTATAGAGTTAAGCATACCAATGTCTTTCCCCTTATCCTTTAATGCTTTTTCTATATCTTGTCTAGACATTATAAAGCTCCAATTGCTATAGTCATTATTTAATGAATATGGGTCTACCTGTGATACAAGATAGGGAATTTCTGTTCCCCAAGCGTCCTTGGCTGAAAGTGTCTGCCCGCCTGAGCTGGAATTATAAATCATTTGTGCAACTGAGCCGCCATATGTGCCAATAATCCCTCTTGTATCATCAACAGCTTTGTTTGTATTTTTATTTTCATTGCTATAACCTTTGTATACCTGCGAACGTGTGTCGTCTGTCAAGTTAAATCCATTTGCTATATACTTGTTATAATTTGAATAGGCATAACTTCTTGCAGCTACAGCCTGAGCTTTTAGAGCCTCTATGTTCCAGCTAGGATATACCTCTGATGGTAGCACTCCATATAAATATTCCTCTAGGTCAACATGGTTAATGATTGTTAACTTAGAATTTTGATTTAAAAGCTTTAATGCACCTCTATATTTTCTGCCAAATATTTCAAATGTAGAAAAATCGCTTGATGAAAGAAATAGATTACTGTTTGCATCCAATGTCAAAAATAAACTCTGCTGATTGTCGTATATGCCTACAACATTTGCATATTCATTTTTGTATTTATTTTCTAAAGATGCTTTGTAATAAGTATTTATATCCTTTGCAAATACAAAATCTCCACCACTTGGCTGAACGTCTGAAAAGCTTGTAAAAGGTGTTTCGTCTACATATATTTTGACAACCGGTTTTGCTGTAAAGCTTCCATTTGCTGTTAAATATTTACTGGATTGGCTATCATTTATTGCAAGTCCGGTTGTTTTAAAATTCGCTGAGCTTACAGCAGTTGCTCCAAATTTTAAGCCAATATCAATATTTTGGATTTTTTCTGCATTGGAAATTTCCGGCATTATCATAAATGAAAATAAAAAAACAACTAATACTGATTTTAATAATTTTTTCATAAATAGTCCTACTTTTCTATTTTAGGTATTTTTAAATGCTCATACACTTTATCTGTCACCATTCTTCCCCTTGGAGTTCTCACTAAAAGACCGTTTTGTATCAAAAATGGCTCGCAGACATCTTCAATGGTTTCTTTATCCTCTCCAACAGATGCCGCAATCGTATCTAGTCCGACCGGTCCTCCTGAAAAGTTTAGTGCTATAGATTTTAATATTTTTGTATCTAGCAAATCTAACCCCAAGTTGTCAACACTTAACATCAACAGTGCCTCGTCAGCTATTTTGACATCTATTACTCCATCTCCTACTACTTGGGCATAATCTCTGACCCTTTTTAGCAGTCTATTGGCAATACGCGGTGTTCCTCTTGACCTTTTTGCTATCTCCATTGCCGCATCTTTTTTTATAGGAATGTTTAAAATATTTGCAGAGCGAAGTATTATTTTTAATAAATCCTCACTGCTATATAATTCTAGGTTTAAAAGCACCCCAAATCTATCTCTTAATGGAGATGTAAGCATTCCTGACCTAGTCGTAGCTCCGACTAGGGTAAACTTTGGTACTTCCAGTCTAAATGACTTTGCAGATGGTCCTTTTCCTATAATAATATCTATTAGATAATCTTCCATAGCCGGATACAAGACCTCTTCCACTGTCCTATTCATTCTGTGAATTTCATCTATAAATAATACATCCCCCTCTTGCAAATTAGTCAGTAGTGATGCTAAATCTCCTGCTCTTTCAATAGCCGGTCCGGATGTAATTTTGATGTTTGTATTCATTTCATTTGCTATTATATGAGATAAAGTAGTTTTACCAAGTCCGGGAGGTCCATATAATAGCACATGATCCAAAACTTCTCCTCTAACCTTTGCAGCCTTGATAAATATATCAAGCTGATTGACTACTTTTTTTTGACCTACATATTCATTTAACAGCTTAGGTCTTAAATCATTTTCTTGCTCGTCTTCCTTTTTGTAGGAAGAATTTATAATTCTATCACTGATATCTTCTATCAAGTCAACACCTCGCCTTTGAGTCTTTACAAACTTAAAAAGCATTAATTAAAAAAATATATTATCGCAAATAAGCAAATGACTTTTTAATAATTTCCTCCGTAGTCGATACTTCACCATGCTCTAAAACCTTATCTATAGCATACTGTGCCTCTTTTAGAGTAAATCCAAGACTAATTAGTGCCTCTACTGCATCTTCGTCTTGAGACTGATGTTTTGTAGCTACCGGTTTTACAATATCTGATGCAACGTTATTGTCTACAGCTATATTTTTAACTTTATCTTTTAGCTGTAAAATAAGCATTTCTGATGTTTTTTTAGCAACTCCTGAAACCTTACTAAGTGCATTTACATCTCCAGTAGTAATAAAATATGCAATCTTGCTTGGTGTATATAGTGAAAGTACATTTAAAGCTGTCTTTAGCCCAACTTTAGAGACAGACATCAACAGCTCAAACATATCTCTTTCACTTATATCATAAAATCCTACTAAGAGCATATCGTCCTCTCTTACTATTAGCTTTGTATACACTGTGTAGTCTTCATCAAGATTTAAATTTTTGGACGTATTTTGAGACACTAGTAATTTATACCCCATACCACTGTTTTCTACGATTACATATTCTAATGTCTTTTGTAATACCTTGCCTTTTATAAAATCAATCATTTAGTCTCCTAAAATTATGCCTTAAAAATTTCTTTCTTCTCTCCAACGTTACAATGACAAATAGCTATGGCAAGTCCGTCTGCAACATCATCAGGCTTTGGAACTTTTGGCAGATTTAGCATAATTTTTACCATTTCCTGTATTTGAGATTTTACTGCTCTACCATATCCTACTACCCCTTGCTTTACCTGCAAAGGTGTATATTCATACAGAGGAATATTGTTGTTCATGCAAGCTACTACTATTACCCCTCTTGCCTGTGCCACATCTAAGGCGGTTTTTACATTTTTGTTAAAAAATAGCTCCTCTATAGCCACACAATCAATTTTATATGATGTGATTATACTTGTCAAATCATCATAAATCGTCTTTAATCTAGTAGATAGACTTGCGTGAGCCGGCGTAGTAATAGCACCATAAGAAATAGTCCTAAAAGTATTGCCGTCATAATCTATCAGCCCATAGCCTACAATCGCAATCCCCGGGTCAATGCCTAATACTATCATGCTATGCTCCCAAAAAACTCTGTTAGGTATTTTATTATTTTTTTATTATTTTTTTCATCCAAAAAGCATAGTCTGAAATACTTTTCACCAAGATTTATAAAATTACTGCAATCCCTGATGATAATATCTTTATCTAGGAAAAATTCATACAAGTCTTTGGCAGTTACCTTATCATTTTCTATTTTTATCAATGTAAAGTTTCCCTTTGTGTCAAAGGGTTTGATACCCTTAATATTTCTTAGACTTTCTATAAGATATTTCCTTTGCTCTTTAAATTTTTCATAGACGAACTTATGAAAAGTTTTATCCAAAAACATTTCTCTACCAATAATTTCTGCGTAAATATTTACTCCCCAAAGAGCAGAAAACTCTTGTGCCATCTTTTGTTTTACTTCCTCGTTTGAAGATATTGCATAGCCAAGTCTGATACCCGGAGTCGCAAAAAATTTGCTTGTACTTCTTATTACATAAACATTTGGATTTTTATCTGCAACCGCGCATGAGCTATACACTGCTTTATCTGTAAACTCTACATAGGTTTCATCGACTATTAAACTTGCACCTGTAGATTTTTGCAAACCATCTATTTGCTGCCTTGTAATAGTTGAACCGGTAGGATTGTTTGGATTGCACAAAAATATTGTGTCAATTTTATTTTTTACAGCTAAATCCCTTAGCTCGTCTAGGTCTACTTTAAATTCAGTTTCTTCTTTTAATTCGTAGTTAAATACTTCGCAGTCAACCTTTTCAAGCTCTTTTTTATATTCTGAATAAGATGGGTCGAATATAATACATTTCTTTGGTGAGAGGAGCTTTATAAAACTATTTATAAAAAACGTAGCTCCTGCACCTATCATTATATTATCTTTATTTGCACCGCAATAGCTTGAAATGGCAGCTCTTAAATCAGTATAAGTCGGGTCAGGATAAATACTGGCTTTATCCAAATTATTTTTAAGCGTCTCTAATGCTTTTTGGCTCATTCCATATGGACTTATGTTAGAGCTAAAATCTACAAATTCGCTTATATCCTTATTTTTCAGTTTTGACAAATCAAATAAGTTCGCTCCATGCTCAACTTTATTTTGTTTCATTTTTTTCCTCTAATTTTTGGATAATAACCAGTTTAGGAGCGTTTTGGTCTTGATTGACCGGATTTATGTGTATAGCCTTAAATGTAGATGGGTTAAGTATTCTTACAAATTCGCTCAAATTATTATATTCTCTTGCGTTATCATGCCCTACATAAAACATTATTGTTATTAATCCGCCCGGTTTTAGCATATTGACAGCCTTGTCAAGTGCTCTTAGTGTTGTATATGATTGCGTTTTAATTACATGGTCGGATTTTGGCAAATAGCCAAGATTAAATGTGATTAACTCAGGTTTTTCAGTCACATAATTATCTATATATTCATGTGAGTCATTTATAAACACAACATTTTTGTGGTATTCCGGTTTAATTGCACTTTTTGCAGAGTCTATGGCTTGCTGTTGTATATCAAAGGCATAGATTTTAACTTCGCTGCCAAACATTTCAAGCATATTAATTGTATCTTTACCATTTCCAAGTGTTGCATCTATAGCCACTTTTACATCGGATAGATAAGTTTTTATTATTAAATTTTGTATGTCTATCAAGTTGTTAAGTCTCATATTTCCTCCTATGAAAAGGACTAATCCATAACAAAGTAGGGATTAGTCCGAAAATTTAGTTGATTTTAAAAATCTGTAAAATCTGCATCGGAAGTTTCTTCTTCATATTCTACCGAGCTATGAACATCTTGATTGATATTATTAGGGTCATAATTTTCATTCATTATTTCATCTGTACTGTCAAACCCTGTTTCCTGTTTATGCTTTTTTCTCCTCAAAACTGAGCCGGCAGGTATAAGCTTACCTATTATAACATTTTCTTTAAGTCCTCTTAGGTAATCCTTGCTACCTCTAATCGCTGCATCTGTAAGAACTTTTGTAGTTTCTTGGAATGATGCTGCTGATAAGAATGAATCAGTAGACAATGCCGCTTTAGTAATACCTTGGAGCATACGAGTATACTGAGCCTCTTTTTTACCTTGAGCTCTAAGTTCTTTGTTGATATCTTCAAGATGTCTAAAGTCAACTACTCCACCCGGAAGTAATTCTGAGTCTCCAGGCTCTTCTATACGAGCCTTTTGCATCATCTGTCTAACTATAACTTCTATATGCTTGTCGTTTATGTCAACCCCTTGTAGTCTATAAACTCTTTGTACTTCCTTAACTATATAGTCTTGAACTCCGGCTATTCCTTTAACTTTCAGTATGTCATGTGGAGTGATAGAACCCTGAGTAAGTGGGTCTCCTGCCTCAATATAATCTCCTTCTTTGACTTTCAGTATTGAGCCATAAGGAATTACATATCTTTCTTCAACACCTTCGTTTGAAGTGACAACGACCTCTTTTTTCTTGCCATTTTCTTCAAATTTAACATTACCTGCTATCTCTGTGATTACTGCTAATCCCTTAGGTTTTCTAGCCTCAAAAAGTTCTTCAACCCTTGGAAGACCTTGGGTAATATCTCCACCTGCGATACCGCCTGAGTGGAAGGTTCTCATTGTAAGCTGTGTTCCCGGTTCACCTATAGATTGAGCCGCAATTATACCGACAGCTTCTCCTATTGGTACTTCTTTACCGGTAGCAAGATTTCTACCATAGCATTTTGCACAAATACCAGTTTTACATTGACAATCCATGAGAGTTCTTATCCATACTTCTTCAATGCCAAGGTCTACAATTTCTTGTGCCTTTGCATCTGTTATAAGTTCTCCTTTTGGAACTACTATAGAGCCGTCCTTAGGATTTATTACTTCCTTAGATGTGTATCTACCGGCTATTCTATCGAATAATTTTTCAATTAATTCTGTACCATCTTTTAACGCAGAAACTTTAATACCTTCTTCAGTACCGCAATCTTCTTCTGTAATGATTACTTCCTGAGATACGTCAACAAGACGACGAGTTAAATAACCTGAACTTGCTGTACGAAGTGCTGTATCGGCAAGACCTTTTCTAGCTCCATGAGAAGACGTAAAGTATTCCAATACTGATAAGCCTTCTCTGAAATTTGATTTAACTGGAATTTCAACCGTTTTACCGGATGCATTGGACATAAGTCCTCTCATGCCGGCAAGCTGTTTGATTTGGTCCTTAGAACCACGGGCACCTGATTTTGCCATGATATTGATGTTATTTAATGGTCCAAGGTGAGTCATTAGAGCATCAGTAACTTTTTCAGTTGTTTTAGCCCAAGACTCTATTACATTTTCGTAACGTTCTTCATCGGAAATAAGACCTCTTCTAAAGTCTTTTTCATAGGCTTCTACTTTTTTCTCTGTTTCTGCTATATATTTATACTTTTCTTCCGGTATTTCCATATCGGCAATTGATACGGAGATAGCTGATTTAGTAGAATATTTGTAACCCATGTTCTTGATATTGTCAAGTAATATGGATGTTACTTCATTACCATGAGCTCTAAAGCATTTATCTATAACAACCCCTATTTGTTTTTTATCTAATAGGAAGTCTACTTCTAATGAATATTTATCATTTGTTCTATCTACGAAACCAAGGTCCTGAGGAATATTAGAATTAAATATAAATCTGCCAACCGTACTTTCGACTAATTTTCCATGGTCTTGTGGAGTCTTTTTGACTCTTACTTTTACTCTAGCGTGTAGGTCAACCTCCTTATTTTCATAAGCAAGTATCATTTCATCAAAGTCTTTAAAAATTAGTCCTGTTCCCTTAGCATTTTCCAATTCCATAGTAAGATAATAAGAACCAAGTATCATGTCCTGAGTAGGAACTGTAATTGGTGAGCCATCCTTTGGAGCAAGTATGTTATTTGTAGAAAGCATAAGATTTCTACATTCATATTGTGCCTCTAATGAAAGAGGTACATGGACAGCCATTTGGTCACCGTCAAAGTCTGCATTATAAGCTGTGCAAACAAGCGGATGTAATCTTATAGCCTTACCATCAACCAAAACCGGATTGAATGCCTGTATGCCAAGTCTGTGAAGTGTAGGGGCACGGTTTAGCATTACCGGATGTCCTTGAATTACATCTTCTAAGATTGGCCATACTTCAGGGTCTGACTTTTCAACCTTTTTCTTAGCTGCTTTTACGTTATGTGCAAAGCCTCTTTCAACTAATTCGTGCATTACAAATGGTTTGAATAATTCTAGTGCCATTTTCTTAGGTAAACCGCACTGGTCGAATTTTAGGTCAGGTCCGACAACTATTACAGAACGTCCTGAGTAGTCAACCCTTTTACCAAGTAGGTTTTGACGGAAACGACCTTGTTTACCTTTTAACATATCTGTTAAGGATTTAAGTGGTCTATTTCCAGGTCCAGTTACAGGTTTTCCTCTTCTGCCATTATCTATAAGTGAGTCAACTGCCTCTTGTAGCATTCTTTTTTCATTTCTAACTATTATGTCAGGTGCTTTTAGGTCTAATAATTTTTTAAGTCTGTTATTTCTATTTATTACCCTTCTATATAGGTCATTTAAGTCAGAAGTAGCAAACCTACCTCCATCCAATTGAA
>NZ_MBEW02000037.1 GCF_001693775.2 Criibacterium bergeronii | reverse complement strand
TCTTTTGAGCTTTATTATATTATCATTTTTGGTTTAGGATGTCAATAATTTTTTTGTTTTTTTATTAACTTTTTTCTAATTTTCTTTCTAAGCTCTTATTTTAGCCATTTTTAGTTTTATATTATAATTTGTTTTTCAGCTAAAACAAATTATCCGGTGTTACTAATTTTAGCCATAACACCGGATTTAGTAATTTAAGCTTAATTTACTTCGTCAATTAATTCGTTTTATCTTACATATATTTTAATACATTAGAAGATAATTTTTATAAATCTCCTCTAAGATTGTCTATTGCATCTTCTGCTTTTTTCTGTGCTTGTGTGCCTTTTTCTTCTATTTTTTCTGCTGCATCTTTTATTTTACAGTTTATATCCTTTGCTGTTTTTGCAAGCTCTTCTTTTGTTTCATTTTTTATTTTTTCAGCGTCATAACCTAAATCTTTTGCGTA
Organism: Criibacterium bergeronii; assembly: GCF_001693775.2. Classification (GTDB taxonomy): domain Bacteria; phylum Bacillota; class Clostridia; order Peptostreptococcales; family Filifactoraceae; genus Peptoanaerobacter; species Peptoanaerobacter bergeronii. Next base: position 10,442 of record NZ_MBEW02000037.1, on the reverse strand, counting down.
ATTTATTGCTTCTTTTTCTGCATCTTTTGCAGCATCTTTTACTTCTTTTTTTATGTCTTTTGCAGCTTTTTCAGTGTCATTCATCGCTTCTTTAGCTTTTTTCTTGGCTTCTTCGCCAAATTCTTGTGCTTTATCTTTTATAATTTCCCAGTTTTCTTCTAGGTCTCCTGCTTTTTCATCAACATATCCTTTTAAAAGGTATACTCTTTTTTTTGTTTCTTCGTTTACGTCTACTTCAGAGCCATCGTCTTTTACTATTCTAATCTTGTAATCACCAATATACATTCCAACTGATATTACACCTATAACAGGTATCAAAACCGCTCCCATGAATACACTAAGTGCTCCAGCAGCAATACCTATGTTTACAGGTATGTTCATTTTTACTTCGCCGTCTTTTTCTATGATGATTTTTGTAACATTTCCTTTTCTTAATAGTTCTTTTAATGTTGATACTAAATCGTCTTTTTTTACCTTAATGTCATCAGTCATTTTTTCTTTAAATGATTTTGTATTTTCCTCAATGTAAATTATAGCGTCTACCACATCTCCGTCAGAGTATTCAAGAGCTTCTTTAGCTTCTTTATAGCTAACTCCTGTTCTTTCAATTACTTGGTCTACTTGTTCTAGATTTATCATACTTTTCCTCCTGTTTGAGTATTTCAATAGAATGTAACTTCAAATCTCCGTAAAAGGATAAAATGTAGTTATAATTAAATTCGTCTAACATTTCGACCAGTATTGGAGATATCTTTGCATTAACACTAACTTCTATATTTTTATTATACACGTATTTTATAAATCTAATCAAATTTTTATCCAATGTAAAAATGTTTGGCGTTTTCAATTTCAAACATTCATCGCATACCAATGTACCTGTTGTCATGTCTATGTTGTGCAACAAATCAGGGTTGGTCTGCCTGCAAATACTGCAGCTTAATAAATTTGGCTTTATACCTAACGCGTCTATTAAATGTAGCTCAAATATCAGGCGTAACAACCTAAGGTCAACCTCTTTATCTTTCATTATTCGAAATGTCTGTAAAAAAACATCAAATAATCTAAGCTCAGTCTGATTTTCTGTTTGAGTTTTGTCTATAATCTCGCAAAGATAGCTGGCTAAATAGTATTTGTGAAGATTTTGAGAAAAATTATAAAATGAATCGTTTGATTTTGAATTAAATAATCTTGAGCTGGTCTGTCTTAAATCCAGCTCCATGTCAACGTATGAAAACACCTGTGTTCCTGATAATAATTTGCTCTTTATTCTTTTTGACGAATGTGCAAACATACTCACTTTGCCAAATTTTTTAGTAAAAGCTGTGATTATCTCGTCAAACTCTTTATATTTTTGTGTTTTTATAATTATTGCGGGTGTTGAAACGTACATGATTACTCCGCATAGTATTTTTCTAAAAATGCTTTTTTATATTCTAAAAGGTTGCCTGCTCTTATTGCCGCTCTAATGTTGTTCATCATATTTACAAGAAAATATATGTTGTGATAGGTAATCAGTCTGCTACCTAAAATTTCTCCTGCCTTAATTAGATGCCTGATATAAGCTCTCGAATAATTTTTGCACACATGACAATCACACTCAGGGTCAAGAGGTAAGAAATCCTCAGCATAGGTCGCATTTCTAACTACCAGCTTTCCATTTGCAGTCATGGCAGTGCCATGTCTAGCTATCCTAGTAGGCAATACGCAGTCAAACATATCCACCCCTCTGATTACCCCTTCAAAAATGTCGTCAGGTGTGCCTACCCCCATTAAATACCTTGGCTTGTACTTTGGTAAATAATCAGGAGTATAATCAAGCACTTCGTACATAAGTTCTTTTGGTTCTCCTACTGACAATCCTCCTATAGAATATCCGTCAAAATCTAAATCTACAGTCGCTTTGGCAGACTCAATCCTTAAATCCTTGTAAACTCCTCCTTGCACTATACCAAATAAAGCCTGCGTTTCAGGGTTTTTATTTGCTTCTTTTCCTCTTTTTGCCCACCTTATTGTTCTTTTATAAGAATCTTCTACATATTCTCTTGAGGCAGGATAAGGAGCACATTCGTCAAAGGACATCATTATATCTGAGCCTAGGCTATTTTGCACTCCAATTGACTCCTCCGGTCCCATAAATAAGTTTGCCCCGTCTAAAACAGATTTAAAGTATACCCCTTCTTCTTTAATTTTTCTAAATTCTCCTAGAGAAAATACCTGAAACCCGCCACTATCTGTTAATATAGAACGTTCCCAGTTCATAAACTTGTGTAGTCCGCCACCTTTTTTTACTATTTCATCGCCCGGTCTTAGGTGTAAATGGTAGGTGTTTGATAAAATTATTTTTGCACCTATTTCATATAGCTCCCTGTTTTCCATAGCTTTTACTGTGGCGTTAGTGCCTACAGGCATAAATACAGGTGTTTCAAACTCGCTGTGTAGTGTTTTTAACAAGCCAAGTCTTGCCTTTGATTTTTTATCCTCTTGTAATACTGTAAATTCTAATGGTTTGTTCATCAATACTTCCTTTTAATTTGTTTGATTTATTTCTTTAACTATTTTTTCTAGTATTTCATCCGCTTTGTCGTTATCCACTTGACAAGTACCTGCATTTTTATGACCTCCACCACCGTATTTTAGACATAACTCTCCTATGTCAAAATCGGAGGCTCTGTTTATGATTGATTTGCCAATCATTATTGGCGTATTTTGCCCTTTAAAGCCTTTAGTCAAATGTATGGAAATTTCTACCTCCGGATACATTGCATAAATATAAAATCTGTTTCCCGCATAAATAGTTTCTTCGTTACGCAGGTCTAATATTATAACCTTGCCGTCAACTCTAGCCAATCTTTTTAATTGTTCCTTGAATAAATCCTGTTGCTCAAAATATAACTTAGTCCTTTCCTTAACATCAGGGAGTTCAAGAACCTCTTTAATGCTATGGTCTAAGCAAAAATCTATAAGCTCCATCATCAATTGATAGTTTGATATTCTAAACTCATGAAATCTGCCAAGTCCTGTCCTCGCATCCATCAAATAGCTCAATAATACCCAGTCCTTTGGTTCTAATATTTCTTCTTTTACAAACTGTGCACTATCTGATTTATCCACCGCGTCCATTATTTCTTGCGTAATACGACTAAGCTCGTTATTTTCCTCAAATTTTTTGAAATATCCGTACACAACTCTAGCTACGCTTTTTTCTTCGGCAATAATATAGTTTTGGTTCTCTAAAGAATCTTCATTCCTTTTCATTTCAGACTCATGATGGTCAAAGACTATGCCCGCATTAGGTGAATAAGGCAGATTTGTAGTGATGTCATTTTCAAATAGTTCGATTTTCCCATCCTGCACATCCTTTGGATGAACAAACTTAATATCGTCTAATATGCCAATCTCTTTCAAAATCATTGCACAAACCAAACCATCAAAATCAGACCTTGTGACAAGTCTATATTTGTCAAATTTAAAAATATTCTTATTAAGTTTCATTTTTGCTCCTTATAGATTTAATAATATTAAAACACTTAGTCTATGAACATACAATCCCCAAAGCTAAAAAATCTATATTTATTTTTAACAGCCTCCTCGTAAGCATGAAAAAGCTTGTCCTTACCTGCAAATGCACTAATCATCATTATTAAAGTCGACATAGGCAGATGAAAATTAGTGATAATAGAGTCCACAAATTTGAATTTATATGGCGGAAAAATAAAAATATTCGTGTTGTCACTAAGCTTGGTCAGCTCACCATCTTTATTTGATGCCGACTCCAAAGTTCTAACAGTAGTAGTGCCTACTGCTACAATCTTTTTACCATTTTTTCTGGCCTCATTTAACCTTTTAGCCACATCTTCGTCTATATTATAATACTCACTGTGCATATGATGCTGTTCAATCTTGTCAACCTTGACAGGTCTAAACGTTCCAAGTCCCACGTGTAAAGTCACATATTCAATCTCTATCCCCTTATTTTTTATCTGCCCCAAAATTTCATCAGTAAAATGCAAGCCCGCTGTAGGAGCAGCTGAAGAACCATTTATCTTGGAGTATACAGTCTGATATCTCTCTTTATCGTCTAACTTGTGGTGAATATACGGAGGAAGTGGCATAGAGCCTATTTCATATATTATATCCTCAAATACTCCATCAAAATCGAATTTGATGTATCTTATCCCCTCGTCCTCCTCTTTGCTAATCGTGCCACTCAGTCTATCCGAAAACCTAATCACCGTACCGATTTTAGCTCTTTTTGCCGGCTTTACCAAGATTTGCCAATTATACATATCTATTCTCTTTAAAAGTAAAATTTCGATATGGGCGTCCGTTTCTTCCTTGATACCATAAAGTCTAGCAGGCAAAACCCTAGTATTGTTAAGCACCAACACACAGTTTTCATCTAAATAATTCACAATGTTTTTAAAACTTTCATGCTTTATTTCACCGGTTTGCTTGTCAAGCTTCATCATGCGGGAGGCACTTCTGTCCTTTAACGGCTCTTGTGCAATTAGCTCCTCCGGTAGATAATAATCAAAATCTCTTGTATCCAAAATAATCCTTTCAAATTTAAAAATATTCCATTATATATTAAATAACTCAATTATAAACACTATTTAAACATATCTTCATTATTATATGGATAAGTGTCAACCAATTCGCCAATTACAAAATATCTCTTGCCAGTGCTTGATGAAAAATAGCAAGTCATAAGAGAAATAACAGGCTTACCCCTTTTTGTAGCAACATCATCACTTATCATATCAAGAGCATCATCATTGACAGTTTTAGTGTCATACACCTGATACTCGTAAATCTTGTACTTGTCAGTAATGCGGATTTTGTCACCAATTTTAACATCCATCAGCCCCCCAAACAAAACACTCTTGTCCTTGTTAAAATGACCAGCCAACGTGTAATTACCCGCTCCCATAGTATCGCTAGGTTTCATAGTAGTAGCACCAACTAATAAATTGTAATCAGTAGTACCCTTTAAAATCGTCAAATTAAGATTAATCGAAGGAACTACTAACTGACCGATAATATGCGACTTATCAATAGCATCAGGATTTATAAAAGAGGACGTAGGAGAAATCTCCTTTACCTTAGAAAAATCAAAATCCTCCTGAGGGAGCACCTTTGATTGATTTTCAATAAGCTGCTCAGCAGATATATCCTCTACACTCACCCTTTGAATATTATCCTTGAGCTTAATCTGCCCAATCATAGGCAGAGCAATTAAAATTAAACCTATGATAATTAGAACAATTGGAAGTGCCTTTTTAATATTCAATAATAACACCTCTAATAAAAAATTACAAAAACACATAATAACAAAGACATTTTAACACTAATAAAAAACAATTTCAACGAATTCTTTTAAAGCATTACAAACACTAAGATTTAAAAAATTTATTTAATTTTACAATATTAGTTCCATTTTTTTGTTTTCAGTGGTATAATCATAACAAATTATAGGAATAATTTTGGAGGTATTATGGCAGAAAATATCGAAATGTTAGAAGAACAATTAAACGAACTTCAAAATAGGAAAGACGAACTATTAAAAAAAGAAAACCTAGACGAAAAAATTAAAGAGCTGCAAGATAAAAGAAAAAGCCTACTAAAAAAAGAAAAAGGCGAAAGAAGAAAAGCACGCCACAAAAGATTAATCGAAAGAGGAGCAATGTTTGAAAAATATTTCTCCTTTGACGAAAAAAGCTCCAGTGCCGAAGTAGAGCTTTTCCTAAAACAAATCCTAAGCGATAAAAACTTTGTAGAATACGCTGAAAAAATAAGATATCGCATAAAAAAAATTTTGGCAGCTAATGCAGCAGAGCATAATTCCAAAGAAAACGAAAATATAGAATAATCATGTCGTAAAATCTACGCAAAATTAAATCAACTTAGATTAAAATTGAGTGTGAAAACCTATCGTCAAACGGCGATAGGTTTTTTATTTTTTTCATTTAGACATATAGTTCCCCACATTTTTAGACACAGTTTACAATTTTTCCATTTAATATAAAAACAATTTAAGCAATTAGTATCATAAAAAACGATATTTTTTTCAATAAAATCACAAAAAATAATATTTATAGCAAAAATAATTCAAAAGTTTTATAAAAATTTATAAATTATATGTTTTTCGTATATAATTTATGGTATAATATAAACAAGAAATATTTAAGAAATCTAAAAAAATTCTAAAAACCAATCAAAACTTATCCAAAGCTATTTTTGTAGTGTATAATGTGCAATCAGCAAAGCTTTATTGACCTTGTATACCAAAATTATCACACTGACAAGTTTTGATTTTTGTTATATGAGATTAACTTAAATATTTCACAATTAAATAACGATAAATTATTGGGAAAATTATACTATTAATCCCTACATAAAGAAAGGAAGTGATACACCTCATTCCCCTAAACTAAAAATTAAGTGGATGAATAAGTTATACTATGCAGTGAAAAGATATCAAAATACACCCTTTGATATTTTTCCACTGCATAGTAATAACTAAATTTGGTAAAAAGCGAAATTTTAGGTAGAAAATTTAAGAAACTACATCTAAAGCAACTATACTTTTAAATCGAAATGCTGAGGAAAAAGCAGGCGATTACAAAACTTAACCCCTCTGTTACATATTTTTGCTACATTATATAAATATGTAGGAAATAGTTTTGCAAAGCAAAGCTTGATTACCGGCAAAGTAAGCACGCAATAAGTATAAGAAAAATAGTGAACATCCTTAACTACCTTAGGCCGCCAGTATGCCGGATAATGGATAATACTATGTCAACGGTTTAATCGCGAATAGAATTTTTCAATCAAACTACAAATATAAAGCAACATACCACATAAGTAAATGCTATGTCACAACAACCACATTACAGATTAATTGTAAGAGTAGCATCTACACTAGTAGTATTGAAAATTTCGTTCTATTAACCTAAAAAACATTCACAATGATAATTTAAAGTTTATGGAGGAAGAATTTGAAAGCTTCTATCGTTTTTAAAAACGAAAAGAAGAGTCAAACTCTATTTCTTCATTTGAGAAATGGAGGACTATGATGGTCGACTCAAGAAAAAGCAAGACGGGATTAGCAAGGTTACTGTTAACCTTTGTCCTAATCCTAGGAGGGTTCTTTGCTCATATTGCACTGTTTAATCAGTCATATGCAGCTGTAGGAGAAACTTATACCTTATTAATAAACGAAAATTCTATTGCAGGATATGGAATTTATGATACTAATGATACTAACCGTACTGGTGTTTATCCTATTTTGATGAACCTAAACAACAATAAAAGACGGTCTGAAAATGTTTTAGTATACTGTATTCAGCATGGTGTACCTACGAGTAATGGAATTCGAAATTATACTGAAAAAGTATGGAGTTCTACAACTATAAAGAGTCTACCAAATGTTCAATGGATTTTAAACAATAGCTATCCAAATAAAACATTAAGTAGCTTAGCAAGTGATGCAACCGCAGCCGGGTATCCAGTATCAGATTTAAAACCAGATCAAGCAGTATCAGCTACACAGGCTGCTATTTGGCATTTTACAGATGGTTTCAACCTTGATGCTAACCAGTATAGGTCGGTCATGGTATCTACAAACACATATGTGAAAAAAGATGGTGTTGTAACATATGTAATGTACCAAGCAAACGATAGAAATTGGTATATGCTGAAAAACGACGGCAGCAATACTATTGACTTGTATAAAAAATATACAGCTCATCCAGCTGATCCATCAAACTATACATCACTTGGTAGCTTCTCTAAATTAGATGAAACAAATGACCCTTACACAAAAATTTACAGCAATGCCGTTTCAAGGTTTAATCAGTTTCAAGATAATTTACAAAATCTGTATAAATATCTAGTCAAAAATGCTTCATATGCAAATACACTAGAAATAGAACCACAGTATATTAGTGTTACCGGACCAGCTACAACTGTAACAGCAGATAAGATTGGTCCTTTCACTGTAAACAACTTAACAACTGTTAAAGGAAAAATAAATACTGCTGATACTAGAACAGTAAAATTGACATCTTCTGACCCAAATGTAGTATTTAAGTATGCAGATGGAACAGCAGTAGATTTAAACGCTGTTATACCTAATAAACCTTTCTATGGTTCAATAACAAGTGGCCCGGGTAGTGTAACTCTTAAAGCCGAAGGTGCAACTGATGTTCCAATCGGAAGAGTTTTTGTTGCTAAGGGAAAACAAACCTTAATTTCAGGTGCACCGGTTCTAACAAATCCTGCACCAGCAGCTACAGCTAATTATACTAGACCTAAAAATATTGATATCCCTATTACAAAAATATGGAAAAATGCAAATGGTGGTATAATGGCAGGTCCTGAATCCGGTGATGATGTAACTAGCATTACAGTAGACCTAATTCAACAAGGTTCAACATCTCCACTTCAGTCTGTAACACTTACAGCCCCAAATTGGAGCGGTAAATTTACAAATATACCTGCTTACAATTCTGATGGAAAACCTGCTGTATACACTTACTCAGAAAGAAACGTGCCAAAAGGCTACGTTTGTGATGGAGTAGGATTAATTGACCCTAACAATTTATCTAAAGGATTACAAGTTGTAAACAAAAAATCCTATGGCACATTTGATTTTGTAAAAACATCATCAAATAATTATCCATTGCCAGGTGCAACAATTACTATTACTGACTCAAGTAATAAAATAGTTATTCAAGGTATGACAGATTCCAACGGTAAACTAACAAAGCCTACTATAGGTTCTGAGAATTTCAACCTAAACGGACAAATTTCTTTACCAAATGGAACATACACTATTACTGAGAGTACAGCACCTCTAGGATATAAAATAGCCCCACCTATTACAATAATAATAGAAGGAGGCATTACAAAACTAAACGGTGCTCCATCATCACAAGTAATAATGAAAGACACCGAAGAACCAACCAGCCTTACAATAACAAAAAACTGGACTAGTCCGGATGGTACAAATATTATAAATTCTATTGCAAACCAATATAAAGCAACCTTCGTATTGCAACAGGATTTAAACAAGACTGGTGATTGGAATATAGTTTATGATTCAAACAATAGCCCAATAACTGGTGAAATATTTGGAAATGGTTCATACACTTTTAACAATCTTGCTAGATATAACAAAAATGACACAGAAATTGCTTATAGAGCATTAGAATCAGCTGTAAACGTCCCAGCAGGAGAAGGTACATTTAAAGAAATGACTACTCCAGGCTCAAAAAACGTAACAAACCAGCTACAACAAGAAAATGTTGAAATAACCGTAATAAAAAAATGGGTACAAATTGATGGCTCTACACCACTTGAAAACGCAAATGAATATACAGCCACCTTCGCACTCTATGCCGATGGCAATCCAACAGGTAGAACAGTAACAATCACAGGAAATAACAGTGATAAATTTGATTTACTACCAATGTACAATGATACTACCGGCAAAAAGATTGTCTACACAGTTCAAGAAACAAAAGTTTCAGGATTTACTTCTAGCGAACCAAATGTTTCTACGGACGGCAAGACATTCACATTCACAAACAAGCAAGACAGAAATACAGAAAAAATAACTATTGTTGCTCAAAAACAATGGGCACTAAATGACGGTACACCAATAGAAGACAACAAAGCATCAAACTACAGTGCAACATTCGTTCTAAAAGCTAACGGAGATGTAGTACGTAGCATAGAATTCAAAGGAAATAAAATAGGTCAAAACAAAGTAAACTTCGGAGAATATCCTAAGTATGACGATAACAACGTTGCTATTAAGTACACAGTTGAAGAAATCTTAAATACTGCAGGATTTGTATCAGATACTACTTTAGTAGAAGTACCTACAAACGGATTAGTTACCTTTGTAAACAAATCTACTACTAAAAATCTACAAGGAAGCATAGGAACAAAAGTATCACTGGATGGAGTTGCAAACGGTAACAAAAAATACGACAATAACGGTCGTTTGACAGTAATCCCTCAAAAAGCAACAAACATCACAGTAACAGACACTGTATCCTACAAAGGCTTAGTACCTAGTGAAGAATACTATCTGACAGCAACATTAAACAAAATTGTTGATGGTAAAGCAATAGCCATTAAAACACTGGAAAACATCCTTCAAAAAGCAAACTCTGCCGGAGAAGGCACTTGGACAGTGAATTTTGAAAACATGACATTAGAACCTGATACAACATATGTAGTTTTCGAAAAAGCAATATCAAAAAATATCTTGGTAGATACTAATAAAGACGGTATAAAAGACGAATATCAAGGCGGAGATAACGACCTTAATAAAGACGGAATACCAACATTAGAACACAAGAATATTGACGATTTTGCTCAAACTATCGTTGTTGAACCTAAATTCGAAGGTCAAACTCCAGTTGGACAGC
>NZ_MBEW02000036.1 GCF_001693775.2 Criibacterium bergeronii | reverse complement strand
ATACAAAAGACTTTGTGAAATTTTAACTAAGGAAAATATCAAATTTGATGAGCAAGCGGTAAGATATATAGCAAATCTATCTAATGGAGGATTAAGAGACGCAATTTCTCTAGTGGACCAAGTGTCATCACTAGGCGATGTAAATATGGATAATATAGCCTTTGCAATTGGGCAAGTGCCGATAAAGACTATAGATATACTGCTTAGCAAGATAATTGGCAAGGATACCCTAGGTGCTCTTGAGATACTTCAGGAACAAAAAAGTGCAGTTGATTTAAAAACAATACCATCGCTTTTAATATCAAGACTAATTGATGCGATGCACCTAAATGCAAAAAGCACAAAAGAAGTATTATTTACAGAAAGTATAAAAACTTTTTCAAAGGATATCGGCATAGAGCAAGCCACAGATATGGTAGTGGAGCTGTCGGAGCTGGCAAATAGGATGAAGTTTTCACAAAATCCTGAAATATTACTAGATGCTTTTATTGTCGGCTCTACAAAAAATATAGTCTTGTCTGATGATAGTTATAAATCACAAATAGAAATGCTAAAAAGTGAAATATCATCGCTAAGGCAGGAGCTAGAACAGATTAAATCACAGGGAATAATCGTGGCAACATCTGAAAGTAAAGAAACTAAAACTACAGTTGACACAAATGTCTCCAGTCAAAATAAAAATATACAAACAAAGTCTAGCATAAGCCCTAAAGCTGTTAGCACTCAAGAAGAAATATCAGACTCAGAAAAACAATTAATTGAGCAGATTGTCAGTGTTATGACGGACGTCCAAAACAAGCTAAGACATGATAAATATCCGCAGGTTGCAGCACTACTTTTAGATGCAAAGGTATCAAGAGTGATGAACAACACAATATACCTAACCTTTGATGATAAAATGACCTTTCATAAAAACAAGCTGGGAGCACCTGAGAACGTGCTGCTGGTAAAAGATGCGATTAATAAAATAGCAGGTACAAATTATGATGTAAAAGTCATATTTGACCATGAATTATCAGGACAAAAGACGGAAAAAGTGGATGAGACCTTAGAAAATTTAAGACAAAAATTTAAAGGCGTGCCAATAGATGTAGTGGATAACTGATTAGTAAAGGATACAAAAGTTTAAAAAATATGTTTTAAATTTTGAAAAATTGAGAAATATAATATATAATTTCAAAAATTATATATTTATTTATAAAAATTATGAATTGAGGAGAAAACATGGCAAAAAGAGGTTTTCCAGGAGCAATGCCTGGCAATATGAATAACATGATGAAGCAGGTCCAGAAAATGCAAAAGGATATGCAAAAAATGCAAGAAGAAATAGCACAAAAAGAAGTTGATGCTACAGTAGGTGGCGGCATGGTTAAGGTCGTAGCCAATGGGAAAAAGGAAATAGTTTCAATATCTATAAATAAAGAGGCAGTTGACCCTGATGATGTAGAAATGCTAGAGGATATGGTGCTTACAGCAGTCAATCAGGCACTAGAAAAAGTCGATGAGCTTACTAACAGTTCACTTGGCTCAATTACCGGTGGATTAAATCTACCGGGAATGTTTTAGGAGTAAAAAGTGGCAAATTTTACAAGACCGATTGACAGTTTAATAGAAAATCTTTCTAGGTTACCCGGAGTTGGTCCTAAAACTGCACAGAGATTGGCTTTTTATATAATAAATATGCCGCAAGAGGATGTAAAAAAACTGTCAGAGTCAATAGCATCAGTAAAGCAAGGAGTAAAATTTTGCTCCTCTTGCTGTAATATCACCGACACAGACCCTTGTCCAATATGTAGTGATGAAAAAAGAGATAAATCCATAATATGTGTTGTAGAGTCTCCAAAGGACGTTATACAGCTAGAGCGTACCAAAGAGTACCATGGTCTATATCATGTACTGCATGGCACTATTTCTCCTGCCGGCTCAGTCACACCGGATATGCTCAAGATAAAAGAACTTGTTACAAGAATGGCTGATGACAATATAAAGGAAGTAATACTTGCTACAAACCCTACAATAGATGGAGAGGCAACAGCGATGTATATAGCAAGACTGTTATCTCCATTTGAAATAAGGGTTACTAGGATAGCTAGAGGACTTCCAATGGGTTCAGATATAGAATATGCCGATGAGGTCACAATCACAAAAGCTTTAGAAAACAGAATGGATGTGTTCAGCGATTGAAAAACTACTACGAGCCTTTTATAGGTAAGAGGATAATTAAGACCGTAGTTGCAGTTTATATCTCAGTTATGATAACAAAATTGATGGGCGGGATGCCGATAAATTCTGCCATATCTGCTTTTTTAGCACTATTACCAACCTTAGACGACAGTTATTCCTATGCAAAAAATAGATTTGCCGGTACATTTCTTGGCGGTATTTTTGCGATGGCGTTCGTATTTTTGACGGATTTTTTTGATTTTGAACTGTTTACATGGTATTATTATTTGTTGATGTCATTTTTATTAATACCGATAATAAAAACAGGACAGTTGATAAACCATAAATTTGTTAGCAGTGCTTGTATATGTTTTCTAATTGCTCTACTATCATATATTTCGCAAGATGACTTAAAGTATGCCTACGTTATTTCTCGTGTAGTGGATACATTGGTCGGAGTATCTGTAGCAGTCGCAACCAATTTTGTATCTCCATATCACAAAGATTACTGCACACTCAAAGAAATTGATGAGGCTCAAAAGAAAAAGGTAGCAGAGGAATATGATACTGGAAAATAAAATTATTTAATACTAAAAAAATACCCTATGAAAATTCATAGGGTATTTTTATACTTAGAAATATTAAGTGCTGTCACACAATCAAATATGTATATATGCAGTATTAAACTGCATTTTCTACATAATCTACTATATCCCTGATTGTTTTAAAACTGCTCATTGCGTCCTCATCCACCTCTATAGAAAATTCGTCTTCAATTTCAGACAAAATTTCAAATGCGTCTATGGAATCAATTTCAAGGTCTTCATCAATAGAACTATCTAATGAGATTGATTCAGGACTTAGTCCAGTATTTATACAAATAATATTTACTATCTTTTCGAATATCATATAGTCCTCCATAATTAACTAAGAAACTAGCATGTCTTTTATTCAGATAGTAGTTTATACTAATCGTATAAAAAAATCAAGGCAATTTTTTAAAAATTTATAATACCTTTGATAAAAAATCTTTTGTTCTTTATTTGTAAGCTCAATGCCATCTAAAAATATTTTGCCTGAGGTAGGTTCTTCAAGCCTGTTTAGACATCTTAAAAATGTGGATTTACCTGAGCCTGACTGACCTATTATTACTACAACTTTTCCGCAATCTATTTCAAGGTTTATGCCTTTTAAAACTTTTTTATTTTCGTAATTTTTTACTAAATTCTCTACTTTAATCAACTTGTTTAAGCCTCATTTCTAAAATTCTAATTGCCTTTGATAAGCTAAAGGTAACTACAAAATAAATAACAGCAACTACATATTTAGTTTCATTAGTAATAATTTGATATGCTCTAGCTACGTCAAATTAGCACAATTAACATTATATTAAATTAGATATGTCAGTTTAAATGGGTTTGATATCACTCAAAGTGGTCATTTAAAGTGAACATATCTAATTTTGAAATTATCTTGAACCTTTTAATATGTTATTTGTTTGTTATAAAATTTTTAGATTAAGAAATGAGCTAATATTGTCTAGCTTTTAGTTATTCATAGACTCAGATAATTGAGTAGCCTCAACCATCATTTTATCAAGACTTCCACTTTCTTTTTCTTTTTTAATGAATTCATTAGCAAGGTCTAATAAATCTTTTTACTTAGGTTGACAATTTAGCTGTAACAACGTAAAATTAACGTAATCCGTTTATAAAAAAATTTGAAATTGTTAAAAAAATTTATAATTAAAATAGATATGATTTTGGAGAATAAATGTATAAAATCGTAAAAAAGCAAATGCTTAAAGAAAATATAGCATTAATGGATATAGAGGCAAAAAGATGTGCTAAGGCTTGTAAGATTGGTCAATTTGTCGTAGTAATAATTGATGAAGTAGGAGAAAGAGTGCCTCTTACAATTTGTGATTTTGATAGAGAAAAAGGCACAGTAACCATTGTTTTTCAGACCATTGGCAGCTCGACAAAAAGACTTGCAAAGCTAAATGAGGGCGAATATATTGACACCTTTACAGGACCGCTTGGCAGTCCGTCAGAGCTTGAGACGATGTCAGGTGAAGAATTAAGAACTAAAAACATTGTATTTATAGGCGGAGGAGTGGGCATCGCACCGATTTATCCTCAGCTAAAATTTCTTCACGAAAAGGGCATCAAGGCAGATGTAATACTTGGAGTAAGAAATAAAGATATATTGATTTTTGAAGATGAGCTAAAATCTGTAGCAGGAAATGTCTACATCTCCACCGATGATGGCTCTTATGGATTTCATGGCAACGCAGCTCAATATTTAGAACATTTGGTAAAAAATGAGGGCAAAAATTACGACCATGCAGTTGTAATAGGACCAATGATAATGATGAAATTTACCACACTAAAATGCAAAGAGCTTGGCATAAAAAACGTTATAGTTTCACTAAACTCACTTATGGTAGATGCTACAGGAATGTGTGGAGCGTGTAGAGTGAGCATAGGAGGAGAAGTAAAATTTACCTGCGTAGATGGACCTGAGTTTGACGCATACAAGGTAGATTTTGACGAATGTATTAGACGACAAGGAATATATAAAGGATATGAGAAATAAGGTGAACAAATGATACCTAACAGAATACCGGTAAAAGAGCAAGAACCAAAGATAAGAGCAAAAAATTTTGAAGAAGTGAGCTACGGTTATGATTTAGACTCAGCTATAAAAGAGGCACAACGATGTATTCAATGCAAAAATCCAAAATGTGTAGACGGTTGCCCTGTAGGGGTAAAAATACCCGAATTTATAAAAAAAATTAAAGAAAATGACATAGTGGGAGCTGGACAAATAATAGCTCAAGACTCTGCGTTACCTGCAGTATGCGGTAGAGTATGTCCACAAGAAACACAGTGTGAGGGCAACTGCGTAATGGGAATAAAGTTTGAGTCTGTAAACATAGGCAAGCTGGAAAGATTTGTAGCGGATACAAACAGAAAAAATGGCATAAAATTTGGTGAAAAAGAGCCACAAAACGGCATAAAAGTAGCAGTAATAGGTAGCGGACCATCATCACTTACTGCGGCGGGAGACCTTGCAAAAAAAGGCTATGACGTGACAATATTTGAGGCACTCCATAAGGCAGGCGGCGTGTTAGTCTACGGCATACCTGAGTTTAGACTGCCAAAGGACGAAGTAGTACAAAAAGAAATAGACGGGATACTTGCTTTAGGAGTAAAGATTGAAAAAAATGTAGTCGTAGGAAAGACAGTCTCCATTAAAGACTTGATGGAGCAAGAAGATTTTAAAGCAGTATACATAGGCACAGGTGCAGGTCTGCCAAAATTCATGGGCATAGAGGGAGAAACAGCCAACGGAGTATTTTCCGCCAATGAATTTTTAACAAGAATTAATCTTATGAAAGCCTATGATAAAAATTATAATACACCGGTTAGGATAGGACAGCACGCAGTAACAGTAGGTGGTGGAAATGTGGCAATGGATGCCGCAAGGACAGCACTAAGACTAGGAGCAAAATCCACAATAGTATACAGACGCTCTATGAAAGAGTTACCCGCTAGAATTGAGGAAGTGCATCATGCCATGGAGGAAGGAGTAGAATTTAATTTACTTACAAATCCTGTAAGAATTGTTCAAGATGATAATGGAAATGTCACAGGAATTGAATGTATAAAAATGGAACTTGGTGAGCCTGATGCCTCAGGCAGGAGCAGACCGGTAGAGGTCAAAGGCTCAGAATATATAATACAGTGTGATACAGTAATAATGGCACTTGGTACAACTCCAAATCCAATACTAGCTGCAAGTACAAAAGGGCTTAATATAAATAATCATGGCGGAATAATAGCAAACGAAGAGAGTGCACAAACTTCGCTAGAAGGAGTTTATGCAGGCGGAGACGTAGTAACAGGAGCAGCTACAGTAATACTTGCCATGGGAGCAGGTAAGATAGCCGCAAAAGCAATAGATAAATATATAAAAGAAAAATATCAGTAAAAATTTATAAAATTGAAGCCTTGCCAAATTAAAATGACAAGGCTTTTTTATATTAGCTTTTAAATTATATTTACATATAGTTGTCCTTTAGCTATGACGCTAACTTCAGAACCTAGAATAATTTTTGTAATTTTACCATTTTCAAAAGTGGTGTTTACGTTTATAGAGCCCCCAGGTTGAGCGATATCTATATTTAGTGATTTATTTTTCTCAAATGTCATCATTGAGGCAAATGCACTTGTACCTGATGCACAGCTTTTTTCCCAAAATAGAGAGTCAGTACCTTTTACATATACAAGAGGTGTCATAAAACTTTTTTCGTAATCGTAAAACATTATGCCAAAAGCCATGTAGCTGCTTTGATTTTCCTCCATGAAGTTTTTTACTTCACCAAAAAATACTTCTCTTTCTTCTATGTTATTAAAATTTTTATCGTCCACAGAAAAATGTGTGATACCATTAAAATCAATTTTTTTAATATTTTTAATAGAGCCAATTTCATCAATAATTTGCATTTTACCTATTGGCAGTGGCATTTGTATATCTGTATAAAATGTGTTGTCTAGGCTGGTTTTTGTGACATTGCATTCAAGAGCTTGGTCTTGACCAAAGACCTCAATATTTAGCTTGCAAGCATCTGCACCGTTTTCAAAACATCTTTGATTATTAAAGGCGGTATAAGCAGCAAGACTTATAGTGGCATTTGCGCAAAATTCTCCACCCATCATGTGTAGATGAGCATCGTTATTTTTGTCAAAAGGAGGTTTCAAAAAACCAACCTGTTCGGCAAATAAATTTTCATAGCTTATAATTTTTTCTGAAATTTCGGCATATTTTTCTACCGGCACATCATCAAGTATGAATACAGTTTTATTCATACATGGATTTAATTCTACAAAATTTAGTTTCATAATGTGTCTCCATGACAAAAATTTATGTAATATTTAGGATTTAATAGCAATCCCAGTTAAGTTTAATATATAGCATATGCAAATTTTTGACAATAATCTTTAGAACAATTCTTATTTTTTAAGCCTAAGTAAAGTTTCTTTCAGCCTTTCATGTTTAATTTGCCTTGGGTCAAAATTAAAAGGGTAAAAACCAGCTGTATCATAAAACCTAATGCAATGGTGGCAATTATTGTACCAAGACCTAATAGACCTCCAAGTATATAGCCAAAGCTTGCGGCAAAGATTTCTAAGGCACTTCTGCATAAGCCGATGGCATAGCCGGATTTTCTACTGATTGCAATCATAAGTCCATCTCTTGGACCTGTTCCAAAAGCTGTTGTGATATAAAAATATGAGGCAAAAGCACAAACCAAAAGACCAAAAAGCATCATAATCAGCCCTGACCAAAATTCAGTCATTTTAGGAATAAAATTTATAAATAATATAATGTCAAGGAAAGAGCCGATTAACAGCATATTGAGAATTGTGCCAAGACCAATGATCTCACCTAAAAAAATGCTGATTAAAATAATAATTGCACCAATTAAAATAGAACTCAGTCCTACACTTATATGAGCTGTTTTAGAAAAGCCGACTCCCAGTACGTCCCATGGCATATAGCCAATATTTGCCTGTATTGTAATAGCAATCGCAAGTGCATATAAAAAAAGACCCAAAATAAGACGAATTAATCTAATATGAAAAGGGAGCTGGAAAGGCAATAGTTTTTGATTTTTTATTTTATGAGGAATGGTGTTCCTTCTTTAAAATTATCATTTTTTATATTATAAGTTTTATAATATCATAATTTAAATAAAAATATAATACGCTTGCTGAAATATAAGAATATTTAATGGAAAAATATTTTGTGCAGGCAATAATGGTTTATAAAAAATATTTGACAACTTTATTTGTCACTGATATAATAAATGACAAATAAAGTTGTCATTTTTGTTAGACAAAATTATTTTTCAAATCTATTTGTTAACCAAAAACTTAAATAATAAAGGAAAAAACCTATGCCATTATTAAATAATTTAAAGGAATACAGGAATAAAAGTGGCTTTAATCAGCATGAGCTAGGCAAAATGGTTGGAGTTAGTCGTCAGACAATATCTTTGATAGAAAGAGGAGATTATAACCCGTCAGTGACACTTTGCCTAAAGCTCGCCAAGCTACTTGGTGTGAGTATTGAAGATATTTTTAGTTATGAGGAGGACGAAAATGATAAATAAGGGTGAAAATAAAAAGCATAGTGTTTTATTTCTTGTTGGTGTTCTTATCGCAGGTTTGTTTTTAGGATTTATAATAGGCGAAATTAGGTTGCATTTTTTATATGATTATATTAATGCTATGAGCGAAAATATTGTCAGCTTTAAAGATAATTTTTTGCTAAATGCCCATCTAATAGCTAGTTGCATAATTATTTTTTTTATTGTAATTGGTGCAGCCTTATTTTTGATAGGGAAAAAAGAATTTGAAAATTCCGTAAAAGCTGACGATGAATTTTATAATGAAAAGCTGTTGACGATTAGCTTGTATTTATTTTCCTTTGGGAACATATTTAACATTATTTTGCTAGCGGTTATTTCATCGATACAGACACTTAGCATAGTAACCAAGTACAATAGTCAAGTGCCTACAGGTAAGGCTGTAATACCAACTCTAATTGTTGTGGCTTTTATACTTATTTCCTATTTTTACTATACTGTTATGCAAAATAAAATAGTTGAAACAATTAAAAAAGTTTATCCAAATAAAAAAGGTGATGTCTACAGCTTGTCATTTAACAAGCAATGGTTTAAATCTATGGATGAGGCAGAAAAAAAGCAAGCCTATTATGCCGGATATAAGGCACTAGAAAATTCTAATAAAGCACTATATGTTATTGCATTTGTATTAGGTCTTATTGGAATTCAGGTGCAGATATCTTTTATGGTATATTTTGTAATAACTGTACTGTTCCTAGTAAATATGCTTTCTTATATGTATTTTTCATTTAAAAAGCCTGAGGAATAAAAATATTTTTCAGTCATTTGAATGAATGTAAAAATTTTAATTTATGTAAGAGGTCATAGTCTATGGGATTTTGGGTTTTTATGTTTATTATGTGTTTACTTACGCCTTTAACCATGATATTTGTTGGGAAAAAATTTTCTAAAGAGCCTCCAAAAAATATTAATGGTGTGTTTGGATATAGGAGTTCAATGTCAATGAAAAATAATGACACTTGGCAATTTGCTAATAATACTGCTGGAAAGTTTTGGTTTTTGTCAGGAATGGCTATATTGCTGGTAACCATTGTTGCAATGTTGATGGTGACGAATAAATCCATTGATTTAGTCGGAAAAGTAGGCGGAATTTTGGTAGGTATACAGATAGGGTTATTGTTGAGCAGTGTTTTTTATACAGAAAATAAGTTGAAGAAAAATTTTGATAAAAATGGAAATCGTATATAAATATATTAAATTTTTACTGGGCGATTTGAAAATATTATTAGTAGGAATTTAAATAAAAAGGAGATATTTTATGCCAAAGGGCGGTAAATACGTTGCACTGACTAGATATTTAGAAAAATGCGACAAAGCTGTTGTAAAAATGAAATTTAAAAAAATTGAAAGTATTTTGGGAGATAAGTTAGACAAGTCTGCATACAAATATCCTGAATTTTGGACGGTTGCAGAGCCTCACTCCATAGCCTTTGGTTGGCTAAATGCAGGGTATAGAATTAAAAAAGTCAACATTAAAAAGCAAAAGCTTGAATTTGTAAAAAATAATTTTGACAAAGAGCAGGCTTTAATAGATGAGCTTTTTGAAAAAGATTGTTATGTAATTGATTTTTTGCCTGTAGTTGTACCGCCGGGAGATAAAGGACAGTTTTTTGAAGTAGAGCATTTATTTTTAAACGGCGACAGATACATTGATATGCAAAGAAAATTTGCAAACATAATACTAAAGCTGATGTGCTATTACTCTGTGACAATTAGCTGGTTTGGCGGACTATACAAACCAGAGCCTAAGCTTATCGACCAAATTATCAAGGAAATAATGGACAATCACTCCGGCTGGCTAAATTGCCTGTTTGAAGAAGAAAACTTTCTTATAAATTTTGAATGGGATTGTGCATATTTGGCGGTATTTAATCCGCATGATGAGGCAAAATCCATCTTGCAGAGCCTAGCAAAATCTGAGGGGCTTTTTTGGAGAAAATCTGAAAATTAATTTAAAAAAAACAGATGTAATCATAAGCCAAAAATGGCATCTACACCATCTAGTGTTCCATCAGCTATCATTGACTTTGCTCCACCCTCAGGAGATAATTCCTCTGCTGGTTGAAATATTAGTCTTACGCTACCAGTTAATTCATTTCGATTTTCATAGATTATTTTTGCAGCTCCAATTAGCATAGCTATGTGATTGTCATGCCAGCAGGCGTGCATATAGCCATCATTTACTGAAGAGCAAGCAAGACAGGTTTCCTCTTTTATTGGTAACGCATCGATATCTGCTCTAAGAGCTATCCTTTTTCCGGGGTTTGCACTGTCTATATCGGCGATTATACCGTTGCCACCGTTACCAAGACCGGTTTTTATATTTTTTAAACCGATTTTTTTAAGATGGGTAAGTATTATTTTAGAAGTTTCTACTTATTTTGTTGAAGGCTCAGGATACTTGTGTAGCTCAGCTCTTAAAGTTTTTAACTCTTGAGAAATACTCTTTGCTAAATTTAGATAGTTCATTCATACCTCCTGTTATTTATTTTTTTATACAATTGTAAAATTATAAAATCAAGATATTAGCTAGTTTCAAGACATATATTTTTCAAGATAATCAGCAAAAATCTAACAATGATATAAGGGTATATAAAAAGAGACAAAAATTTTTAAAATTTTTGTCTCTTTTTTCTTTTTTAATTGAAATTATATTCTGTTTAATGCGACCAAGGCTAATGAAATGCAAGTCAACAATACAAATGAGGATGATACTAAAAAGCCTTTGCTGCTTTTAGCAGTCATTTGATTTGCTGACTCAATGCCTACATGGGAGGATTTTGCAATCTTCATGATTGGTTCATACAATAAATAAGTGAAGATTGAGTTTAAACCGGTTTTTAAAATATTAAATGGTAAAATAGCAGACAACAATATCTTTGCCACTTCTTCCCTTGGTATACCAAGATAAATAGGCGTTACTAGATAATTCCAAAGTAGCATAGATACAGTCATTAACACTGAGCCGGCTATAAGACCTATAAATGCACTTTTCCTTGTCCTATTGCCCTTTATATAGATAAATGATGCAATACAAGCATAAGATGCAGTAGCGATTATATTCATTACAAGACCAATAAATCCATCACCGCTTATTGTGAGCATCTCCGCAAAGGCGACTATTGTAGAGATTATCAGTGCTGATATTGGACCAAAGATGAACCCGGCAATAGTTATGAGCACGTGCTTTGGCTCGTACTTCAAAAACATTACCACAGGAATGTTGATAAATACTACCATAATATATGAT
>NZ_MBEW02000035.1 GCF_001693775.2 Criibacterium bergeronii | reverse complement strand
GAATATAGGATTGTATATGTCATCTACTATAACTGCCCATGATGGGTACAGTACCCAAGCTACATGGTGATAACCATATTCATCCATTACCGCTTTTTCATTAGCTACTGCATTAGGTCCTGAGCCGCAACCCCATCCACAATTGCCGGCTGCCATTACAGCCGCACCATAATCTCTGCCGAACATATTGAAAGAGATTACTATTGCAAAAACTGCCATCAATAGAGCTTGTGCTAATAAAATCACTCCCATTTGACCGGCAACTGGAGCTAGCTTAGTGATGTCTATAGTCATAAGAACTAATGCTAGGTAAAGCTCAAGCCACATATGCTCAATAGCATTTACTTCCGGTACGAAAGTATCTCCCTTTACTGACTCTATAACATTTCTAGCAATCGCTCCTGCAAACAGGCAACCTATGAATTTAGGCATTTCTATCATTGGAATATTGTCTAATATCACATATATTGGCATACCAAGAGCTGCTATTAACAATACCATGGCAAAGGCTCTTAAAACTCTATCATTATTAAGCTCAGGTAGCTTGCTTGATTTCTTTTCTTCAGGTACATCGTTAGGGTCGGATTTTAGACCTTTGCTTTTTATTAGGAAGGCTGCCACCGGTCCACCTATAAGAGAACCCATTATATTACCCATTGTACCTGCTGCCACACCTATAACTGTAGCATCTACTGCTCCCATTTTTTCAAATATAGGTCCAAATGCTGAGGCTGTACCGACACCACCTGACATAGCTGATGACGAACACTGTAGTGCAAGTAATGGATGTAAGCCTATAACTTTTGCAATAGCTACACCAAGTAGATCTTGAAAGGTAATTAGTAGGCAAGCGGCAATAGCAATCATAATAACCAGCTTACCACCAGCGTGCTTGATAGTGTTAATTGAAAAGCCATATCCAACACAAAGGAAAAATATATTTTGTGCTAAGTCTTTCATAATTTTAGTATCGAAACTAAATGCTATAATACCTGACATCTTAATAAATGATATTAATAAAGAAAAAATTATACCTGAAATAACTGGAGCTGGTATAGCATATTTTCTGAGTGTTGCAGATTTAGAAACAATAAATCTGCCGGCAAAAATGACTATAGCAGCTAAGCCTAAAGTGGTAAGATATTCCACTTGAAATTGGTTAATGCCCCCGCCTTCAGGCACTGTGAGCTTACCAAAATACTCATAAAGTTGTTTTTCCATGATGCTCCTCCTTGGAAAAATATAGTATAATAAAAATAAATACTTTAAATAAGTAAGACAATTTTAGAAAATATTGTAATTCTATTTAATAAAATAAAAATATTTAGATAGTTCTACTTATAAAAATATAAATTATCTTACATTATTTATTAGTATTTATAGCATATTTTAAACAAATTTGCAATTTACAAATTTATATTAATATTTTCTTTAGCTTGACTATAAATCTAATATTTTATATAATAGTATGATAATTCAAGGGGTTTATGAATTAGTATATTCATGATTTAATAAGATAAAATATAAATTCGACTTAGTCGTTTTATATTGAAAGGAGATTTTGCTTTGTCAGAAGCAATGGATTTCGGTATATTATCAATTATACCGCCTCTAGTGGCTATCATACTTGCACTTGTTACAAAAGAAGTAATCCCTTCACTTCTACTTGGTATTATAACAGGTGGTTTGATATTTACTGGATTTAATGTTTTACAAACCGTAGAAACTGTATTCACTTTAATGGGAACTCAAATGTCTGACAATTCCCTAATGTTATTGTTCCTAGGACTATTAGGTGCTTTGGTTACATTAATAAACAAAGCAGGTGGCTCTTTCGCCTATGGTAAATGGGCAGGCGAAAAAATAAAAAGTCCATCTATGGCTAAATTATCCGCAGCTATTCTTGGTATAATGATTTTTATTGATGACTACTTCAACTGTCTGACAGTCGGTGCAGTTATGAAACCTATCACTGACAAGAATAATGTTCCAAGGGCAAAATTGGCTTACATCATAGACTCTACAGCTGCTCCTATATGTATAATAGCTCCTGTATCTAGTTGGGCTGCCTCTGTAGTTTCTAATATTGACAGTGCAAATGTTGATAATGCTATGGGAGTATTTATCTCAACTATTCCATTCAATTTATATTCACTTTTAACAATTATCTGCGTGTTTATTTTCACATTTGTTAACTTTGATATAGGTCCTATGGCTGAATTTGATTTAAATGACACTTCTATAGAAACTTCCGATTTATCATCAGAAGACAAGCTAGCTCATAGTGAAAAAGGTAAGGTAATTGATTTAATCTTGCCTGTATTAATACTTATCATTGTGACTGTATATTTCATGCTGAGAACCGGCGGTTTATTCTCAGGAGATGTCTCAACTCTTGGTGAGGCATTTGGTAATGCTAATACAAATATTTCTCTTGTCATTGGCTCTTTTGCAGGTCTAGTTATGGCTTTTGTTATGTATCTTCCTAGAAAGCTTATGACCTTATCCGAATTTATGAATGGTATTAACGAAGGTGTTAAATCCATGGTAGGTGCTATGATTATTCTTATCCTAGCATGGACGATTGGCGGAATTACTCAAACAGATTATTTAAATACAGGCGGATACGTTGCTAATCAGCTTACAAACGCTTCTATTCCTATTTGGATATTTCCTGCAATTATATTTATACTTTCTTCTCTACTATCATTCTCAACAGGTACTGCATGGGGCACATTCGGTATACTAATACCTATAATTGTACCAATAATAGTGCATATGGGAGCAATGAGCCATATTTCTGTAATATTGGCATCTATATTCTCAGGCTCTGTCTTTGGTGACCACTGTTCGCCTATATCAGATACTACGATACTTTCATCAGCAGGTGCTAACTGTCACCATATTGACCATGTAAGGTCGCAGATGCCATATTCCATAATGGTCGCTATATCTTCCGTAATAGGATTTATATTCGGCAGCTATTTTAACAACCCTGTTATTGCAATTTCAACCGGTCTTATCAGTTTAATCATAGTTATTATAATTGCAAAACGTCTTACCGAAGCTAAATTGCGTAAAAAAGGTTTGATTTAATAATTATTTAATAAAATATAACTTTTAAAAGAAAGGCAATTTTATGAAAAAAAGACATTCGTCTTTCATTGTTATGAGTGAGGATTTAAACCATCATCGTACTCTATTTGTTGGAAAAGCTACTATGTGGTTGATGGAAACAGGCTTTATGACTACAGCTATGTACAAAAAGCCTGAAGAAGTAGTTTGTTTTGCAGTAAATATGTCAAAATTTTTAAAACCTGTACCAAGCGGAGCAATAATTGATTATACCGGTCAAGTCGCCCATGTAGGTAAATCCAGTGTAACTGTTTATATCTACGGTAAAACTTTTGACTCTGACGATATATGTATCGAAGGGCTTGTAACATACATTACTATAGACAAAACTACTCGTAAAAAAGTTGCACATGGTATAGTAATGGATGAGCCGGCAGATGAAGAAGAAGTAAAAATGAGACAGAGAGCTCTAAAATTTTTAAGCAATAGCAACGCATAGTTACAAAACAAAAAAATGGGTGCTAACTTTTGGTTAGCACCTTTTGTTTATACATATTTTAAATGGTTCTATAATAACTGCTGAGGTTCCCCCCCCCCAACAGTTGACAAAGAACCAAAATTAATCTTCAATAAATATTGTAGAATATATTACTATTATCTAATAAACGGTGGAGTATATTCATATAAGAGAGTTTTTCGCATACGGCGGTGGCTCACGATCTCCTTCGATGAAGATACCAGCCTTTATTGATGATTTAATTAGGTATTAGTATAATAGTTTATCTATAATTACAATTAATACTAACTTACTTTGAAAATTATAGTATAAATATTGAAAAGAAATTTGTGTTGCTCTCTGATACAAAAAAATTTCTAATGAAAAATAATACTACATTTTCTTATGTAAGTTAGTATAAAATATTTTATTGGTTATTAAAATGAAAAACTGCTGAAGAAATATTCTCCGGCAGTTTTTCATTTTAATAAAGGTTATTTTAGTCTAAATAATCTTTTAATTTATTTGATTTTTTAGGTCCTCTAAGTTTTCTTAGTGCTTTGGCTTCTATTTGTCTTATTCTTTCTCTTGTTACATCAAATTCTTTACCTACTTCTTCTAGCGTTCTAGCTCTGCCATCTTCTAGTCCGAACCTTAGTTTTAATACTTTCTTTTCTCTGTCTGTCAATGTTTCAAGTACGTCGTCTAGCTGTTCTTTTAGTAAGGAGTATGCTGCTGCCTCTGATGGTGCTAGTGCGTCATCGTCAGGTATGAAGTCACCAAGATGTGAGTCTTCTTCTTCGCCTATTGGTGTTTCTAATGATACCGGTTCTTGAGCTATCTTCATTATTTCCATTATTTTTTCTTCCGGCATATCCATGTGCTTTGCTATTTCTTCCGGTTTTGGGTCTCGTCCTAGTTCTTGGACTAGTTGTCTGTTGTATCTTATTAATTTATTTATTGTCTCTACCATGTGCACCGGTATTCTGATTGTTCTTGCTTGGTCTGCAATTGACCTTGTAATCGACTGTCTAATCCACCATGTTGCATAAGTTGAGAATTTAAAACCTTTTTTGTAGTCAAATTTTTCTACTGCTTTTATCAATCCAAGATTGCCCTCTTGTATTAAATCTAAGAAAAGCATTCCTCTGCCTACATATCTTTTCGCTATGGCTACTACTAGTCTTAGGTTAGCCTCTACTATGTGCATTTTAGCAACTTCGTCACCTTCTAGCATTTTCTTGGAAAGCTCTATTTCTTCTTCTGCTGTAAGTAATGGAATTTTCCCTATTTCTTTAAGATACATTCTTACAGGGTCGTCTATGTTACTCTTGAGCATGGTGCTTTCAAGATTTTTCAGCTCTTCGTCTATGTCTTTATCTTCTTCGATAATTTTATCGTCATTTAGCTCTGTTTCTATTTCTTCT
The DNA here is from genome assembly GCF_001693775.2 of Criibacterium bergeronii. Classification (GTDB taxonomy): domain Bacteria; phylum Bacillota; class Clostridia; order Peptostreptococcales; family Filifactoraceae; genus Peptoanaerobacter; species Peptoanaerobacter bergeronii. The sequence continues at coordinate 7,431 of NZ_MBEW02000035.1, read as the reverse complement.
TCGCTTGGTTCTTTATCTAATCCGTCTACTACTTCTATGCCCATAAGTGCAAATGCGTAGTACATATCATCAATCTTGTCTTTGCTTATATCGTAGGTGTCTAGGGCGTCCATGATTGTATCATAATCTAGGAAACCATCTTTTTTACCTTTTGCGGTAAGCTCTTTGATGACTTTTTCGTATTCAGAAGAATTATTTTTATTCTTACAATTTCCATTAGTAGGCTCTTGTTCTTTTTCAGCTATCTGTGAGTCTATATCGTCATTTAGAGCTGATAAATCAATTTTTTCAGCGTCCTCTATATATAAGTCCATTTCTTCGGGTGTTACTGGTTCTTTTGCCGCTTTTGATGTTTTTTTCTTTGGTGCTGTTGCTTTAGTTTTTTTTGTGGTTTTCTTTTCGTCTTTTGTCATTGCTTTACTTTTTGCCTTTTTGTCAGTGCTTGGTGTTATAACTTTTTCTTCTTTTGTTGTTTTTTTCTTTGGCGTTGCTTTCACTTTTTCTACCTTTTCTGTGTTAGGATTTTTCATTACATCATCCCTCTAATTTTATTATTTAAATCTTCTCTTTGTTTAACTAGGTTTATATTTTCTTTAAACAATGCCTCTAGTATATCTAGTTGCTGTTCAGAATTAAGAGACTTTTTATTACTTTCTATTTTTCTATTTATATAATCGATTTTACATTGTATAGCTATTTTTGTGATGTCCTGCAACTGCTGTTCACTTGGGGCGGTTGTTTGTTCATAGTTTCTTGTCAGAATTTTTTTCAATTCTTCGTCTTGCAGGCATTGTTCGCTTAATATGTCTTTTATATAATAAGCAAACGTCTCTTCTTTTTGTAAAATCTTTTTTAGTCTTTCTTCGTTGGTTGTCTTTTTAACAACAGGTCTTGTGCTTGGTTTTTTTATTTGTATGTTATTATAACTGTTGTACCTATTTTTTGAATAATATCCATAGGCAAGCTGTGTTATGGTTTCAACAGATGTATCCGTACTTGACGCAAGCCTCTTTGTCTGATATTCCTTTTCCAAGGGGTCTTTTTCTATTTTCAATAGGGCTGCCGCTCTTTTGATAAACTCTTGTTTTTGTGTGTAAATTTTAAGGTCATAGGATTTTCTTAATATGTCTATTTTAAATGCCAGCGGAGTTTTCGCATCTCTTATATTTTGCTTAAACTCCTGTATCGTGTGCTTTTGAAAAAATTCATCCGGGTCTTTGCAATCTGCCATGCTTATTATGTATGGATTTATTTCTTCAGCTTTAAGTATATCTATAGCTCTAATCGTTGCCTTAATACCGGCTGCGTCACTATCATAGCACAAATAAACTTTTTTATTTGGAAATTTTAATATTTTTGCTTGCTCTTTGGTAAGCGAAGTACCAAGAGATGCAACTGCCCCAAACATTCCATTTTGTACTAGGGATATGACATCCATATAGCCTTCTACTAGTATGATATTATCTGCATTGTCTTTTATTGCATAGTTTAAGCCATAAAGTTGATTTTTTTTGAAAAAAATAATATTTTCAGGTGAATTAAGATATTTTGGTTGCCCGTCTTTGTCTAGGGTTCTACCACCAAATGCAATCACCTTGCCTCTTCTATCGAATATAGGATACATTACTCTCCTAAAAAAGATTGAGTATACTCTATCATTTTTTTCTCTAAATATTTTACTATCAAGTAATTCTTTTTGCGTAAAGCCTTTATCCAATAAATATTTTACGCTGCTACCATCACCTTTTTCGTAACCTAAGCCAAATTTTCTTATAGCTTTTTCATTCACTCCTCTTGATAATAAGTATTTTTTTGAATTATCCATATTATTTGCCAAGTTATTAAAATATAACCTTGCTAATTCTGTATGAAGTTCAATTTGTCTATTTCTTTCATTGTATTTTCTTATTTCGTCTTGGGTTAATTCCCTTTGCTCAGGCATATCAATATGTGCATACTCACATAGCCTCTTTAACGCTTCTATAAAGGTTAAATTTTCCCTTTTCATAAGAAAACTTATAGCATTGCCCGCCTCATTACAGCCAAAGCATTTGAAAATTTTCTTTTTTTCATTTACCATAAACGAAGGTGTCTTTTCATGGTGAAATGGACACAAACCGCTATAACTGTCACCTGATTTTTTAAGATTTACATATTGACCTATAAGTCCTACTATACTAACTTGTTCTAACAAGTTGTCAATAAAAGTTTGGTCTATTCTATTTGAGCCGTTCAATCAAACTCCTCCAACTATTTGTAACAATATATTTTTACCCTGACAAATGCCACTAAAACAGCAATATTCAAATCTGTCACTTATTATAGTAGTGGAGTAGCTTTACCGGTCATTTTTATAACAAATCTATCAGAATTTTTAAGTCTGTTGTCGTTAAATTTTAATCCTATATATGATAGAGCTAATAATATAAATCCTGTAATTACAGCTGTTAATTCATCATTCGGCTTAATGACATAATATCCAAGCATAACTCCGCCAATTAACGCTATCAGCGGTATAACGTACATCACAAATGACGCTGCCAATACATCAGGTGAGTCAAGGTCAAGCTCCACCGAGTCACCAATTTTTGCATCTAATGTATTTTTAACCGTCAAGTCTATATATTCACTTTTTTCACTCCACATACTACACGCTTTACATTTACCGCAAGCATCGCTTCTAAGCACTCTAACCAAAGCATCTTGGTCATTTGTCTGTATCACTGTCGCTAGTTCTTTCATTGTGTTCACCTCTTTTATCATATTTACCCAAAATATGTATATTTAATTACATCATTAAACTTAAACTGCTTGCACTATTTTTATAAATTGTGTAAAATATACACTAAAAGCATTAATATTTTTTTGAAAACTGAGGAAACTACTTTCATAAAATCTCTATATCAATATACTATATCGGTAAACTAATAAAAAATTTATCAAATAATATATTATTCGTACCATAAGTTGAGATAAATCTAGTATACCTCAAAAAGGAGAACTATGGATAAATTAAATGGATTAAAGCGAACAATTTATTGCGCAGAATTAAGACCAGCTGACATAGGCAAAGAAGTCGTTGTCATGGGCTGGATACAAAGAAGTCGTGACCTAGGCTCACTTATATTTGCAGACGTAAGAGATAGGAGCGGAATTTGCCAAATAGTATTTGATGAAAATACAAAAAAAGAAGTTTACGAAAAAGCTCAGACCCTTGGCAGTGAATATGTAGTAGCAGTAAAAGGAAAAGTAAGACAAAGAAGCTCTATAAACAAAGATATTCCTACCGGAGAAATAGAAATTACCGCAGACGATTTATTAATATTAAATACAGCTCAAACCCCACCAATATATGTAAAAGACGATGACAACGCTGATGAAACCCTTCGCCTAAAATATAGATATCTTGATTTGAGAAAACCACATATGCAAAGAAATTTCTTATTCAGACACAAAGTTGCTCAAATAGTTAGAAATTTCTTATCAGAAAATGGCTTTATAGAAATCGAAACTCCAATGCTGACAAAACCAACTCCGGAAGGAGCAAGAGACTACCTAGTACCAAGCAGAGTAAACAACGGTAAATTTTACGCACTTCCACAATCTCCACAGCTATTTAAGCAAATGCTTATGGTATCAGGTTTTGACAGATATTTCCAAATAGCTAGATGCTTTAGAGACGAAGATTTAAGAGCAGACAGACAGCCTGAATTTACACAAATTGACTGCGAAATGTCCTTTGTAGAGCCTGAGGACGTCATGGGCATAATGGAACAAATGGTTCAAAAAATATTTAAAGAAACTCTAAATGTAGATATACAACTTCCACTTCAAAGAATGACTTGGCAAGAGGCAATGACAAAGTACGGCTCTGACAAGCCTGACACAAGATTTGATATGCAAATACAAATCGTATGTGACTTGACAAAGGATTGCGGATTTTCAGTATTTGAAACCGCCGCTACCGACCCAAAAACCTCCGTTAGATGCTTAGTAGCAAAAGGTGCTGAAGATAAATACTCAAGAAAGCAAATAGCAAAACTTGAAGATTTAGCAAAAACATACGGAGCTAAAGGTCTAGCCTATATAAAATTAACTCAGGAAGGGATTAATTCCCCAATTGCAAAATTTATCCCAGAAGATAAAATGCAAAAATTATTAGAAGGCGTAGGTGCTGAAACAGGTGACCTAGTATTATTTGTAGCTGATAAACATAAAGTTGCAGCCGATGCACTTGGTCATATAAGATTACAGCTAGGCGAAGATTTAGGTCTAATAGATAAAAACAAATTCAATCTACTATATGTAACTGAGTTTCCTCAATTTGAATATAGTGAAGAAGAGCAAAGATTTATGGCAATGCACCATCCATTCACTATGCCGATGGAAGAAGATTTAGACAAATTAGATAACGACCTGGAAAATGTCCGTGCAAAAGCATATGATATGGTATTAAACGGTGTAGAGCTTGGTGGCGGAAGCATAAGAATACACGATGCAAAAATCCAAGAAAAAATGTTTGAATGTCTTGGGTTCACTAAAGAAAGTGCTCAGGAAAAATTTGGTTTCTTACTTGAAGCATTTAAGTACGGCACACCTCCTCATGGTGGCATCGCCTTTGGTATGGATAGATTAATAATGCTCCTATTAAAAGAAAACTCAATCAGAGACGTTATAGCTTTCCCTAAAAATCAAAACGCTATATGCCCACTTACTGAAGCCCCATCAGTTTCTGATAGCTCAGCACTTAAAGAACTTGGCATAATAATAGCAGATACAAAAAATAAAAATGAATAAGTAATACTTTTATAATAATAAAAACGTTGTGTACCATATTTTACTTTAAAAAATGGTAGGCAACGTTTTTTATATCTAATACTAAAACCTAATTGAAAGTGCAGTTGTATTTTCTTTTGGCACTTTTATTCACTTAGCTCACAGCGTTAGCAATCTCGCTAGTCAAATGCAACTGCACCTTTTCAAACATATACTAACTTACATAAGAAAATGTAGTATTATTTTTCATTATAAATTTTTTTGTATCAGAGAGCAACACAAATTTCTTTTCAATATTTATACTATAATTTTCAAATTAAGTTAGTAATAGTGATTTTTGAAATAGATAACGGTATAAATTGAAATATAATCAAAAAAACGCCCAAGTAGATATGCGTAGCCGCAGTCCATAAAGGCGTTTTTATTTGTTTTTAGTCATAAAAGCCAACTTTCAATCTATATTTATCTTTGCTGGTTTTGCCATTTATTCCTGCAATCTTAAATCTGCCATATCCTCTAACCGAAACCAAAGAGTCTAAGTCTAATTCCTTAGATTTTGAAAATATTGGTTCAAAATCAACTTTTACCTTACCGTTTTCACAAACAGCAGATGAAACCTGCCTTGAAACATTTAAAGCAGCAGAAATAACGACGTCTACCCTAAGCGATGACGCAATTATATCTCTATATATAAATTCCGGTTTTACTTCCTTAATCTGCTCTATGGGTAAAATCTTGCCCTTTACTCCTGAGTGCCTAATTTTAGTTAGATTAATTGCAATATAATCTGCAATATTATCTAAAGTAACTACATCTACATACCCATTTCCTATGTATATGTCACCTAATTTTTCCCGAGTTAAACCAAGCGACATCAACGCACCAAGACAATCTTTATGCGTAATATTGTCAAAACTAAAATCAGACTCAAATCTAACAAGCTTTAAAGGGTCTTGTATATCTTGCTCATAATATGGAAATATAAGAAATAATTTTCTCTCAGCTAACTTTAAGCCTCCAAAGAGCCTGTATGATACTTCATCAGAAAATGAATTTAAAACTGAACTAAACACCCTTTGTCTATATGGGTCCATGAAATCAGTTTTCTTAATCTCATAGGATTTTAAAACAGACTCTAACTTCGATAAATTATGCTTAATAAAAATCTTTGTTTCTTCATCCCTGATAAAAGCTATATATTTTTCTTTGTCGATTATTCCCATAAATATTTTATTTCGCACTTAACAAAACTAAATACCAACTAGTTTTAGTTAATAAAAAACATGATTAAAATTCTATATAAAAACTTGTAAACAATATTAATTAAAAACAAGGCTATAATAGGGCTTACATCTATTACTGTAAGCAGTCCAAAGCGGTCTAATAAATCCTTAATTGGGTCTAAAATCCAATCAGTAAACTTTATTAATGTTTTTATAGGCTCTTTGTAGCAGTCTATATTTGGTATCCATGATATGACTGCCCTTACAATTATTGAAAGGGTCGTTAGTTCATAGCATAGATTTAACAATCTTAATATCAGCATTATCTATCCTATTTAGTTGTAAAATTTAGACATAAAATTAGTAGCTGTATCGTCTGTATCAAGTGTAGTTGCATCTACATCAACGTCTTTTGGTGCAAGTAAGAATATAGTTTCACTAAGTTTTTCGATAGTTCCTTCTAACGCATAAACAGCACCATTAATACATTCAAAAATTTGTTGTTTTACAAGTATTGCATCCATACTTCTTGATTCTTTTACATTTTCCAGTTTCATTATAACTATTTTGTTATTTTTTAAGCTATCTATAACATTAGTAGCGTCTTTATATTCAACAGGTTCATAAACTACAACCTTTGCTAATGATATACTAGCTGAGGCTTTTTGTCTATTAGATGTGTTACTTAAGATTCTTAGACCTACACTAGGTGCACTTTCTTTTTCTTCCATTTCAGTTTCTTCCATGGTATCCATTTCATCATATTCGTCTTCGTTACCAACTGTAAATATTTCTTTAAATTTAGCTGCAAAAGCTCCCATAAGTATCCTCCTAAAATTTTTATTTGTATGTTCTTTCTCCAAAAATGCTAGTTCCTACTCTTACCATTGTCGCTCCCTCTTCGATGGCAATTTGAAAATCATTGCTCATCCCCATGGAAAGCTCGGTAAGCTCAGAACCATATATTTTCTTTGAGTTGACATCAGAAATAATTTCTTTCATCCTCTGAAAATAAGGTCTTGTTTTTTCTTTATCAGATTCATAAGGAGCCATACCCATTAAGCCTATTAATGATATGTTTTTATATTGCTGCAAATTTTTTACAAATTCAATGACGTCTTTTTCTTCTATCCCATGTTTAGATTCCTCGTGGGAGATATTGATTTGTAATAGGCAATTTATTGTAATGTCAAGTTGCTTAGCTCTTTTATCTATCTCTTGTGCAAGAGATAGCGAATCCACAGAATGTATTAGCCTTACTCTATCGATGATGTATTTGACTTTGTTTTTTTGCAAGGTTCCTATTTGATGCCAATTAGCATCAGTCAATTCCTGTGATTTTCTTGCCAGTTCCTGAGGTTTATTTTCCCCAAAATCTCTTATTCCTAAATCATATATTTGTTTTATTTCAGGCATATCTACAGTCTTACTT
>NZ_MBEW02000034.1 GCF_001693775.2 Criibacterium bergeronii | reverse complement strand
AGATAATACAGTATTACAAGAAAATCCGTTCTCTGATAATGAAAAAATCAAACTACAACCAGGCTATCCTACAGACACCTTTAACGAAGATGACTATGACTATGTGCTGTCCTGCGGTCCAACACCTATGATGAACGCACTAAAAAATAAGATGAAAAACAAAGAAAAATTATACATTAGCTTAGAAAATCACATGGGTTGCGGAATAGGAGTATGTCTATCTTGTAGCTGTAAGACAAAAAACGCAATGAAAAAAGTATGCACAGGCGGTCCGATATTTAACGCAGCAGAATTAGAATAGACTATACTATGAACGGGCGAACAAAGTTCGCCCCTACAAAGTAAATAACTACAAATGAAAATTTTATAATATTTCACAATCATCGTAGCGGCGAACTGCGTTCGCCCGCCCTGCAAGTTTTGATTTGAAATAAACCTTAAATAAACTTATAAGGAGAAAATTTTGAATACATCCTTTAAAATTTGCGATATAGAATTCAAAAACCCAATCATAGGTGCATCAGGCACATTTGGCTTTGCCCATGAATACGAAAAATACATGGACATAAATGTGCTAGGCGCAGTAAGCTCCAAAGGACTTACATTAAACGGCAAAGACGGCAACACAGGCATCAGAATACATGAAGTAAGCTCAGGCATTATGAACAGCATTGGACTTGAAAATAAAGGAGTAAAATTTTTCATAAAATATGAACTCCCACTTATGAAAAAATATGATATAGTGACTATTGCCAACCTAGGAGGCAACGACCTATCAGAATATATCGAAGGTGCAAGCTTGCTGGACAAATCAGATATAGACATGATAGAGCTAAATATTTCCTGCCCAAATGTAAAGCATGGTGGAATGGCTTTTGGTATACTCTCAGATGTTGCCCATGACGTAGTAAAACAAGTAAGGGATGTGGTAAAAAATAAACCCCTGATGGTAAAACTATCTCCAAATGCTCATGACATAGTAGATATGGCACTTAACTGCGAAGATGCAGGAGCAGACGCAATATCCCTAGTAAACACATTTAACGCCTTGGCAATAGACATAAAAAAAAGAAAACCGGTGTTTGACAACATAACCGCCGGACTTTCCGGTGCCTGTATAAAACCAATTGCCCTAGCCATGGTATATAAGGTAGCTAAAGCAGTAAAAGTGCCGGTAGTAGGAATGGGTGGCATATCCAGTGCCCAAGATGCCATAGAATTTATCATGGCAGGAGCTAGCGGAGTACAAGTAGGCTCAGCCAACTTCACCGAACCGGCAATCACAGAAAATATAGTGTATGATTTACAAAAATATATGCAGGAAAATAAAATAGAAGATTTAAAAGAAATCAGAGGAATAATTTAAAATAATACTAACTTACATAAGAAAATGTAGTATTAGTTTTAATTATAAAAATTTTTGCATGAGGTAGTAGCATAAATTTCTTTTTAATATGTATGCTACAATTTTCAAAGTAATTTAGTATAAACAAGGCTTGCTTTAAAAAAATTTAAAGCAAGCCTTGTTTGTATATATTTAAATTTTTACTTAAATTAAATTATCCTTGTCCATATATTTCTACGGTGATTTTACCTCTATTCCCACTTGAGGTTGTATAGCTTTTAACATACACCGGATAATCAAAATTATTTTTATACACTAAATCCGGTCCGTTTATTGCTACTGTAGCATCCATGCCTTGAGGTACATAATGCACCGGCAGGGAATGGGTAGTCCTTTGTGTAATTGTTACTCCTGCATTTCTAAGGGCATTGTATAAGGTGCTGCTCACCTGACAAATTCCGCCGCCTATTCCGTCAACATACTCTCCGTTCACTATTATTTTATCGTTTTGAAATCCTGTTTTGTAAGAAATTTCACCTACGCTGTTTAAAAAGCTGATTTCTTCTCCCGGCATTACAATTTTATCAGTTATTTTACTAGAGGTTAGTCTGATATTATAGGCTCTGCCAATTGCTGCGTCTGCATAGGTTGTAGTATATATTCCTTTAATAGCATTTATTTTTAATAAGTCATTTCTAGTTATTTTAGGTTTTATTTCAATAAATGGCACTGGTATTATTTTATCTATGTTTGTATTTGAGTCTATGTATGCTACGATTTCGTCTTTTAGTTCTTCCTTGTTTACTTTGACGCCATTTTTCCCTGACATCACATTTATTTCGCCTTGATTGACCACTATGTTTGCATTAAAGGGTTCTTTGTTTAGAGCTTTTTCAATACTATCACATAATGACATCAATTTTTTCTCATCGTAGCTTTTGTCAAGAGGTATATTTGTCTCAGCTCCAAGATTTTGCTTGACTATGTCTACAGCATCAATAATAAAATTGCCACTTCTTCCTATCTGATAGGCTTGATTTGCAGCTACGTCATAATCGTATTTAAAGTCAAGTGTTTGCAAGACATTTTCTTTTCGCTTATCTTCAAATTGTATTATTAGGTTTGGTGTTCTTAATTTTTTTGTTATCAAAGATTTCGCATTTTCCACTGTCAAATTTGATACGTCTAATCCGTTTATGTAGATGTTTGGATTTATAAACTCATTTGCCCTTAGATAGTAAAAAAATATGCTAAAGGAACACACCAAAACCATCGTGGATAATATTAATAATATTATCGTCAATTTTTTTTGGAATGATTTCTCAGTTTTTACATCATTTGATTGAGTATCTACCATTTTACACCTTAGCTTTTACCTTGTTATTTTTAACTTTGACATTATTTCTTCTTCTTTTTGTCTCATAACTGTCTTTTCTTCTTCAGTCATATGGTCGTATCCCATAAGGTGAAACATACTATGACAGGCAAGGTAACAAATCTCTCTTTTTAATCCGTGTCCAAATTCCTCTGCCTGTTTTTTTGCTTTATCAACAGATATTACTATATCGCCAAGTTGTCTTATATATTCTGTTTGTCTTTTATTTTCCAGCTCTAAATCTGCTTTTTCGTACATCGGAAATGACAAAACATCGGTGGTTTTGTCTACATCTCTATACTCTCTATTCATCAGTCTGATATCTTCATCGCTGACAAATGTCACTGATACTTCATTATCAAATTTTACACCTTCAAGCTCTTCGCAAAGATTGATTACTGTTTCGACTGAGTCCAGTATATCCTCAGTTAAATCCTCATCACCATGCTCCACAGAGATGGTCACATCTATCATTTTCTACTCCTTATTTATTTTCTTAATACTTTTTTTGGTACACTTATTGGCTTTTTTGTAGTCGCTTTTTCATAAAAATCATATCTCTCAATAATTCTTTGTACCAGCTCGTGACGCACAACGTCTTTCATCGTTAGCTGGTCAATAGCTATTCCTTTTACGCCTTTAAGTATTGATGACGCATGGATTAAGCCACTTTTTTTATTTTCTCCCACTAGGTCAATCTGAGTTATGTCACCCGTTACTACTACCTTTGAGCCATAACCAAATCTAGTCAAAAACATTTTCATTTGCTCTTTTGTAGTGTTTTGTGCTTCGTCTAAAATTATAAATGAATTGTCAAGGGTACGTCCTCTCATAAAGGCAAGCGGAGCGACTTCTATTGTGCCCATTTCCAAATGTTTTTCAAATTTTTCCGCTCCAAACATTTCAAATAAAGCGTCATAAAGCGGTCTTAGATATGGGTCTACCTTATCCTTTAAATCTCCCGGCAAAAATCCAAGGCTTTCTCCGGCTTCTACTGCCGGTCTTGTTAAGATTATCCTATTGACCATACCTTCTTTAAAAGCTTTTACCGCCATTGCTACAGCCAAATATGTCTTGCCTGTACCTGCCGGTCCTATACATATGGTCACATCGTTACTTTCTATGTCGTTTATATATTTTTTTTGCCCCAAGGTCTTTGCTCTTACTGCATTACCCTTTGCTGTAAGAGTTATTATGTCATCGCCTAGCTTGCATACGTCACAGCTGATATCATCCGATATGACATCTATGCAATATTTTACTGTATGCTCATCTATTGAGCAGCTTTTTTTATATATATTAAATAACTGCTCTATGGTGTTTTCTGCAAGCTTGAGATTTTCTTCGTTTTCTCCCATCAATACCAACGCTGAATTTCTTTGAGTAATTGTTACTTTTAATTTTTCTTCTATTATTTTTACTTTTTTATCAAAATTTCCAAATAATTCTCTTTCAAAGTCAGCGTCTTTTACATCGATTAACTTTTCTAGCAAATGTGCCTCCATTTTGTACTGCTTAATTTTTAGTAATTATCAATGACGATTTTCCAAAATAGTATTTTTCAACTTCCAAAGTTTTTCGGATAAGTCAACTTTATAGATTTGAGGATTTTTGTTACGTCTGTACTGTATCCAAAGTGAAGCTTTTTCTTTCTGTGTATGTGCTTTTATATCTTTAACCTTACGTTTTTCCCTTACACATTTCCCATCAATAAATAATGGAGTGAGCAATCTTTTTATTTCAAAATTTTCAAAGCTCTTTTTCTTCCATGTGTGAATTGGGTCAAATATTGTAAGCGGCTTAGTTTCGTCTATTTCTTCCTCTTCTAATATTATTAGGTCAGCCTTTGCCATATGGTCGTTTTTATCGTAAATCCTTAATATATTTTTGTAGCCTGGGTTATTAATTTTAATTGGGTCTTCTGAGATTTTCATTTTAGGAATTATTTCGCCATTTCTTACTATGGCTGATAGCTTATAAACTCCGCCAAGTGCCGCCCAGTCAAAGGAAGTAATCATTTTTGTTCCTACTCCCCATATATCGATGGCTGCTCCCTGAGATTTAAGTGAGGCAACTGTATATTCGTCCAAATCGTTTGAGACTGTAATTTTTACATAATCAAAGCCTTCTTCATCAAGTCTTTTTCTTACTTCTTTAGATAAAAATTCCAAGTCTCCTGAGTCTAATCTCACGCCAAGTGGTTTGTGTCCCGCTTGCTCTAACTCTTTAAATACTATGATTGCATTTTCTATACCGCTTTTTAATGTGTCATAGGTGTCAAGAAGTAGCACTGTTTTATCCGGATATACCTTTGCATAGGCTCTAAACGCGTCCAGCTCAGTATCAAAACTTTGCACCCAGCTATGAGCATGAGTGCCCATCACAGGTACGTCAAACATTTCTCCAGCCAAAACATTGGAAGTACCAACGCAGCCTCCAATCATTGCAGCTTTTGCTCCATAAAAGCCTGCATCAGGTCCTTGAGCACGTCTTAGTCCAAATTCCATTACAGCATCGTCTTTTGCTGCATAGCAAATCCTTGACGCTTTTGTGGCAATAAGTGTTTGGAAATTTATTATGCAAAGCATAGCCGTTTCTACAAATTGTGCCTGCAACGCCTTTGCTTTTACTCTTATTATAGGCTCATTTGGGAAAAGTATAGTGCCCTCTTCAACTGCATAAATTTCACCTTCAAATTTGAAAGTTTTTAAGTAGTCTAAAAATTCTTCGCTAAATATATCTAAATTTTTTAAATAGTCAATATCTTCCTTGTCAAAGTGCAGATTTTCCACATAATCAATTACTTCATTTATCCCACAAATAATTGTGTACCCTCCATCATTTGGATTGATGCGGTAAAACATATCAAAAACCATTTCTTCTTCAGCCTTACCATTTTTTAAATATCCGTTCATCATGGTCAACTGGTAAAAATCTGTAAGCATTGTTAAATCTACCATTTAATACTCCTTATAGGCATTAGTATTTAATTTATCTTGCACTCTATGAGCTTAACATTTCTTAAATTATAATTATTATAGCACAAATCTTGGATAATTTGTTATATATTAAAAATCTCATTAGTTGTAAATATTTTTACCTCCAATTTGACACTCAATCATGCAAATGATAAAATTATATGATTGATAAAATAATTTATATAAATCGGTATCCATGCAAAAATATAACGAAAATTTTATGATAATCGCCTTAAAAGAGGCACTAGTTTCATATAAAAATAACGATGTGCCGGTTGGTTGTCTCATAGCAAAAAATGATGAAATAATTTCAACCGCCCACAATACGCAAAACAGCTTGAATATTGCCACAAATCATGCAGAATTGTCGGCAATAAATAAAGCCTGCAAAAAACTTTGCACTAATAATCTATCAGACTGCGTAATGTATGTCACACTAGAGCCATGTATTATGTGCCTTGGAGCAATAATAAATGCAAAAATAAAAACTATATACATTGGAGCTACATCATCAGACAACGGAGCAATAATATCACGATACCCACTTGTAAAAGACGAGCTAATATACCCATACAAGATAGATTATTATTTTAAAAAGACAATCAGTCCGTACATACTAAAAAGATTTTTTAGAAATATAAGAAAAGGTGAAAAATGAACCTCTCTAATTTAAATGAAATGCAACAGCAAGCCGTATTAAAAACACAAGGTCCACTACTAATACTAGCAGGAGCAGGCTCAGGCAAAACTAGAGTAATTACCACACGCATAGCCTACCTCATAGAACAAGGAGTTGCACCAGTTAATATACTGGCAATCACATTCACAAACAAGGCAGCCAAGGAAATGGGCTCAAGAGTAGAGGATTTAATCGGCAATAAAGCAAAATTTATACAAATCAGCACATTTCACTCATTTTGCTCAAAAATCCTAAGAAGAGAGTCAGAAGTGATAGACTACAGCAACAACTTCACAATATATGACACCTCAGACAAAATGTCTCTAATCAAAACCATCATGGACACTATGGGCATAGATAAAAAAATGCTGGACGCAAGCACCGTTGCAAGAAAAATTTCCGCCGCAAAAGACGAGCTAATCTCACCGGATGATTATATAGAAAAATATAACTACGAAACAATAGGCGGCACAATCGGTACAATATACAAAAAATACAACCATGAATTGCAAAAAAATAATGCCATGGACTTTGACGACCTCATATACAATACAGTTTTTATCTTTAAAAATTTCCCAAATATACTAAAAAAATACCAAGAGCAGTACAAATATATCATGGTAGACGAATACCAAGACACCAATTACGGACAATACATATTAGTCAATCTCCTCAGCAAACTCCACAAAAATATATGCGTAGTAGGCGATGATGACCAGTCCATATATGGCTGGAGAGGAGCAGACGTAAAAAATATCTTAGATTTTGAAAAAGATTATGAAAATGTGACCGTAATAAAATTAGAGCAAAACTACCGCAGTAGCTCAAACATCATAGACGCCGCAAAAAAAGTCATAAAAAATAACGGCATGAGAAAAGATAAATCAATTTGGACATCTTCTTCATCAGGCGAAAAAATCCAAGTAGTAGAGCTTGAAAATGATATAAAAGAGGCAGATTACGTTGCAAGTCAAATAGAAATCCAAAAACACGAGCATAATTTAAAATATACTGATTTTGCAATACTTTATAGAGCAAATTCATTGTCTAGAAAATTTGAAGAGGCACTATCTCTTCACGGCATACCTTACAGAGTTTTTGGCGGATTAAAATTCTTTGACAGAATGGAAGTAAAAGACCTAATTGCCTATTTAAAAATCATTGACAACCCTGATGATGACATTTCACTAAAAAGAATAATAAACGTACCAAAAAGGTCAATAGGTGCAAAAAGTGTAGAAAAACTGGAAAATTATGCCTCACAGCAAAATATTTCCCTATACGATGCACTTCAAGATGCAAAAGAAATATTAGGTAACACTAAAGCCCAAAAATCAATAGCAGTATTTTATGAAATTATAGAACAATTAAAAAAATATGCTATATCCATGCCAACATCAGAATTATTTGAAAAATTAATAGAAGTTACCGGATATACATTAGAATACGAACAAATCAAATCCCCTGAAAACAATGCAAGACTGGATAATATAGGAGAATTAAAATCACTTATATCTGAATATGAAAAGGCAGCAACCGACCCAACACTTAGAATATTTTTGCAAGAGGCAGTGCTGTCTACCGATATGGATACGTCAGATGGTCAAAATGATTACGTTTCACTTATGACAATGCACTCTGCAAAAGGACTGGAATTTGACACTGTATTTGTCGGAGCTACAGAAGAGGGCATCTTCCCATCTTCAAGGTCAGTCATGGACCAAATAAAAATCGAAGAGGAAAGAAGACTTTTCTATGTGGCAATCACTCGTGCAAAAAGGAGACTTTACATCACAAGAGCCAACAGAAGAATGTTTTACGGACAGACAAATTACAATATGAAATCTAGATTTTTAGACGAAATAGGCGAAGAATTTGCCCAGCAAATAAGCGAAGTAGATAAAAATCCATATCTAAGCTCTGAGGCAGAGGCTGTCCATAAATTTGCCAGTGAAAACAGCTCACTTACAGATTTTTATATGAATAAATATGGCATGAACAGAGCCCAGCAAAAAACTCTAAAAACAGGAGCGAAAGTATCCCACGAAAAATTTGGCAAAGGCATGATAGTCGGCATAACAGGAGGAAAATACTCCGTTTTGTTTGACAAAATCGGTATAAAAATCGTGCAAAATGCGAATGAATTAACTGTAATGTAAATTGGAATTTATCTCACCACAATTGGGAAAAACTTTGTTGAAATTAAAAGTAAATTTGGTTTTAAAGTGAAAAAGGGCGACACCCTTGCAGAATGTAAAAATGCTATCCTAGAGAACGCTCAGCAAGGCTGGAGACTAAAGCAAGTAGTTGTTCCGTTCAATTAAAAAATCGGAGTTTACGGAGCTTATTGTTACCAAATTATTTTTGAAAAAGAAAAATAAATCCCAGTTTGTAAAATAGCCCCTACAGTATTTTAATTAATAATTTTTTGTAATAATTGGAACTTTTATGATATCACTTAGTGTAAACAATTTAAAAAAGACCTACGGCATAGACCTGATATTTCAAGATGTCTCCTTTACCGTGGAAGAAAACGAAAAAGTCGGCATTGTCGGCTCAAACGGAGCAGGTAAAACCACATTTTTTAATATAATTACAGGCAAAGAGGGCAAGGACTCCGGCGATATTTTCGTGGCAAAGGACAAAAAAATTGGCTATATGAGCCAAAATGTAAATATAACCAGCGATAAAACCCTTTTACAAGAGACACTGGAAGTATTTAGCGACCTAATCGCCCTAGAAAAAGAAATTGCCCAGCTTGCACAAGATATAGCCGACAACCATGAAGACATAGAAAAATCTACAAAAATAATGAAACTCTATGAAAAAAAGACAAAAGAGTTCACTGACAATGACGGCTATTCCTATATGTCAAGAGCCAAAGGAATGCTCAAAGGACTAGGCTTTAGCGATGAAGAATTTGATAAAAATGTCACATTATTTTCAGGCGGAGAAAAATCAAGGCTACTACTGGCAAAAATATTGCTAATAAAACCTGATATACTTTTACTTGATGAACCTACCAACCACTTGGATATGGATAGTGTAAGCTTTTTGGAAACATTTTTGAAAAATCTAAATTCTACCGTAATAATCATTTCCCACGACAGATATTTTTTAAATACCCTTACCACTAAGACCATAGAGTTTTCAAATCACACAGCCACTACCTACAACGTATCCTACGAAAAATATGTAGCAGAAAAAGAAAAAAATACAGAGCTTGAGCTAAAAAACTACGAATTAAATCAAATAGAGCTAAAAAGACAAGAAGAAATCATAGAAAAACTAAAATCCTTTAACAGAGAAAAGCAAGTAAAAAGAGCAAACTCAAGACAAAAAGCCTTAGATAAAATGCAAAGAATAGACAAACCTGAGCACCTGCAAAAAAAGAGTAAAATAATATTTGAAACTTCAGTAAAATCAGGTAAAGACGTACTCCACGCAGAAAATTTGTCAAAAAGCTTTGATGACAAAACTCTTTTTGAAAATGTAAGCTTTGACATATACAGCGGAGAAAAAATCGCTCTTATTGGTGCAAATGGAGCAGGCAAGACCACTTTATTTAACATACTTCTTGGCGAAGAAACAAACTACGATGGTAAAATAACCTATGGAGCTAACGTAAATCCATCATATTTCAATCAGGAAAGAAATGATTTAAACGAAGACTTAGACATTTTCACCGAAATACATGACACATTCCCATATTTAACACAGACGCAGGTAAGAAACTACCTTGGCGGGTTCTTATTTTATGGTGATGATGTATTTAAACAAATTAGCTCATTATCCGGCGGAGAAAAATCTAGGATTTCACTGTTAAAATTAATGCTTTCAAAGGCAAACTTTTTATTTCTTGACGAACCTACAAACCATTTAGACATCCCATCAAAAGAAGTATTAGAGGACGCACTGAACGCTTATGAAGGCACTGCCTTTATTATATCCCATGACAGATACTTATTAAATAAATTGCCCGACAGAATATTTGAGCTAAAAGACGGCACTATCACCCAGTATCTTGGTAACTACGATTATATGATGGAAAAGAAAAAAGAGGACGAAGATTTAAAAAATTATTTAGAAGAAACCTCAAAAGTAGTTATTACCAAAACTCAACAAAAAGAAGAACGCAAAAAGCAAAAAGAGAGCCAAAAAGCTCTCCAAGCACTAAAAAGACAAGAAAAGAAAATAACCTCCGATATAGCTGATATGGAAGAAAAAATAAAAGAGTACGACCTAGAGCTATGCAAAGAAGAAGTCTACACAGATGGTGAAAAAGTAGCTCAAATCGCTAAGGATAAATCCCAAATCCAAGAAGAACTAAAAAAGCTGTATAAAAATTGGGAAGAGCTATTGGAGCAAATAGAAGAAAAAGAGGAAAGCTAAATCAAGCAATACTTATTAATTTTTTTGTTGAGTAATATATTGATGCTTAATTTAATGTAAAACACCTTCTAGTATATGAAGTTTTTGAGCAAGAAAAAATTGTTAAAGTAATAAGTATGTGGACACATTATGAATTTTAATTAAAGCTATAAAACAAAAACAAGGACGAAGATATGCTTTGATATTTAATTATCAATACATATCCTCAACCTTGTTTTTTTATTTTATATTTGCTATTCTCATAAAATCTTTTTGTGTTTGAAGATATACTTCACCAATAAAGTTTATAAAATTTCTATCGTCGATATGTGCTTGCTCTAAATAGCTTATATACTCATTTCTTAATATTGGTGGAATAGCTATCGGCAAATATCTTTCCTGTATCAAGGCTGTATTCATAAGCAGTCTTGCCACTCTACCATTCCCGTCAATAAATGGATGAATAAATATAAATTTTTTGTGGAGCAGTGACGCAAATTCTAATAAATCATATTTATCCCTTTGTGCCTCTATCCATGATTGTAAATTTTCCATCTCTTGAGGTATTAAATCAGGTGAGGTAACCGGGTAGCTTGAGCCTGAAATATATACTTGTATATCCCTGTATTGTCCGGCTTGCCCCTTGTCTATATCCTTATAAAATAATTTGTGTAGCTCTAATATATCCTCAATATTAATTATTTTATTGTTAATAAGTGTAAACATATAGTCATAAGCTTGTGAATGTCCGATTACTTCAAAGGTTTCTCTTAATGATTTGCCCCCAACAGTTAAGCCGTCCTCCAATAATAGCTTTGTTTCACTTAATGTGAATGTATTGCCCTCAAGAGCATTTGAAGTATAAGTTAAATCAATCTTGAAAAAATCCCTTAAATTTTGTAACTTTTCTTTTTCAAATGGTTTAATGCTATTTATTTTATCTTGGTTGCTTTGTATCTGTTTTGATAAACTTATATCTAATTTGCTCATATCAATTATTCTCTTTATCTTCCATAGTTAATGACTAAACATTGCGTTCATTTGTTTGATATTGTTTTCTGAGCCGGCTGCCTCTGCGTTATTTAGCACTATCACATCTTTTATTCCGTTGTCAGCTATATATTGTATTATATTGTTATTGTATTTTGAATATTTATAAAAATATCTGTAGTCTACAATAAACACCTTGTCATAATGATGGATTAAAAATGGGGCAAAGCTGTTACCATAAGACTCTTTTATCAAAAGCACATTGTTTCCATCGCTGATATTTGGATTGTCTATGACGGACACCATATTATCTCCACCTATGAAGGTTGAATATTTTGCTCCTGCCATCCATGTAGTAACATCTGATATTACCTGCCACTTTACCGGTTGCTGATTTTTATCAAGATAATTTATTTCGTTTGTGTCCTTAGATTTATATGCCTGTATTAAATCAGGATTTTGTTTCATTGATTGAGGTTTACCACCGCTAAAGTAAAATGAACCTATAAATCCATCATAGTCTACTTTGTCCATATCTGATAATTTTACCGGTTCTATGCCTTTCATTTTAGCAAATTCCTCATAGGCATAATATGCACCTGTCTGCGTCCAGTGATGGTCTGTCCTAAAATAAATGTACTCTGCGTTGTGTTTTAACAAATTATCTAGACTTTCAACTACCTTTACATTAGGATTTTTTTCTTTAATTAGGCCTGCAATATGTCTTAAAGCGTCTTGTTCATTAGATGCTCCAAGTCCTTGTGCTACCTTTTGGTCTAAAATTACTCCGGATGCTGTCGGCACAAGCAAATCATATACAGTGCAGTTAGGTATAGTTCTTTGTATTTTATCTAAAAGTGCCGCATACATTTCTGCTGATGTAGCACTATAATAATACAAGTTAAACCCTCTGTCTCCTACTACATACACATTACCTGCTTTTTGTGGTACATCATAGAT
>NZ_MBEW02000033.1 GCF_001693775.2 Criibacterium bergeronii | reverse complement strand
CTTCTATATAGGTCATTTAAGTCAGAAGTAGCAAACCTACCTCCATCCAATTGAACCATAGGTCTTAAATCCGGTGGGATTACTGGAACTTTATCTAGTATCATCCATTCAGGTTTATTACCTGATTTTATAAATGACTCTACTATGTCAAGTCTTCTGACTAACTTTATTTTCTTTTGACCTGTTGCATCAATATATTTTTCTTTAAGTTCTTCTGAAAGCTTATCTAAATCTACTTTTTGAAGTAGCTTTTTGATGGCTTCTGCTCCCATCTTCGCTTCAAAAGCACCTTCTCCAAATGTATCAACAGCATCTCTGTACTCTTTTTCTGTAAGAGTCTGTTTTTCCAACAGGTTTGTTTCTCCTGCATCAATTACTATATATGATGCAAAATAAAGCACTTTTTCTAGTTCTTTAGGCGATATATCAAGAAGTATACCAATTCTTGATGGCACACCCTTGAAATACCATATATGAGAAACCGGAGCTGCTAGGCTAATATGCCCCATTCTTTCTCTTCTAACCTTTGAGCTGACAACTTCAACTCCACATTTGTCGCAACGAATCCCTATATGTTTAAGTTTATCTTTTTTGTATTTACCGCAGGCACATTCATAATCCTTGGTTGGTCCGAATATTTTTTCGCAAAATAAACCATCTTTTTCAGGCTTTAAAGTCCTATAGTTTATTGTTTCAGGCTTTTTTACTTCGCCATGAGACCATTCTAGTATTTTTTCAGGAGATGCGAGTCCAATTTGCATTAACTCAAAATTATTTAATTCGAACAAAAATGTTCCTCCTTACTACATTGATAGATTAAATCTATAATTAAAAATCAAAGTCTTGGTTAAAATCAAGGTCGTCTTCCATATCCATACTGTCTTCATCTTCGTCTTTAGGCTCTCCATCTTCCTCGTGCATCATGGAGCTATCTCCTTTAACGTAGACTTCTTCAGAGCTGTTACTACTATCTTGATTTGAAACTATATCTGACTCTTCATCAAGCTTGATTTCTTCTTCATTGTCGTCTAAAACCTTAATATCAAGAGCCAAAGATTGTAGTTCTTTTATTAAAACTCTAAATGATTCAGGTATTCCCGGTTCAGGTACATTTTCTCCCTTAACTATCGCTTCGTAGGTCTTAACACGTACAACAACGTCATCGGATTTAACTGTTAATAGTTCTTGTAGTACATTAGCTGCACCATATGCCTCAAGAGCCCAAACTTCCATTTCCCCGAATCTTTGTCCGCCAAACTGTGCTTTACCGCCAAGTGGCTGTTGTGTAACCATTGAGTAAGGTCCAGTAGAACGAGCGTGTATCTTGTCGTCTACCAAGTGGTGAAGTTTAAGCATATACATATATCCAACTGTTACTGGATTATCAAAGAATTCTCCGGTTCTACCATCTCTAAGCTGTAATTTACCTGACTCAGGATAGCCTGCCTCTTTTAATGCTTTAAATATGTCTTCTTCCACTGCTCCATCAAATACAGGAGTAGAAACGTACCAACCTAATTTCTTGGCTGCAAGTCCCATGTGTACTTCTAGTACCTGTCCGATGTTCATACGCGAAGGTACGCCTAGTGGATTTAACACTATTTCAAGTGGTGTGCCGTCCGGTAAAAATGGCATATCTTCTTCAGGTAAAACTCTAGAGATAACCCCCTTGTTACCATGACGTCCAGCCATTTTATCTCCGACTTGAATTTTTCTCTTCTTGGCAATATATACTCTAACCATACGGGTTACACCAGGAGATAATTCATCAGAGTTTTCTCTAGTGAATTCCTTGATATCTACTATTATCCCTGATACTCCATGAGGAACTCTAAGTGAAGAGTCCTTAACTTCCCTAGCTTTTTCACCAAAGATTGCACGAAGTAATCTTTCCTCAGGTGTTGTATCTGTTTCTCCTTTAGGTGAAACCTTGCCAACTAATATATCTCCGGATTTTACTTCTGCACCTATTCTAATTATACCTCTTTCGTCTAGGTCTTTTATAGCATCCGCCCCAACATTTGGTATATCTCTAGTTATTTCTTCAGGTCCAAGCTTTGTATCTCTAGCCTCTGAATCATATTCTTCAATATGAATTGAGGATAATCTATCTTCTTTAACTAATCTTTCATTTATAAGTATGGCATCTTCGTAATTATAACCATTCCATGTCATAAAGGCTACAAGTGAGTTCCTGCCTAGTCCAACTTCTCCTAAATCTGTAGATGGACCGTCTGCTATAACGTCACCTTTTTCTAAAACTTCGCCTTTTTTAACTATTGGGGTTTGGTTTACGCAAGTTCCATTGTTCGAACGTTTGAATTTAAGCAATCTATAGGTATCTAATGTATCGTCTTCTTTTCTTATGACTATTTTGTCAGACGAAACATAATCTACAGTGCCTGCATTTTTTGCTACTACAACAGCTCCGGAGTCTTTTGCAGCTCTGTATTCTATTGATGTCCCTATAATAGGAGCTTCACGTCTAACCAGTGGTACAGCCTGACGTTGCATATTTGAACCCATTAGTGCACGGTTCGCATCGTCATTTTCTAGGAAAGGTATCATAGCTGTCGCAACTGAAACAACCTGCATAGGAGATACGTCAACATAATCAACTAGGTCAGCATCAACTAATTCGATGATACCTTTTCCTCTTCTTGAACCAACCTTTTCATTTACGAAGAAATTATCTTCACCTATCGGTTCATTCGCCTGCACTCTTATATATTTATCTTCTTCGTCAGCCGGAAGATAATCTATAATATCTGTAACTATTCTGTTTTTCTCATCAACTCTTCTGTATGGAGACTCAATAAATCCATATTCATTTACTTTTGCATAAACTGAAAGAGAGTTGATAAGACCTATATTTGGTCCTTCTGGAGTTTCTATAGGACACATTCTACCATAGTGGGAGTAGTGTACGTCTCTTACTTCAAAGCCTGCCCTTTCTCTTGAAAGACCGCCAGGTCCTAGAGCAGATAATCTTCTCTTGTGAGTTAATTCAGAAAGTGGGTTTGTTTGGTCCATAAACTGTGATAGCTGAGAAGAACCAAAAAACTCTTTTATAGCTGATGTAACCGGTCTGATGTTAATCAGGTTACTTGGTGTCATTTCAACTACGTCTTGAGTAGTCATACGCTCTCTTATAACCCTTTCCATACGAGCCATACCTATACGGAATTGGTTTTGTAAAAGTTCTCCAACTGTTCTTATTCTACGGTTACCTAGGTGGTCTATATCGTCTACACTGCCCACACCATAAAATAAGTTAAACTGATAGCTTACGGAGGCTATTATGTCATCAAATGTTATATGCTTTGGATATAGCTCATTTTTTCTTTCCTTAAGCTGTTTTCTTATCTCGTCTTCATCAGTATAATTGTCAAGTATATCTTTTAGTACGTCATAAGATACCTTGTCATTAAATTTTAAGTCTTTTATATCAAATTTTATGAAATTATTTATATCAACAAAGCCATTACCAATGACTTTGATTACCTTACCTTCATTAGGTCCTTCCGGCAATCTAATGAATACCTGCTTAATACCAAGGTTGTCTACTTTTGCTGCATCCTCGTAGTTTAGCTTAGTGCCTTCTTTAAATACCACTTCACCATTTGCAGGGTCTATTACATCATTTGCCAATGTTTTTCCGGCAATCCTGTCAGATAAAGCAAGCTTTTTGTTGTATTTGTATCTGCCTACTTTTGCTAAATCGTATCTTCTATTGTCGAAAAACATATTATTAATTAGTAAGGTTGCACTTTCGATAGTAGGTGGTTCACCAGGCCTTAATTTTCTATATATTTCAAGAAGTGCCTCATCCTTGTTGTTTGTTATATCTTTTTGTAATGTTGGAATTAGTAGCTCATCTTCAGCCAATAATTCTTTTATTTCTTCATCAGACGAAAAACCAAGTGCACGCAAAAGCACTGTGATTGGTTGCTTTCTGTTTCTGTCTATTCTAACATTTACAACCTCTGATGAATCAGTTTCGTATTCAAGCCATGCTCCTCTGTTTGGTATAACAGTGGATGAAATCAGCTTGTTACCTTTTTTATCCATTTCCTGAGCATAATATACACCAGGAGACCTTACGATTTGGCTTACGATAACTCTTTCTGCACCATTAATTACAAAAGTCCCGCTATCTGTCATCAGTGGAAAATCGCCTAAAAAAACAGGGTCAGCATTTTCGTTTTTTACAATCTCTGTCCCGTCTTCATCTTTAACAGTAAGCTTGACTCTTATCTTGATTGGTGTGGCATAAGTAACATCTCTCTCCTTAGACTCTTCTATGCTATATTTGGGAGTCTCTTCAATGAAGTAATCAAGATATTCCAGCTTTATATTTCCTGAAAAGCCTTCTATCGGAAATATTTCTTCAAAAACTTCTCTAATACCTTCATTGATAAACCACTTGTACGAATCTACCTGAATCTCGATAAGATTCGGCAGCTCCGCTACGGAAGGAATCTTAGAATAGCTCATTCTTGTTCTTCTTCCAACCTTAACTGGATGTGGATGTTGCATTAAGGTTTCACCTCTTTAAAATATTGATTTTTTTATTACGCACAATATGACCATTTTATATTACTGTATCTTAATAATTATAGTCAATTAACCTTCATTTGTCAATAAAAACTTTTTATTTGTTTAAGCGAACGTAAACGACAAAAGCTGAACGAAAAAAATTAACGTTCAGCTTAGCTGTTATACTATTTTATTAATAGCCTTGTTTAATTATATTTTCAACAAGAGCTTTACAATGCCCGCAAGTAGTACCGGCTTTAGTTTGTTTTGAAATTTCTTCAAATGTATTAAGCCCATTATCTAATTGATTTTTTACATCATCAAATGTTACCATGTTACAACCGCATACTACTTTCATAATGTATGTGAGATTTTCTTTACAGGCTTCACATTCACCACATACTCCTGTGGCTTTTTTTAATTCTTCTAAAGTTCTTGCACCTTTAATTTGAGCAATTCTTAAATCCTTGTATGGTATATTGTTTTTTTCACATACTATGTTGATTTCTTTTTTTTGCATTTAAACTCATATTTTAATAGCTACGGTCTAATGTATGAATACCCTTGTTCTTGCTTTTTTGCCAGCTCAACTACTCCTGCAGATACTACAGTAATAGATTTATCTAGCTGTGCTTGGTCTAAAGTTTGTGACGTTGCCAAGCACTAAATCCCACGATTTTAAATCGTCTATATGGAAAATTACATTCATTTTAATCCCTAAATTTTCTAAAATTTTAAAAAACACTTTGTGCTTTTATTATTGTATTTGTAAAAAAATGAATATATTTTTGTGTTATATCATACTTTTAATAGTTTTTGTGATTTTTTTAATTAGTAATATACTTGTAATTATTATAAATCTTATTTTTTAATTTATACTTTATCTATTTCAAAATAAAAATTGCTTTTAAGTTGAGCTTTTACTATTTCTAAAAATTCCTCTTTAGTCATGTAATTGTCGAAAAAGTCCTCCAAAGTCCCTTCAATACTTACCTCTTGAAAAAATTCTTCATGGTCTGTACCAAATACAGTAGGATTTTGCTGATTTGGGTCTGATAGTGCTATGTAGTAGCTATCAGGATATCCATATGAATATGCTATATGAAACAGCTCAGGCATATTATCCTGTGTTACCTCAGTAACTGCCGAAAAGTCTACATCTTCATTTTCTTCAAACTCATCATACCATTTATAATAGTCGTCCGAACCCTCTTTAAACGGTGTGAATGGCTCAGGCTCCCAAAAGCTTTGCCCGAAATCCTCAATTGTGTCTGTGTAATATTTATCTATCAGCATTTGAAAAAATTTTTGTTTGTCTTTAAAATATAAAGCTTTATTTTTCAAAATCTCTTCAGAAATGCCAAAAATAGGTTCGGCGTCTTCATATGTAGCCAACGGACTATTTGAGGTCTTTGGATATAATACGCAATTAAATTTTATGGACGATAAGTCTGAGGCTAAATCCTCACCTCCAACCTCACTAACATCTCCGCCTAAGGCTTCAATTCTTTGTAAAATTTTTTTATTCATCAAACTATACTCCATTACAATTCTCAATCATATTTCATTAGTTATGTATAATATTACAATAATTTAAATATGTATTTTTATATTATACATTTTATTTTACGTTTTGTAAGTATTTCAATGAAATTTCTTAAACTTAATATTGTAATTTATATTTGGTAGCCTAAATTAAATTCAAAAAGCTAGATTGAAATCTTCCATATCAATTTAACAGGAGGTGTATCATAATTCCTTAATAAATTGGTATTAAATATATTTTTTATTAAAGTAAGAGCCTCTCTTATTGGAGTTCTGCTAATTTTTAGTTCCTTTTGGAGTTTTTCCTCAGGCACATCTTCATAAGGCTCAAGCTCTCCATATATGATTTTTTTGTTTAATACTGTCATAAGCTATGTCAATTTTTTGCATTTTTCCCCTCTTATATTTGTGTATTTTTTACTGATTTATTAAAAATTTTAACTAAAAATATTAATCTACATATTAATTTTTTATGTTTATTCACTATTTTATCCTTGAAGGCTCAGCCAATTTATTATATCATTTAAGAGCAATTATAATTATAAATTCGCTTTAAGGAGTGTCATGAATAGTATTTCGATTTATTTTTTAGGTGTTAATATTTTTACTTTTACAATTTATTGTTTGGACAAAATCCTCTCTAAAACAAAAGCTATGAGGATATCAGAAAATACTCTTTTGCTGTTTTGTTTCATCGGCGGAGGAGTTGGCGGATTTTTAGCAATGCAAATTGTAAGGCATAAGACTAAGCACAAAAAATTCCTAATTCTTGTACCTGTAAGTATAGCTTTTAACCTTGCATTACTCTACGCATTTTTATATTTTGCAAAATAAGAATTTATATTGTAGACCAACGAAGGAAAGCCCCTACTGAGGTATGTTGTTTTTAAAATTTTATTTTGTAGTAGCTTTCCTTCGTTCGCACAAGCATTATATAATCATTTAAAGTAATATTATAAATTTTCATTCTTGCTACTATCTAATAAATAAATTTTTTATAAATTTTCTAAATAATTCAAAGCTTTAACATATAAATCATATTTTTTTGATTTTATTCCATTTGTCCTACTAGAGTCCATATTGTGCTTGAGGTCTGCCATCTTTACCTTTCTTGCAATTGGATTGACTGATAGTAGCTTAATGTAATCCATGTAATCTACACCTTTTTTATGCGTTAACAGCTTTATTGCGTCAATTATTTCCTCAGTAAAACCCTGCTCTTGTAAATATTCAAAGCTATATTTGTCACCATGGTCTTCCACTACATCATGTAGCATTGCCACGCAAATCTCCTGCTCAGTATCCATTTGCGTAGCTAAATAAAACGGATGGAATACATATGGATACCCTCCATTATCTACATCCTCTTTATGGGCATCATACATAATCTGACAAGCACGCCTTACTAATTCTGAATATATCATGTCACCCTCAAAAATTAAATGCTCAACTTTCATACACAAAATCAGGTAAAACTAATTGGATTTTTAAAATTAACTGATTAATAAGTATCAATCTTACCCTAAATATAATTTTATTCAATTATACCATATGTAAAATTTAATTTAAATTTTTTTGATTATTTTTCTATATCAAGAAATATTTATGTATTATTTCCCTTATAAAAAATACACCTACGGAAAAATCCGTAGGTGTACTTTAAATTAAATTTTATTATTTAACTGCAAAGGATTTATCAGGAGCTTGAAGTTTCGTATTATCATCTTCTGAGAGCTCCCAAGTCATTTTATTTAATACAGGTAGTCTTTTTACTGTCATGTATGGATAATTTTCGTATACTACCATGTCAAATTTTTGTTCATTACCATCTTTGTCCTTACCTATAACGTTGTAGAAGTAGCTTTCTTTTGCATCTGCTGGTAATTCCATAAAGAAGTTTTCAGTTTTATCTGTGACTTTCTTTTCAGTATCTTTTAGAATTCCTGCAAAATACTCCAATGTAGCTTTATCATTAAGGCTCATAATAGCGTGTTCTGTAGAGTCTAATACATCAATTTGTTCTATAGATGCTAGTCCTTCCACATCTGTAGAGATTGACTCTTTTGCAGTATCCTCTGCCTTGTCAGTAGTTTCTTTATCTGCCTCTTGTGTTGCCTCTGTAGCCGGCTTGTCTGTAGCTTTTTCTTCTTTGGCAGGCTGTCCACCGCAAGCTACAAGTGCTCCGGATGCTAGTAATGTTATTAATAATAAAGATATTTTTCTTTTCATTTTATACTCCTTGTATTTGTTTGTATTATAAATTTTAACTTATATTATCATACTATAATTTAATTAAAATTTACTTAAAATTTACTTAACAAAACAGTTTTATATTTTACTTATACCCCTTTATTAGTATTTTAAAACTAAACCATAGCTACAAATGCAATTTTTATTTGATTTCTTTAATCAATGCCTCACGATTAATTATTCCCGAAACTACGTGATTTACATAATATATGCTACAATTTTCAAAGTAAATTAGTATAAGTTGAATAACATTTTCTAAAAACTTATTACAATAATTTTATCATTTGAGTAGCAAACAGCCGAGGAGTTCCTCGGCTGTTTGTACTTTTTTCTCTATTTATTTCTATTACTAATACAATTTTGCCCCTGCAGGTATTTTATTTGATACCATTAGTAAATTTAATCCTTCTTCACCGTTTTGTTCATGGATTGCTGAGATTAACATACCTTGAGACTCTATGCCCATCATTTTTCTTGGTGGTAGGTTTGTGATAGCGATTAGGGTTTTGCCTACTAATTCATCAGGATTTGGATAGAAATTCTTTATCCCTGACAGAATTGTTCTGTGCGTATCTGTACCGTCATTTAATGTGAATTTTAATAGCTTATTTGACTTTGGTACTTCTTCACAAGCTATTACTTTTACTGCTCTAAAATCTGATTTTGCAAATGTTTCAAAATCTACCGACTCTTCAAAAAGTGGTTCTACTTTTACATTTGAAAAATCTATTTTTTCTTCTTGTGCAGGAGTTTCTTGTGTATTTGCAGCAAAATTAATTTTACAAGCTCCATCTGTGCATTCTCCAGCTTGTTTTTTGCCAAGTGGTTTCATTGTTGGGAATAGGATAACATCTCTGATTGTTGGCTGATTTGTAAGTAACATTACTAATCTATCTATACCTATGCCTTCGCCGCCTGTTGGTGGTAGTCCTACCTCTACTGCGTTTATGAAATCTTCGTCCATTTCTTGAGCCTCTTCGTCACCACGTTTTTTGGCTTCTACTTGTGCTAAAAATCTTTGTCTTTGGTCGATTGGGTCATTTAATTCTGAGAATGCGTTAGCCATTTCCCAGCCGTTGATAAATAACTCAAATCTGCGTGTTTTTCTTGGGTCGTTAGGGTCTTTTTTAGCTAGTGGTGAGATATCTACAGGGTGTCCGTAAATAAATGTAGGTTGTTTTAATTGTTTTTCAACGTATTCTTCGAAGAACGCATCTATTACGTTTCCTCTTGTTTCTTTTCCTACTTCTATTTCTATGCCTTTTTCTTTTGCTACTGCCATAGCTTGTTCGTCTGTATCAATAGTAGAAAAATCTACTCCGCTGTATTGTTTTACTGCCTCTTCCATGTCTAATCTTGCAAATTTTTTGCTTAAATCTATTGGTGTGCCTTGATATTCTATTTCGCAAGTACCTAAGACTTCGGTTGCTATTGTCTTTATCATGTCTTCTGTCATGTTCATCATGTCATCAAGGTCTGAGTATGCTTCGTAGAATTCTATTGTTGTAAATTCAGGGTTGTGCTTGTAGTCCATTCCTTCATTTCTAAATATTCTACCCATTTCATAAACTTTTTCAAATCCACCAACTATTAATCTTTTTAAATATAGCTCTGTAGCTATTCTAAGGTACATATCTATATCCAAGCTGTTGTGGTGTGTAATAAACGGTCTAGCTGATGCTCCACCTGATATTGTGTCAAGCACTGGTACTTCTACTTCTAGGTATCCTCTGCTATCCATATATTTTCTTATTGCTGAAACTATTTTTGTCCTTAGTACAAAGGTCTTTTTTACTTCAGGATTCATTATTAAATCCACATATCTTTGTCTATATCTTAAATCCATGTCTTTTAAGCCATGAAATTTTTCAGGCAATATTCTTAATGATTTGCTAAGTAGTGTTACTTCGCTTGCTCTGATTGAGATTTCGTCTTTATGTGTTTTGAATACTACCCCTTTAACTCCAATTATGTCACCTATATCAAGTTTTTTAAATGCTTGATATGCCTCTTGGCCTATTTCGTCTTTTTTTACATAGCACTGTATTTTTCCCTGCTCATCTTGCACATCTATGAAGGTAGCTTTACCAAAGCCTCTAAAGCTCATCATTCTTCCTGCAACGATAACTTCTTTATCTTCATATTGTTCAAAGTTATCCTTTATCTGCATTGAATGGTGTGTCTGATTAAATTTTTCTATTCTAAATGGGTCTTTGCCCTCTTTTTGTAAATTGGCAAGTTTTTCAAATCTTTGGCGTTCCATCTCGTTGAGATTTTGTTCTAAATTTTCCATGATTCTCCTTTAAAATTTTGTTGAAATTACTTTTACTTTTGCTATACCATCAGGCACTTGTACATCTACTTTTTGTCCTTTTTTTGCTCCCATAAGTGCTTTACCTATTGGGGATTCATTTGACATTTTTCCTTCTGCAAGGTTGCTTTCTGTTCTACCAACTATGACAACTGTTTTTTCTTCCGACTCTCCATCAGGATATTTTACTGAAAACTTTACTGTAGAACCGATATTTACAATATTTTGTTTCATATCTTGTTCTGAAACTACTTCTGCAATTCTTAGGTTATTTTCTAATTTTGCTATTCTTTCTTCTAGCTGTGCTTGTTCTTCTTTGGCTGCATCATATTCGGCATTTTCTGACAAGTCTCCAAATGACCTTGCTACTTTTAATTTTTCAGATACTTCCTGTCTTTTGACTGTTTTGAGCTCTTCTAGCTCATTTTGCATTTTCTCGTAGCCTTCACGGGTAACTATTATGCTTTCTTCCATCTTAGTGTCTTCCTCTCTTTTTAATTGTATGCTTTATAATTTAAATCATTCTAAGCTATCTGCATATTCGCTTAATACGTCAATAACTTTTTGGTAGGAATTTTCTGTCGATAATTCCTGCTTAATAGCTGTAGAATTTTTAATGCTTTTAAGGTAACAATATAGCTGCTTTCTCATTTGCCTTACACCCACATCTTCGCCAAAAAGTCCTATCGCAAGCTTATAGTTTTCAATTGCATTTAAGACTTTGTCTTTGTCAGAGGTCTGTTTGTATTGACCTGTTTTTATATATTGCTCATATTCACAAAATATACATGGATTATTTTGAGCTGCTCTGCCTACCATAACTCCGTCACAGCCTGTATAGTCTAGTATATATTTTATTTTTTCCGGTGTAAAGGCGTCTCCATTTGCAATTACCGGTATGCTGAGTGTATCTTTCACCTGTTTTATTATATCTAAATCTGCTGTACCTGTATAGTATTGTTTTTGTGTCCTACCATGTACTGTGACTAAATCTGCTCCACTATCTTGAATATATTTTGCAAATTCAACTACGTTTACATTAGTCTCATCTATGCCTTTTCGCATTTTTACAGTTACCGGCACATTTGAAGCTTTTTTTACTGCCTCTACTATTTTACCAGCAGTCAGCATATCCTTCATCAAGGCTGAGCCATCGCCATTTTTTATTATTTTTGGTGCTGGGCATCCCATATTTATATCTATTATGGCAAACCTGTTTAAATCACAAAGTATCTTGGCTGCCTCACTCATATAATACGGGTCTGAGCCAAATATTTGCACTGCAACTTTATTTTGCTGTCCTGTGGTGTTTAGCATCTCCTGCGTCTTTTGGTCTTTATAATACAATGCCTTAGAATTTATCATTTCTGTGCAGGTCAGTTTAGCTCCACCTTTTTCGCACATAAGTCTAAACGGCAAATTTGTATAGCCTGCCATAGGAGCTAATAATAAATTTGTATCTAAATTTAAATCTGCTATTTTCAGATTATTATTGTTTGTTTTTATCATATATTATCTTTAATCCCTCTAACGTGAGGTTCTTATCCAAAACTATTTCATGCTCGGACTCTGAAATAATCAATTGTGCAAGTCCACCTGTTGCTATAATTTTGTATTTATCTTTTTTCCATTTAAGCTCTTTTGTCATTTCTTTAATTATTCTATCTACTAAGCCAACATATCCATAATAAATACCACTTTGCATTGCAGATACTGTATTTTTTGCTATTACTACATCAGGTTTTTTGATTTCTATTCTTGGCAATTTAGATGCTCTTTGGAATAATGCATCGGTTGAAATCCTTACTCCCGGTGTTATCAATCCTCCAAGGTAATCTGCATTTTTAGATACTGCACAAAACGTGGTTGATGTGCCAAAATCGATTATTATCAAATTATCCTTGTATTTTTCATAACCACAAGTCGCATTTACTATCCTATCTGAGCCAACTTGTCCCGGATTGGTGTATTTGATATTAATCCCAGTCTTTATGCCCGGTCCTACAATGTATGGCTTTTTATTTAAATATTTTACAACAAAACTATCTAGGGAATACATAACCTCCGGTACAACAGATGATATAATCACATCGTCTATATC
>NZ_MBEW02000032.1 GCF_001693775.2 Criibacterium bergeronii | reverse complement strand
TTATTATACAGGTGCACAAGAAAAAGAAAGATACAAGCGTATAATATTTCTGACCAATTTCTTTTGATACGACTAATAATGAAAAAGGCGCTCCAAATATCAACATCATAGCATCTTTACTTATATTTGGAAAGCAATATAATGTTAAATTAACTGCAGCCAAAGCTAATAATAGTAAAATAATATATTTAGCAACAGTTTTTATAATAGTCTTATATTCAAAAAAATTTTTTTTCACAGTTACATCTCCGATTA
The DNA here is from genome assembly GCF_001693775.2 of Criibacterium bergeronii. GTDB lineage: Bacteria > Bacillota > Clostridia > Peptostreptococcales > Filifactoraceae > Peptoanaerobacter > Peptoanaerobacter bergeronii. Next base: position 13,187 of record NZ_MBEW02000032.1, on the reverse strand, counting down.
TGAAACTATCTGGATTGATAATATACTATTGCCGGTTGATTATTTAAGGTATAAATATCGACTCCATTACCTTTATCAGCCGCTTTTAAATTATATATATCAGCGGCTATCATAGCTCCTGCTAAAATACCGGCTGGACCGGCAGACATTCCGTTACTGATCAACAACATTTTTAATAACTTTAACATATCTCTATTATACTCTTTTTCTTTTATCAATTGTTGAACTTCATCATGAGAAAATGAGCAATTATAAACAAATCTGCTATCATCAGGCAAATCTCTTAAAATCATATTTTTATTATGTAGTTCAGCTTTATTATTTACATTGACAACTAAAGCAAAAGAACCTTACGTACTTAAAATAATAGATAATATAGAGCATAATGCAATCTTTGATAATCTTTTCATGACACAGTCTCATTTATTAAATAAAGTAATAAGTAATTAGCAGTAAAACGTTTTACAATACAGTTTATACCACTATATATTTTTTTTAAACAATTTATAATAAACAAACTCTACTTTAGATTACTCCATTTTGTATATCATTTATTACATATGGGAGGTTATTTATGATGTCACTGGCAAGGACTGTATACATATTTTTTGAAAGCACATCTGCCGTCAGTGAATGGATATATGCACCTGATATTGCTGCATCAAGTAAACTAATGCCACTAGCTGACATAGCGGCTATTATTCCGGTCAGGCAGTCACCCATACCACCGGTTGCCATTTTGTAGCTACCTTTATCAAGTAGAAAAGTGTTATTTCCATCAGTTATTATGGTATTTTTGCCCTTTAATAAAAGTTTTATTTTATATTTTTTGGCAAAATCTTCTGCCAATATTTGCCTATTTTCACTAATTACAGATACAGATAAATCAATTAGATTAGAAAATTCACCTTCGTGAGGAGTAATTACTATATCCTTGGTTTTAATTTTACATAGAAAATTTTTTAAAAGAAAAATCCCATCTGCATCTATTACTAATTTTTTATCATAATTTAAAGCTTTTTCTAATAATTCTTTAGAAAATTCAGTTCTGTCTATTCCTGAACCAATTGCAACAGTATCAGCTATTTCAATTTGTCTTGTCAGCTCTTTATTATCTTCATAGCTAATGCTCATTACTTCCATTAGATTAGAAGAAATTATTTGTCTAGCATAAGTTGAAGTAGCTATAGTTACTAGTCCTGCACCTGCTCTCATGGCAGCATTACCTACAATCAGTCCGGTGGTAGGATATCTATCAGAGCCTGCTATTACTAATACTTTTCCATTTTTTCTTTTATCAAAGGTATTATCTCTATGAGGCAGAGCCTTTTTCACCATTTCATCAGTTATAGTAATCATATTCACCTCAAATTTGTATTTTTGAATAAAATTAAATACACAAGTATTATATCAAAAATTTTATTTTTATACTAAAAAACTCTTAAACCAAGTTGAATAATGGTCTAAGAGTTTTGATTTCATATTTATATTTTTAGTATTCGTAAACTTTTTGGTAATCAGATGGATTTTTAACCATAGTATACTTACCTTTTCCACTCAACATACCTGAGTCATAAGTTGTATCAACTACAACCCATTTACCATCTATGAACATTTCATTCCATGCGTGGTAACCATCTACGCCTTTGGCATAGCCTTTGACTAGTTTTGTTGGTACATTTAAGCTCCTTGACATACCGCCATTTAATGCGGAGTAGTCATAACAGATACCGGTTTTAGATGAAAAGGTACTATCAATACTTGGATTATATCCTGCCTGTACTGTAGCTGCTTTTTTGAAGTCATAGGATACATTTTTTACTACATAGTCATATATACCATTTGCTCCACCAAGTGTTTTTGCTTTGTTTACAGCGTTTGGACTTGAGCTCCAGTTTACATTTTGTATAGAGTTAAGGTATACAGAATTTCCATTAGCTATGTTAGCATTTACTGTTTCAGTTGTTATTGGGGAATATTTAGTTCCTGAAACATTTTCAAGCACCATTATTTTGTAGCTGCCTGAGCCCATTTGTAAGGGGTAACTTTCTGCAGTACCATCATTTTTAAGGTCATAGGTGTATTTTTTACCGGCTTTTTCGATTATAATTTTTAATTTCTTACCAGGTGCACTATGAGAAATAGTCACAACTCCATTTGATGCCTTTGATGAATCTATAGTTGCAGCGTCCGAAAAATCGATGCTACCTAAGAACACAATTGACAAAACTGTCATTAGCAAAACTAATTTGCCTTTCATTTTTTTCAGCTCCAATCTTAAACTTTAAAACAGGGACAAAGACCTATTACATATATTGTATCACAAAGTATTTATTATGTCACTAATAATTTAAAAAATTATTCTATATTATTTGTATCATTAAATATACCTATAAGTTTAGTTATTTTTAAAATATTTTGATATAGTTTCAGCATTTGACGCATATTTGATTGCAGTTTCTCTAGTGATTGTTCCATAATTATATAAATTAGAGATGTATTTATCCATGCTAATCATGCCCTCAGAAGCACCTGTTTGTATCATTGCATCAATTTGTGGGATTTTTGAATCTCTGATTAGATTTTTAATTGCTGTATTTACATACATGACCTCAAAAGCGGCTATCCTTTTTTGGTCTACAGTAGGCAACAGTTGTTGTGAGATTACAGCTCTTAAAACTGTTGATAGCTGTATTCTTACCTGTTGCTGCTGTTCAGGAGGGAATACGTCTATTATTCTATCTACAGTCTTAGATGCACTGGTTGTATGTAATGTAGATAGGACTAAGTGACCGGTTTCTGCGGCTGTCATTGCTACAGACATTGTTTCAAAATCCCTCATTTCACCAAGAAATATTACGTCCGGAGCTTGACGCAGTGCACTTCTTAGTGCCGAAACATAACTTTTTGTATCAATACCTATTTCTCTTTGGTCTACTATTGCTTTGTCATGCTTAAAAAGGTATTCAATAGGGTCTTCCAAGGTTAGAATATGGCAAGACCTAGTCTTATTTATCATATTTATTATTGTTGCCAAGGTGGTTGATTTACCTGTACCGGTTGCACCTGTAACAATTACTAGACCTTTATTATATGTGCTTATATCTACAATACTTGCAGGAATATTGTACTGTTCAAAATCTAAATCGCCAAATGGCAATACTCTTAAAACTGCAGCTACAGAGCCTCTTTGTATATAAGTAGATACTCTGAACCTTCCTACTCCGGCTCTAGATATGGAAAAGTCATCCTCACCATTTTCTTTAAATTTAAGAAATTTTTCCGGATTGAGTTTATACATCTCTCTTACTAAAGTTTCTGAGTCAATTGGTTTAATTATTTCGTCATAAATTGAATAAATTTCTCCGTTGATTTTAAGTGAGGGTTTTATTCCTACACTTATAAAAATATCAGATGCGTTTTTTTTAACAGATAGTTCTAATAGCTCATCAAGGGTTATCATTTAGCTTTTTCCTCTCCTTGGGCAAACTCAAGCTGCTTATATTCCATGCTTGTAGGCAGTCTTTTATATGAAGTTATTTCGTAATATTTTCCATTTGATATGCTATGCTGCATCAAATTTAAATCTATATAAAAAGAGTTTACCCCGTTTTTGTCTTGGATATATTTTTCTATTTTTATTGCATTAAGTATATTTAAACTGTTGAAGTCAGAATTTTCTTTACCATTAATCACTAGGTCGTTTTTATAATCTTTGGTTAAATCTTTTGCAACCGCTGATAGATTTAAAATTTCTTCATTAGAATTGGACTTTATACTTTTGTCCAATTTGCTCAAAAATATCTGAGCCTCTGAGTCTAAAGTATAATATTCACTGGTAGCATCAGCGTTTTTTTGAGAAATTCTATAAGAGGAGTAAGTCATCATAAAATTAAGCACGCCAAATATTATCAAAGTGAGTGAAATTAATATGACTATTACGGTTGAACTTCCCTTATTTTTTCTTTTTGTTATATATATTTTCATATCTTACACACCCCTTCTTTTAAGGGCATTTAATTCATATATTTGTTCACCGTTTCTTTTTTCGGGATTGTTTAGTGTTTCTTCGCAATTAAGCACACCAATTTTATACACTTTTATATTGATATTATCTAATCCGTCTTTATCTGTAACTTTCATTTCTAAAAGATAAGTTGGATTTTCTTTTTCTATATTAAAATCCTTGTCAAAGTATAGGTAATATCCATTATCAGTCTTTTGCATATTTTTCAGTAGCTCAAATTTGCTTTGGCTGTTTATTTTTTCTCCGGCTGTAGTAAGCTCTACTAGGTTTCTAGAAATTTGAACACTTTTATCAAGCTGATATGCTCTTTGGCTAAGCTGATTTGATGCTAAATATACTTTTAAAACAAATGTGCTAACTACTGCAAGTATACCCACAGAAATTATCATCTCTACAAGGGTAAATCCTTTATTTTTAAAAAGCATTTTTCCCTCCATCAGTTTTTAAGTGAGTCAATTATAATATTATTTGTGTATGTCTTATCCTGAGATTTTGCGGATAAATCTACTATTATCAATTTGCCACTTTTTGTAATTTCAAAACTATCCAAATTTGCAATCTCAAAGGCGTAGCTATCTTCTAGTGCTACATCCTTGCCTATGAATGCCTCTTTTAAGCTGCCTTGGTCAAAATATACCCAAGTGTAGAAAACTTCGCCATTATAATCTTCTTCAATCCTTATAGAATTTTCATTAGTAACTGGATTTGGAACTACATCAACCTTTTTTCTGTCATTTGCCTGACCTATCCTTGATTGCACATAGGCTGATGCAAGTCGTATAGAGTCTTTTGCCTGATTTTCGGCACTTTTTCTTGAATATGCTTTGGATGCACCGGCTACCAAAGAGAAGGTAGACACTCCAAATAGAATTAAGAGTATCATTACAAGAAAAAATTCTATTTTCACTTTTCCACTATTTTTCATGTATATCACCTAATTCCATTTTTTAATTACTCTAATTTCAGGCATAATGTTTGTACCAAATGGTTCATAATGATAAAAATACTCTTTGTCGTTGACTATTAGTCCATAATTTTTTTTAAGGTAGTCTATATCTGATGGATATGCACCCTCAATTGCATAGCAAAGTATTGCAGATTTTTTCACTGCATTTTCCGCCGCAACAAGATTTTGGGTTTCTTTATTATTAATCATGTTGTCTAATCCTCTAAAAAGTAAGACTAATATTAAAATTGCAGCGATAATTATAAAATAGACTAGCTTATTTTTTTTGCTCTTACCATCCATGTATTAACTTCTCCTTTGAAAATTTGCGTCATTTATAAGAAATTAACATAAATTGATTAGATTGTTGAAATTATAGTAATAAGAGGTGACATTACTGAAATTAATATGACACCGATTATTATGGAAAGAGCGATTACAAGAGCAGGCTCTATTGATGATGTAACCTTATTCATAACTTTTTCAACCTGAGTCTTGTAAACCTGAGATATTTTTTTGAAGGAGCTTTCAAGCTCTCCTGTTTTGTAGCCTATTGAAAGCATTTTAGAAAATAGCTTAGGAAAAATATTTAAATTTGCAATTTCTTCAGAAACATTTGAACCATTTGTGATTGCAGTCCTAGCTATACTTAATCTGTCTTTTACAAAAGGGGAGTCGACACAATTAATATACATATTAAGTGCATCATCAAAGCTGTAGCCACCTGACATAAGCATGGACATACCTAGAGAAAATTTTTCTGCAAGTATTTTTTGGTTCATTTCACCAATGACCGGCATAGTGTATTTCATTTTGTCAAAGGCAAGAGAGCCATTTTTTGTGGACTTGTACCAAAAAGTACCGGCAATTATTAGTGCAATCAGTCCAATTATTACCAAGCCGTTATTTCTTAAAAATAATCCAAAGTTAAGTAGTGCCTGAGTACCGGCAGGGATGTCTGTACCTATGCTGGTCAAAATGTTGTGAAACATTGGCACAACTTGTATTATTAGATACAAGATTACAAGTGTCATTAATATTACTAAAACTATTGGATAAGTTACAGCATTTGAAATCTTTTGATTTAACTCCTCTTGCTCCTGATAATAATCTGAAAGCCTAGACAGCTCTTCCTCAAGATTACCGGTATTTTGAGCGATTTCAACCATGCCTAGCATATATAGAGGAAACTCCTTGTGGTCTTTTAGAGCATCATACAACGATTTACCATCTTTTATATCTTTATCCATTTGTACGGAAATATCTTTTAAAACCGGAGTGGTCATTTCTTCAGTAAATAAATCCATTGCCTCCATCAAAGGTATTCCGGACTTGAATATTAATGACAGCTGATAACAAAACAATGACAATTCGCTGTTTGTCAATTTAGAGTTCATGTTTAACCATCCTTTAAAACTATTTGAAATTATTATATAAAATATTTATTTTATTTTTAAAATTAGCTCCTCTATATAATACCATATATACAGAGAAATTTGGTATTAAAGTTTAAAATTTTTTGTATGTAAAGTAAATAAATTTAAAGTGTAAAATTATAGATAATATTGTAAAGCTATTTAATAAACCTTTGAAAAGTAACAGTTTAGATAATTTTATCGGTATAATTTTATATTTTTTATTGCATTGGGAGTGTCAAGTTTTTTGTGTAAACTCTTTTAAATTTCTTGTAAAAATAAATGGTCTTTTGAGAAAATGTACCTTGTCTATCCCTTGGAATTTTAAGGATAAGTTCGCCAAACTCGATTTTAAAAGTCCTGTGATAGTAACCATTTCTAGAATTAGCGTTATTGTAGGCTGAAACATCATAAGGTTCGTAACCAAGAAAAGCAGTTGTTTGTGTTTCTAAAAGCATATTCATAGAATCTTCAAGCTGTTTACGAAAAATTTCATCAATATTTATTGCTTGTGATAGCGCAGTTATTAATTCTGTGTTAAAATTAGTCATGAGAACCTCCATCTTCTTGAAAATTTTTGTTTGGTAACTTAATTTTACAAGATATGGTCCTCTTTTTCTATACTAAGGAGCAAATTTTTAGTTTACACATAATATTTTACACTATGAAAATTTTTCTTGAATAACTATTATAAATAAACTATAAAAAATAAGCTGAAATCTAATTAGTTGGATTTCAGCTTATTTTTTAAATATATATATGAATGAATGCCTTAGAAAGGTATTGTGAAATTTACAAATATATAAAATTTTCATCAAAACATATATTAAGTAATTTTTGATTTACTTACACGTTTTGATTTTGTGAGATGTCTTAATGCCCATGGGAAAAAATCAGGAATATCTGAGTATAATTTTATGTTATTTTCATAAGCCATTAGAATTTCTTCCATTGAGCCTCGGCTATACATGGTTATTTTTGGCAATATATCTTCTTCATAACCGTTCATTTTATTTATGATTAATTTAAATGCTATTGCATTTTTGGGTTTTGCTCTGATAAGAATTTGTTTAATTCCTTAAACATTCTTTGTGTTTCTCTGCTCATATAGTCTACTATTAATTTTGTTTTACTTTTGCGTCTTGTACATAAAAATACTTTATGTCTTTAAATCCATCTATATCGTCTATTGTATTTGCTGTGGTGATGAAGGTTTGGGTGTCTTGCAGGTAATTGATTATAGCATTTTTTCTGAGTGAGTCAAGCTCGCTGAAGATGTCGTCTAGTATTACTACCGGTTTTGAATTTGTCTGATTTTCTATTATATTTATTTCTGATAATTTTATGGCGACAACTGCTGTCTTTTTTTGTCCTTGTGAGCCATATTTTCTTAGGTCTATGTCGCCTATTTTTATTTCTATATCGTCTTTGTGGATGCCACTTCTGGATGTGCCTGAAAACAAGTCGTGTTTTCTTGAGGCTTTTAGGTGAGCTATGATATCTGATTTATTTTTGCTTGGCAAGTCAGGCTTGTAATTTAGGGTTAGGTGTTCTTTATTTGAAGATACGCTAAGGTGGATGTTGGCTGCGATTTTGGATAAATCTGCTATAAATTTTTCTCTATAGTTTATTATTTTCTCCATTAATCCTGATAGTTGTTCATCATATATATCCAGCAGATATTGGTCGGCGGTTTCACTTTTTAATAATATATTTTTATTTTTTAATATTTTTGTATAGTCTAGCAACAGATTGTAATAAACTGGTTTTAGCTGGGATATTTCTTTATCCATAAAGTTTCGTCTGTATGTTGGTGAGTCGGAGACTATTTTTATATCTTCCGGCACAAATACTACGGTATTTAGCACGCCCATTAGGTCTGATATTTTTAGGATTGGTACGGAGTTTACGTTTATTGCTTTTTTTTTGCCGTTGGATAGTCTTATGTCTATGGTTTTTGGAGTATTTTCGTTTGCAGTGCCTCGTATGTAGGCTGTGTCTTTGCCAAATTTTATTACGTCATTATCCATTTTTGTGCGAAAGGATTTAGAAAATGATAAAAAATGTATTGCCTCTACTATGTTTGTCTTGCCTTGTCCGTTTTGACCGTAGATTATATTTACATTTTTGCCAAATTCCAGCTCTAAATATTCATAGTTTCGGAAATCTTTTACAGCCAAGTTTTCAATTATCATTACACCACCGTTATTTGTCATTAATATGGAATTTTAACTTACTATTTTAGTGTATTTTATAAAAATTTTAAACAATTTTTATTTCTTCTTTGCCGACTGTCACTACGTCGCCTTTTACTATTTTTTTCCTTTTTTGCAGTTCTACATTTGAGTTTAGCTTGACTTGTCCGTCTGTGATTAATGCGTGAGCCTCTCCTCCTCCGCTGACTATATTTGCTAATTTTAGGAGTTGGTCTAGTTTGATATATTCTGTATTTATGGTTATTGTTTTCATTTTTTGCCTTTATAAAAATTTATTTTGTAGACTTTAATATTTGATATACATATTTTACTACATATTGAAAAATTTTAAAACTACTAGATTATCAAGAATTTTATAAAAAAAACGGTGACTTTCGCCACCGATATAATTTTTATTATTATACTCTAGATAGGTATTCGCCGGTTCTAGTGTCGATTTTTATTTTTTCGCCTTCTTCGATAAATAGTGGCACTTGTACTACTGCACCGGTTTCTACTGTTGCAGCTTTAGTTACGTTTGTTGCTGTGTCACCTTTTACTCCGGGCTCTGTCTCTGTTACTACTAGTTCTACGAAGTTTGGAGCTTCTACTGAGAATGCACTGCCGTTATAAAATCTGATTAGAGCTTTTTCGTTTTCTTTCATAAATTTTATAGCGTCTTCAACTTGTTCATAGTTTAGAGGTACTTGTTCGTATGTTTCGCCATCCATGAAGTAGTATAATTCTCCATCGCTATACAAGTATTCCATTTCTTTAGTCATGATTTCAGCATTTGGGAATTTATCGTTAGGGTTAAATGCCTCTTCTCTTGTTCCACCAGTTATTAGGTTTTTGTATTTTGTTCTTACAAAGGCTGCACCTTTACCGGGTTTTACGTGTTGGAAGTCTATTACTACATATGGTTGACCTTCCATTACAAAGGTAACACCTTTTCTGAATTCACTTGCAGTTATCATTATAAATCTCCTTCAATTAATTTGGTATAGAATGTAAATATTATAAGGGGTATTTGCTTATTTGTAAATATATTTTTTAAAGTCCAAAATTAAAATTATGTAGTTGAGGTTGAACAATTTTACAAAAAATAGAAGTTTAACATCTTGATTTTTTGAAAAGAGTGTATTATAATTCAAAAGAAGTTAAACTTATATTAATTTTTTTAGGAGGTAAAATGCAAAGGACATATTTAGCAATAGATTTAAAATCCTTTTACGCTTCGGCAGAGTGTGTAAAAAGAGGTCTTGACCCTATGGATACAAATCTTGTTGTAGCAGACATGTCAAGGACTGAAAAAACTATATGCCTTGCTGTGTCACCTCCACTGAAAAAAAGAGGGGTAAGTGGCAGACCAAGATTATATGAGGTCATACAAAAGGTAAAAGGTTTAAATGAAATTAGGCTAAAGGAATTCAGTTTAGAGAAATTTTCTTCGGAGTCTTACTCTGATAAAGTGATAAATGAAAATACTGATATAGGGATTACCTATTTAGTTGCTCCACCAAGGATGGCTCTATATAGGGAACTTTCAAAAAAAATTAATAAGATATATGAAAAATATGTAAGTCCAATGGATATACACGTCTATTCAGTAGATGAGGTTTTTATGGATATAACTTGGTACATAAAGTCTCCCTTAGACGCATATAAGTTTACTCTACCTATATTAAAAGATGTTTTGAAACAAACGGGCATAACGGCAACGGCAGGGGTTGGCACAAATATTTATCTTGCAAAAATAGCTATGGATATAGTAGCCAAGCACAAAAAGCCAAATAAGGACGGCATAATTTTTGCAGGATTGGATGAGATTAGTTACAGAAAAAAATTATGGACTTATGAGCCACTTACAGATTTTTGGAGCATAGGCAGAGGGTATAGTGAAAAATTGGCAAAGTATCACATCTACACTATGGGAGACATAGCAAAATGCTCTATGGGCAGTAAAAGCGATTATTATAATAAAGACTTACTCTATAAGCTTTTTGGTGTAAATGCAAAACTTTTGATAGACCACGCTTGGGGTTATGAAAGCTGCACCATAGAGGAAATAAAAACTTATACAAAAAAATCGGAGTCTATAAGCAATTCTCAGGTTTTATCAAGAGCATATAAAAAATCTGAGGCAAGAATTATATTAAAAGAAATGGTTGATTTACTTTGTATGGAGTTATTATCAAAAAAGCTTACCACAAATACAGTTGCAATCAATGTAAGCTTTGACAAGTCAAATATGTCAGACGAAGAAGTCATGAAAAATTACAAAGGAGAGCTAAAAATAGACAGATATGGGAGACTTGTGCCAAAGTCCTTTAGTAAAATCCACACAATGGATAAAAGAACCGACTCCATTTCAGTTATTTTGGAAAATATACTAAAACTCTATGATGAAGGCGTGGATGAGCGACTTAGTATAAGAAAAATAGGGATAAGTTTTGACCGTATATGCAAACAGGAGATTTTGGAACAAAACGCAGTCACTCAAATGACTTTTGACAGCTTTATACAAGAAAGAAAAATAAAAACTCAAGAGGAAAAAATAAGAGAGCGTGACGATAAGTTACAAAAAACCATGCTGGAAATAAGAAATAAACACGGGAAAAATGCAGTATTTAAAGGATTATCATTATACAAAGAGGCAACCGGAATAGAAAGAAACAAACTTATAGGAGGGCACAACGCATGAAAGTGATAGGAAATACAAACAAATACGATGACATAATAAATTTGGAATATCCATTTAAGGCAAAAGATAACATAGACTATAGCATAAAAAAAGTTGCACAATTTGCACCATTTAAGGCACTAAAAGGCGGAGAAAATATATCAACACAAGAAAAAACAAAAATTTATACAACATAATATGATTTGAGCATAATTTAAAATTTGATGAAAGCTAAAAATATTTTTGCAAAATTTGTAAAAAAAATTACATATTTTTGTGACTTATTGCCAAGTTTTAAAATTTTTTGTATAATAGCATTTCATTTTATAGTATAATGGTTCAGTATAAGATGATATATTTCAAGGAGAATAAGTATGAAAAGAATAGCGGTACTTACAAGTGGAGGGGATGCCCCAGGAATGAATGCAGCTATAAGGGCAGTCGTTAGGTATTCTATATACAACGGCTTACAGGTATTTGGTGTAAAAAGAGGATATAAAGGACTAATCGAAGGCGACTTGAAGGAAATGACGATACCTTCTGTAGGAGACATAATCCATAGAGGAGGCACAATACTTCGCTCTGCAAGGTGTCTTGAATTTCAAGAAGAAATAGGCAGAGAAAAGGCATTAAACATATTAAATATATTTAAAATAGATGGATTAGTAGCAATAGGTGGAGACGGTACGTTCAGAGGAGCGATGGCACTTAGTGAAATGGGATTTCCGGTAATAGGTGTACCGGGAACTATAGACAACGACCTGTCATACACAGATTACACAATAGGCTTTGACACATCGGTAAACACAGTGCTTGATGCAGTGACAAAGCTTAGAGATACCACTTCATCACACGAAAGAGTTAGTGTAGTACAAGTTATGGGCAGAAATTGCGGAGACATAGCATTATATGCAGGCTTAGGCGGAGGCGCTGAGGCTGTCATAGTGCCTGAAGTAGAATTTGATATGGATAAATTAAGCGAAAATGTGTCATCCTCAATGAATAGAGGTAAAAACCAAAGTATCATATTAGTAGCTGAAGGCGTAGGCTCTGCAGAAGAAATATGCAAGAAACTACAAGAAAAAACAGGACTTGAGGCTAGAACTACAATACTTGGGCATATACAAAGAGGTGGCAATCCTACATCAAACGATAGAGTATTAGCAAGTAAGCTGGGACAAAAGGCAGTACAGTGCTTAATAGAAGGTAAATCCTCTAGAGTAGTCGGCATTAGGTCAAATGAAATTATTGATATGGATATACATGAGGCATTAAAAATGGAAAGAAAGTTTGATATGAATATGTATAATCTAATCAATATTCTAGCTAGATAATTAAAATAACGTTTTGGATTATGTTACAAAAAAAGGAGAAAATATGTTATCAAATTTTAAAAGAACAAAAATAGTTTGTACCATCGGTCCAGCCTCTGAAAGCAAAGAAATGCTTACAATGCTTGCAAAAGAGGGGATGAATGTTTGCAGACTTAACTTTTCCCATGGTAGCCATGAAGAGCATAAAAAAAGAATAGATACAATAAAAGAAGTAAGAGAAGAATTGGATAGACCCCTTGCAATATTGTTAGATACAAAAGGACCTGAAATAAGAACAGGTGATTTTAAAGAGTCGGAAGTAGTATTAAATGAAGGACAAAAATTTGTAATCACAATGGATGATGTGCTTGGTGATGCAAATATGTGCACAGTTTCTTATAAAGGCTTAGTAGAAGACGTAGTAGCTGGAGATAAAATCCTTATAGATGATGGACTTGTAGGACTTACAGTAGAGTCAAAGGACGACAAAAACATATATTGTAAAGTTAATAACACAGGTATAGTAAAAAATAAAAAAGGTGTAAACGTACCAAATGTTAAAATTCAGCTACCGGCTATTACACAAAAAGATGCAGACGATATAATAT
>NZ_MBEW02000031.1 GCF_001693775.2 Criibacterium bergeronii | reverse complement strand
TAAAGCAGAATATTCCCTATCTTGCATTTTTCTATGTTGGCAATATCTTTTCTCACCATGTAAGAGCCTATACGGGTGGCGATGTAATAGATAAAATATTTCAAGGAATATTAGAGCTTAATACCATGAGCTTTATTCCAAGTATTCATGTGGCTGATATTTTAATGGGCGTGGGAGTGGCAGCTATAATTAAATTTATTGTCTATACCAAAGGCAAAAATGCAAAAAAGTTCAGACAGGGGAAAGAGTATGGTTCAGCAAGATGGGGAACGAGAAAAGATATAGAGCCGTATGTGGATGAAAAGTTTCAAAACAATATCTTGCTTACTCAAACAGAACGATTAACTATGAATGGCAGACCGGCAAATCCAAAGTATGCAAGAAATAAGAATGTACTTGTTATTGGTGGTTCTGGCTCCGGAAAGACGAGATTTTATGTAAAGCCAAACCTAATGCAAATGCACTCGTCATATTGTGTTACAGATCCTAAAGGAACGATAGTCATTGAGTGTGGCAAGATGCTTGAAGATAATGGCTATGAGATAAAAATCTTAAATACCATCAACTTCAAAAAGAGTATGAAGTACAATCCCTTTGCCTATCTCAGAAGTGAAAAAGACATCCTCAAATTAGTGCAGACAATCATTGCAAACACTAAAGGAGAAGGTGAAAAATCCAGTGAGGATTTTTGGGTGAAAGCCGAAAAACTATACTACACAGCCCTTATAGGCTACCTTTATTACGAAGCACCTGAAGAAGAACAAAACTTCTCTACCCTACTTTCTTTCATAGACGCAAGTGAAGTTAGAGAGGAAGATGAAAATTTCAAAAATGCAGTAGATTATATCTTTGAAGCACTTGAAAAAGAAAAACCTAATCACTTTGCAGTAAAGCAATATAAGAAGTATAAGCTAGCGGCAGGAGTAATAGAATTAAGGAGAACACTTAATCACTGTTTTAGTGAAATATGTACTTCTTAATTCTTTTTTGTTTAAGAAATTAAGAGGAAGGAGGAAAAAGTGAGGAATTTTGAAAAGATAACAGCACTCTATGAGAGATTAAGTCGAGATGATGAACTAGAAGGAGAAAGTAACTCAATCGTTAATCAAAAGAAAATCCTTGAAGAATATGCAAGTAAGAATAATTTAACCAACATCATCCATTTTACAGATGACGGAATAAGCGGGACACAGTTTGATAGACCAGGCTTTATGGAAATGATGAATGGAGTAAATACTGGAAATATCGGTTGTATCATCGTAAAGGATATGAGTAGACTCGGCAGAGATTATCTCAAAGTCGGTCAATGTATGGAGATATTAAGACAAAAGGGCGTAAGACTGATTGCTATCAATGACAATGTAGACAGCTTTTACAGAGAAGATGATTTTACCCCTTTTAGAAATATTATGAATGAATGGTATGCAAGAGATACTTCAAGAAAAATACAATCTACATTTAGATCAAAAGGAGAAAGCGGAAAGCATACGGCAAGCACTCCACCTTATGGCTACATCAAAGATGAAAAAGACAAAGATAAGTGGGTTGTAGATGAAAAAGCAGCCGAGATAGTAAGACGAATATTTAATCTTACAATGGACGGAGCAGGACCATACAAAATAGCAAAGATACTGGAAGCTGATAAGATAGATATACCCGCTTATCATCAGCAAAAAATGGGATATGGATTACATCAAAGCAAAAACTTTGAATATCCTTATCGTTGGTGTAGTTCCACAATTGCCAGTATCTTAAAGAAAAAAGAATACTTAGGGCATACAGTTAACTTTAAAACAAGAAAGCATTTCAAGGATAAGAAAAGTAAATATGTATCCGAAGATAAATGGCTCATCTTTGAAAATACTCACGAAGCAATCATAGACCAAGAAACCTTTGATAATGTGCAAAGGATAAGAGGAAATGTAAAAAGGTATCCTGATGGTTGGGGCGAATATCACCCACTAACAGGATTGATGTATTGTGCAGATTGTGGGAGCAAGATGTATGTTCATAGAACAAGCAATTATAAGAATATTCCCTATTACACTTGCAGTGCCTATACTAAAACACCTTGTGGCATGCTTTGTCCATCAGCACACAGAATAAAAGCGGAAGTAGTCTTAAATCTAATACAAGAAACACTAAAAGATATTAAAAAATATCTTGATGAAGATAATGAAGCCTTTATCCGTTCCATTCAAAATGAAATGGAAGAAAAGGAAAAAATAGAGATAGAAAAGAAAAAGATAAGATTAACGGAAAGCCAAAACAGACTTCAGGAACTTGAACGACTGATGTGCAGAATTTACGAAGATATGATCCTGAATAAAATACCGAATAATCGCTATGAAATCCTTAATAATCAATATGAAACGGAACAGATAACTTTAAGCAAAGAGATTAAAGCTTTAGAGCTTGCAATATCAAGATATGAAAAAGAAACAGACAGAGCTAAGAAATTTATATTCCTTATCAGTCGTTATGAAAACTTTGATGAACTTACAACTACAATGATAAATGAGTTTGTAGAAAAAATTATCGTACATGAAAGAGATAGAAAAGGAAGTCAAACATCAAAGTAAAAGATAGAAGTTTACTTTAATTTCATAGGAAATTATGAACTGCCGAAAGAGGAATTATCCGAAGAAGAAATGCAGAAATTAAGGGAGGAGGAAGAAAAAGAACGAGAAAGAAAAGACAGGCTTCATCAAAATTACCTGAAACGAAAAGCAAGCGGAAAACAGAAAGAGTATGAAGATAAATATAAGGCAAGAAGGGAGCAGAAGAAACAGGAAAAATTAAAGGTTTTAAAAAGAGTGGGAATACCGATGAAAGATTATATGAAATAGTATTCATATTAAGACGGTAGTTATTATCATGAAGTTAGTTGACATTAACTAACAAGAGGAGTATAATAAAATTCGACAGTAGTGTCGGTTTTTCATTACGATATGAAATGAGGTCTTTATTTTGAAAGAAGAAAAACAAAAAGTTGGACAAATTAGAAAAAAAGAGATTCGAGAAGCTGCAAAGAAATGCTTTCTAAATAAAGGGTTTCAACTTACAACAATGGAAGATGTTATCACAGAGGTAGGAATGAGTAGAGGAGGTGTCTATCATCATTATGGTAATACAAACGAAATGCTTAAAGACTTAATGCTTGATGGTAATGATTATAGAAACAACTTGATAAATGAGTATTTAAAAAACAATCAAGGAAAAGATAAATATCAGCAAATGGGTGATATTTTGGTTGATAAGTCGCTGGCTGATACAGAATTGACGAGATTGTATACACTCCTTTTACAAGTAAAAAAATATAATCAGGATTTGGAAAAATTGTATCAAGAATTGAAACTTAATACGACTAATGAGCTAAGTTTAATCGCCAAGCAGCTTGGAATTAAGGCAGATATATTTGTTGACGGTTTTTTAGTGAATTATATCAATGGATTGATATTAAGTTCAGAAATTTTAGGTGCGAGAAAGTCTTATGGCGAGCATAAACGATATATAAAAGAAACAATGATAAATTATATTGTTGATGTAGATAAGAAAAATTAAAACAATTAGGAGGTTTCAAATGAGCAAACGATTAGAGGTAAAGGATTTAATTAATATAGGATTATTTTCTGTATTAGGTTTTGTATTTATGATGATAGGATCATTTTTAGCAATGGTTCCAGTTTTAATGCCGGTTGTTCCATTGGCACAAGGTATTTTGGTAGGACCGGTAAATATGTTGTATTCTACTAAAATTAAGAAAAGAGGAATGGTATTTATTCAATCATTACTTATTGCATTAGTATATGTTGCTATGGGACATGGACCTTGGGCATTATTGACCGCTGTTATTGCTGGTATTATTGCTGAAGTTATTTTGAAATCAGGAGAATATACGGATGTTAATAAGGCAAGATTAGCATTTTCTATTGCTCCACTTTGCACATTAGGAAATTGGTTGCCAATTTTTATATCAAGAAATGAATATGTCAAGCAGATGTTAGAGCAAGGATATAACCAAGAATTTATTGATAAGATGCTTAGTGTAATGCCGAATTGGATTATTGTCGTAATGGCAATAGGTGGAATTATAGGAGCATATATTGGTTGTAGTATAGGAATGACTTTCCTGAAAAAACATTTTAAAAAGGCTGGTATGGAAAAATAAGGATTCATAAGGAGTTAAGGATGACAATCAAACTTGATTTTCGTACAAAACTTTTTATGACAATAGTTCTTTCATATGTGATGGTTTTAGGCAATATTCAAGTAAAGTATTTCTTGCAAGCCCTTATAATATCCGTAATTCCGATAGTGCTTTTAATAAATACAAAACATACAAGAGTAGCTATTATTGGGATGGCTACTCTTGTGTTCGTTTATGGTGCTGATAGATTTTTAATGAAATTAGAATACAGTCCCTTGGTAGCGATTTTACTGATATTAGTAATGGTTGTTAAGAAAATACTTCCCGCATTTTTAATGGGGAAATATACCATACTCACATCAAATGTAGGGAAAAGTATTTATTCATTGAAAAAAATGAAATGTCCCGATGAAATAGCAATACCATTGACTGTGATGGTTCGTTTCTTTTATGCCGCAAGGATTGATTATAGCCAGATAAAAAAAGCCATGCGTTTGAGAGGACTAACGCTTAAAAAGTTAATAAAAAATCCAATTCTATTATTTGAATATAGATTAGTGCCACTATTGATGTGTTTGTCTAAGACGGCAGATGATTTAACAGTATCCGCAATGACAAAAGGGTTAGCTGTTAATCAAAAGCGAACAAGTATTAGTGAATCTCGCATTGGTGGCATTGATTGCATATTTTTTGTGATAATGGTATGGGCAATCTATTTATATATAAGGGGTAAGTATGCTTAGTTTACAAAATTTAGTATTAAAGTTTGATGGAGAAAGCATATTAGAAAATATAAATCTAAATTTCAAACCCGGAGAGGTAACTGTTATAACGGGACACTCAGGTACGGGGAAAAGTAGTTTGTTAAAAGTAATAAACGGCATTATTCCCGAATATGATTGTGGAGATGTAAAAGGAGATGTTTTATACAAGGACAAATCTTTATTAGGGATGAGTATATTAGAACGATCCAAGTTTATATCTACAGTGTTTCAAAATCCTAAAACACAATTTTATTGTATCAATTCTACAGATGAATTAGCTTTTCAATTAGAAAATAGGTGTATAGAAAGGAATTTAATTTTAGATAAAATACACTATTATTCAGATGTTTTAGGTAGTAAAGATTTGTTAGACAAGAATATTTTTGAACTGTCCGGTGGAGAGAAGCAGTTAATTGCTATAACCGCCAGTGGAATTTCAGAAAATGAAATTATTCTTTTAGATGAACCATCTTCATCTTTGGATTATGAATCAATTAAGAACTTAAAAAGAGCTATTATTGAGCTAAAAAAAAGAAATAAAATCATAATCCTTGTCGAGCATAGATTATTTTATTTGAAAGACATTGTTGACAAGCTATGTGTAATAGAAAACAAAACTTTTAAAGAATACACGAAAGAATATTTTAGTGATGATTTTTTTGAAAGAGTTTCAGAAAAACATAATTTGAGAAACTTTAATGAAATTTTTAAGAGTGATTTCTTAAAGAGACAATATGAAAAAGTAGATATGTTACAAAAAAATACTCCATCAAACTTTGCTAATGAATCAATAACATGTCTACATTTCAAAAAAACATACGATAAGAATACAATTTTTGATTTTAGTGTTTCTTTTAATACCGGGATAAATTTCATTATTGGACAAAACGGTGTTGGGAAAAGTACTTTTATCAATTTACTTATGGGAACTATAAAAGGCAAGGGAGAAGTTTTTTATAAGGGAGAAAAGCTCAAAAAACGGTACGAGAATATCTTTGCAGTCATGCAAGATGTTAATTATCAACTTTTCACAGAATCTGTATGGCAGGAAATTGGAGCAGTTACAAAACAGGATAATTTGAAAAATGAAGCCTTAAGAAAGGTACATTTATTTAATAAAAAAGAAATGCACCCAAGTTCGTTATCGGGTGGAGAAAAACAGAGATTGTTGCTTGCTATGTCTATGGTAAGTCAAAAACCAATCATAGTGTTTGATGAGCCAACGAGTGGACTTTGCAAAATGCAAATGGATATTTTGATTGGATTTTTAAACCAAATGGTAGAGCAAGGAAAAACTATTATTATAATCACGCATGATTTTGAATTTATAAAACAGTGCGATGGTTCAATATATGAATTTACAAAATAAATATAAGTAAAGGAGAGCAATACGATGAAAGAAGATATGAAAACACAACTTTTAACAAAAAGTCCTAAAGACTTGTTGTTTCAATTAGCTATTCCGGGAATTATAGGAATGGTTGTTATAGGACTTTATCCATTTATGGATGGAATATTTGCTGGGTGGATTATAGGGGATTATGCTATGTCTGCCATTAGTATATCAATGTCTTTAACAATAATAAATGGTGGTATATCAGCACTTATTGGAGTTGGTAGTGCGTCAATATTATCAAGGGCTATTGGAAAGGGAGATAAAGAAACAACGGATAAAATATTTGGAAATTTTTGTTATTGGGTAATTTTATTCTCTATAGTAATCACCGTATTAGGCTTGGTATTTGCACCTAATTTTCTTGACTTGGTAGGAGCAAAAGGGAATATTAAAGAACTGGGAGTTAGATATTTAAGAGTAGTTTTCTTTGGTTCAATATTTGTGAATTTTGCTCAAGCAGGTAATATGACAATGCGTGGTGAAGGTGCATTGAAGCAATCTATGATGATTATGGGAGTAGGTGCTTTATTAAATATTATTTTAGATCCTGTTTTTATGAAGTTGATGGGAGAGTATGCAATTGAGGGAGCAGCTATTGCAACTGTAATATCTCAAATTGTACAGGCGACATTAACATTTCACTATTTTTCAAAGAAAAGTGCTTTTGTTGGTATCCATAAAATTCAAAAGAGCAAGGCAATTTACAGTGAAATGTTTAGTATAGGAAGTTCGGCTATGATGATGCAAATTTTATTTGCAGTACAACAAACATTTTTGTTCAAACAGGCTTTCGCTTATGGTGGAGATAATTGGGGAATTCTAATGTCTGCCACAATGAGACTTTATATGTTCTCATTTATTCCATTGTGGGGAATGAGTCAAGGTTTACAGCCTGTTATAGGAGCTAATTTTGGAGCAAAACAATATCAAAGAGTAAAAGATACTATGAAGATTTTCATGTATGGGGCAACAATACTTGCTGCTATTTCTTGGATACCATCCATGTTTTTCTCTGAAAAATTATTGTCATTGTTTAATGTGAGAAGTGAAATAATTGAAGCTGGAGTTATGAACTTTAAATTGTTCTACTCTACTTTCATCTTATATGGAATTATGATTATGACACTTACATTTTTCCAATCTATTGGAGATGGGAAAAAAGCGAGCATGATTGTAATGCTTAGACAACTGATTTTATTTATTCCGGCGATATTGCTATTGCCAAAGGTATTTGAAGGATTAGCAGTTTGGTGGGCTGAACCTATTGTAGATTTTAGTATGATTTTGCTCGGCTTGTTTTTTATGCTTAGCAGACTTAGAAAAATGGGAAAAGAAGAAGCGATAAATTGTTAAGTATCTTATTATCCAAAGGTGAAAATAAACTATTAGAAAGGTTTGATATATGAATATCAGTTAGATGTAAGAAATGGGGGAGTAAGATGAAAAATCTTTTTCATATAGAAGAAAGAAATAACAAAAAAATCTTCTCGCTTTATAGTTTCTTATTATCTCAAGCAACTAAATATATCTAAGGAAAAGATAGATTCATTTCTTTTTGGAGGACTTTTTACGCCAAAGTGTAGAAGTCCTCCTTTTTTATTCTCAAAAAAAAATTAGAGAACTTAAAAAAGGAGGATAACTAAGTGGCTAAAGAATATTACCTTTATGTAAAAGGCAAAGCCGTACTTGTAAGTGAAGAAGTCTACAAAGCCTACTGGAAGATAACAGAGCATGAAAAGTATCTCCAAAGAAAAGATTGGAAGCATAATGTTATGTCATTTTCAGCACTGGATCATGACGGACATTTTGTAGATAACATCATAGATGAAAAAATAGACTTAGAAAAAATTGTAGAAGTAAAAATGCAAATTGAAGAACTTCATAAAGCATTAAATACTCTCACAAAAGAAGAACGAGAGTTAATGGAAGCCATTTTCTACAGAGAAGAAAGTCTAAGGTCAATCAGCAGAAGAGAGAAAGTTACACATCAAGCAATCAGCGGGAGGAGGGACAGAATTTTAGAAAAACTGAGAAAGATTTTAGAAGATAAAATCTAAAAACTTGGAAAGGTTAAGTGTCAAAAAAGGTGCTTAACCTTTCTTTATAGAAACAAATAAATACTAAAACGGAGGAATGAAAAATGAAGAAAGAAAACACATTACAGGAAGTACAAGAACAAATTTCTGAACTTCAGCAAGAAAGAGAAAAGTGCGATGTAAAGCTGAAGCAATTACAAAATCAAGGCAAAAAATTAGAAAAACTTGCAAATGAAAAAGAGAGAAAAAGAAGAAATCACAGGCTTATTAAAAGGGGCTTGATAGTAGAAAGGGTAATTGAAAATCCTCTAATATTTACCAATGAGGAGATAGAAGAATTACTTAAAGTTGCTACTCACACAGAAGAATACAGACAAGCCTATGAAGAAATAATAAATGAAAAAGATATGGAAGATGAAACAGACATCGAGTAGACAGAATAAAAAACCTTAGTTTTTTCAGAAGCTCCCTGCAAGGGCAAAAAGCTCCGCAGGACGCAAAGCACCCTTTAGGGTGTATAATTGCGCCCTTAGAAAAACTAAGGGATTTTAGCAAGTCTTTGAAAATCCAAAACCTAATAAAAATGTATTGATAAAGCAGATAGGAAAAGATACAAAAAATAGCCTGTCTGCTTTTTCCTTTACCTGAAAACAAACAAAAAATGAAAGGAGCTTAAAAGTGGCAGAAACATTTCACTTTAGTATTTCTATGATAAGCAGAGGAAAAAGTAAATCGGCAGTTGCAAGTGCAGCATATATCTCTTGTGAGAAAATCAAAAATGAATGGGACGGAGAAGTTCATGACTATCATAATAAAAAAGGACTTTTACATTCAGAAATCTTCTTGCCGGAGAATGTTCCCATAGCATTAAAAGATAGAACTACCTTATGGAACAGCGTTGAACTAAATGAGAAAGCAAGCAATGCACAGCTTGCAAGAAACTTCATTATTGCCTTACCAAAAGAATTATCCTTTGAAGAAAACAAGAAACTCATTACCGACTTCATACAAGAAAATTTTGTATCAAAAGGAATGATAGCAGACCTTGCCATTCATGATGAGAGTGATGAAGAAAATAACAATATCCATGTTCATATTATGACTACCCTTAGACCAATCAATGAAAAAGGAAAGTGGCAAGCAAAGAGTAAAAAAGAATATGTCCTTGATGAAAAGGGAGAAAAGATAAAACTAAAAAGCGGAAACTACAAAACAAGAAAAGTAGAGCTGACAGACTGGAACGATAAAGGAAACGCAGAGAAATGGAGAGAGAATTTTGCAAGTCTTTGTAATCAGTATTTAGAAAAAAATCATCAGGAAAAGAGAGTGGATCATCGCTCCTACAAAAGACAAGGGATAGAAGAAATCCCAACCATTCACATGGGAGCAAGTGCCAGTGCCTTAGAGAAAAAAGGAATCGAAACCGACAAAGGAAACATCAACCGAGAAATCAAAAAGCATAATTCCTTAGTAAAAGCCATCAAGAACAAGATAAAAGAAATCACCTCTTGGATAGATTCTTTACTTGGAAATCTACAAGCTAAATACGATGAGTATAAACAGACCAAGAAAGATGAACTGGAGAACAAAGCGGAACTCTTTAACCTCTATGAATATATCTCTATCTACAACTAGATACAGGGAGAAAAAACAAAAAATTTATCCTACTACGGACAGATAAAAAAAGGAAATGCAGACCTAAAGAGATTTGTAAAAGCAATCTACTATTTGAAAGATAATAAACTTCAAACCATAGCAGACCTACAAGGAAAAGTCGTTGAACTGGCAAAGCAAAGTAAAAAGATAAGTGGTGATATTCAGAGTAAAACACAAAGAATTAAAGACCTAAATCAGTGTGTAAGCTGCATAGACTCTATCAAAGAAAACAAAGAAGTCTATCAGGAATACAAAAGCAAAACCATATTCAAAGACAGCTTTTACAATTCCCATAAAAAAGAAATAGATAAGTACCAAAAAGCAAGAAAGACCATAGAAAAGTTTACCGGGACATCAGCCATAAAATTAAATGATTGGCAAAAAGAAATATTAAGCCTTGAAAAAGAGATACAAGACTTAACCGAAGATAAAGTTAAAGTACAAGATGAATTTAAGCAGATAGATCATATCAAATATGCAGTAAAGATTGTCAATGATGAGTATGGAATAGATTTATCCATAGAGATAGACAAGGCAATTAAGAGAGGAGATAAACCAAGTGTAATTGCACAACTGAAAAAATTCCAAGAGCAAGGCAAAAAAGAAAAAGAGTACAACCAAAAAGCCAAGGAAAAGGCTAAAGAAAATTACAAAAATAAAGGGGAGGAAAGATAAAAATGGCAGACAACAGAAGATACTATTGGTTAAAATTGAAAGAAGATTTTTTTACAGATAAGAGAATCAAAAGGCTAAGAAAAATATCAGGAGGAGATACCTATACAATCATCTATCTTAAATTGCTTTTACTTAGCTTAAAAGATAGTGGGAAGCTGTATTATGACGGAGTAGAAACAGACTTTATCAAAGAGCTTGCCTTAACGATTGATGAAACGGAAGATGATGTAATGGTTACAGTAAATTATCTTGTAGCACAAGGATTGATGGAGATAATCACAGAAAATGACGAGTATTTTTTAACAGAAATCCCAAGTCTTATAGGTTCAGAAACAGCGTCTACAAGGCGTTCGAGAAAATCGAGAGGACAAAAAGCGTTGCAATGCAACACTAATGCAACACATTGCAACCTTTTGCAACAAAATTGCAACGGAGATATAGAGAAAGAAATAGATATAGAGTTAGAAAAAGAGGGGGAGATAGAAAAAATATCCCCCGTTTTTTACGGAGAATATAAAAATGTTTCCTTAACAGATGAAGAATATGGAAAGTTAAAGGATAAAATGCAAGGTCATAGGGAGAAAATGATAGAAAAGCTTTCGACTTATATGCAAAGCACAGGAAGAAACTACAAAGACCATTATGCGACCTTAATTCATTGGTATGAACAAGATAAAGGGAAATTAAAGGAGTGCAGTAAATCAACAGTATATACCCTTGAAGATTATGACAAGGGAGAACATTTATAATCTCATATAAGACGGTGGAGAGGCTTTTTTAGAGCGTTAATGGTAAAAGAGGTATCAGAATATAGCTAAGTGTGAAAACATCATGTGAGGGCTTAAAATTGCAGTATGGAAAAATCATCGTATTTATGATAAAATGACAGTGATATGATAATAAACTCAGTTATAAAGAGAGGATATATAAATGCGAATTCAATTTACAGTAAACGATGAAGAACTGAAAATTTTAACTAAAAAAGTTATAGAGGGTAATTACCCAAGTATTAGTGAATATTGTAAGTGTAGCAGTTTACAAGAAAATACAAGTTATGTTGACTTATATAATACCTTACTAAATAAAATAAGCTTTTTGCCGAAAGACAAAGAATTTGTTTTACGAGAGTTAATAGCAACACCGCCGGCTTTGATTGGCAGATGGTTTTATGAAAATGTAAATAAGGGACTTGTGAAAAATGTAGAACACATCGGAAAAGCTGAAGGTGGAGTAGAAAAATATAAAAAGATATGAGACTTATTTCAAAAAGCTACGCAGTGCGTGGCGGATTGGAAAAGATATTTAGATAATTTTGGAGGTGCATTTCATGGCAGATGAAAATAAAGAGATAGTTATTGTAGATGATAAAACTATACAAGAAAAAATATATTTTATTCGTGGACAAAAAGTAATGCTTGATGCAGATTTAGCTGAAATATATGGTTATGAAACTAAAAACTTTAATAGACAGGTAAAAAATAATATTGAAAAGTTTGAAGGCGAAGATTTTATGTTTCAATTGACCGAGAATGAGTTTGAAAACTTGAGGTGCAAAAATTTCACCTCAAGTTGGGGCGGCTCAAGGTACCTACCAAATGCCTTTACGGAACAAGGTATTTATATGCTTATGACTGTATTAAGGGGAGAACTTGCGATTAGGCAAAGCAGAGCCTTAATTAGAACATTTAAGCAGATGAAAGACTTCATTATTGAAAATCAAGATTTTATCGGTTCAAAAGAATTAGTCCAAATAGCTATTCAAACCAACCAAAACACAAATGATATTGCAGAAATAAAATCTCAAATGGCTACTAAAGAAGATTTGAAAAAAGTAATGGATAATTTTATCGATCCGGACACTTACAAGCATTTCCTTTTGATGAATGGAGATAAGATTGAAGCGGATGTTGCCTATACAAAAATATATAAGTCAGCAAAGAAAAGCATTTATGTAATAGATAACTATATAGGCTTGAAAACCTTAGAATTATTAAGAGCTGCAAAAGACAATGTTGAAATTATAGTCTTTAGCGACAATGTGAAAAACAAGGATATGCTGACAAAAAATATCCTAAACGATTTTAGAAAAGATTACCCTAATATCAATCTGAAGATGAAAATTGCAGGTAAAAAGTATCACGATAGATATATTGCCATTGACTATGGAACAGACAGTGAAGCCTTTTATCTTTGCGGAGCATCATCAAAAGATGCAGGAAATAAAATATCAAGTATTACAAAGATAGAGGAATCTTCCAAGGATATGTATCATACGATGTTTGGCGGAATGCTGAACAATAAGGATTTGAAAATTTAATATGTAAATGGTAAAGCATTATTAAATGAATAGCTACAAGACTTGTGAAAGGCGGTAGAAATAAAACTCTATCGTCTTTTTTTGATTGCAACTAACAGGAGGGAAACTAATATGCACGAAAATAAAAACGAACAAAATACAGGAATAAAGACCATAAAGAAGATTGGAAAGGCAACTTATGAGGTTGTTGTCCATTTTAATGAAAATGCAACGGAAACAATGCAAGACAAATTAAAACGCATAATTCTTAGAGAAATGGAGAGAGAAAAACATCAAAAAGCGATAAAAAATGATTAAAAAGTCCTTGACAAGTTGTTACAGGAAAAACAGCAAAGTCTATTCTTATTTCATGTGGTGCAAGGCTTGCTCCCTTTGATATTCAAGAGCTTAGGGACTTGATGAAAGAAGATGAACTTGAGCTTGATACACTTGGAGATAGAAAGACAGCACTCTTTGTTATTATCTCTGATACCGATGATACTTTTAACTTTGTGGTATCTATCATGTACTCACAGCTATTTAACCTACTTTATGATAAGGCAGATGATGAATATGGAGGAAGACTACCTGTTCATGTAAGGTGCTTGCTTGACGAGTTTGCAAATATAGGCTTAATTCCAAAGTTTGAGAAGTTAATAGCGACAATCCGTTCAAGAGAAATATCTGCAAGCATTATTTTGCAAGCACAATCTCAGTTAAAGGCAATCTACAGGGATAATGCAGATACGATTGTAGGTAACTGTGATAGTACTTTGTTTCTTGGCGGAAAGGAAAAGACAACACTTAAAGAGCTATCTGAAACCT
>NZ_MBEW02000030.1 GCF_001693775.2 Criibacterium bergeronii | reverse complement strand
AGCAAGTCTAAAAATCTCATTAGTAATGGATTTTAATCTTTGCGGTGTATATACCTTTGTCCAAAAGTAGCAAGCTATAAAAATAGGCAGTATTATTACAAGATAACGTAAATACTCATAAAATGTGATAGACTCTTGATATGGTAATAAATCACTTTGTGTTCTTGTATAATATGCTAACAAAAATGCAATTACTATCATTAATGCGTCCAGCACCACATTAATAAAGTTAAATAGTCTCTGATTTTCTTTAATCAATTTATTCACCCTTTAAAAGTGAGTTAATAGCTATGCCTAAAAATATGAAAAATATAGTCGATACCGACACCGTTGAGTCATTGAAAAATCCACTCATCATATAAGCAACTACCCCTGACAACGCCCCAACTGCTAGAGGATTTTTAGATATGTCAAAGCTTTTGTATTTGATAGCACTTTTTACAGTAAGATAAATAAGCATTCCCACAAAAGCCAGTGTTGCAATTACCCCGAAGTTTATAGCATATAATAAATAGATATTATGTGGCTTGTCTACTACATGGGAAGTCATGCCATAAACATAAAATTTTGTATATATATCGTCCTGATTAAATACCTGCAAGAAAGCATCAGGTCCATAGCCGATTATCATTGCCTTTTTTAATAAAGGTAAAGTGTAATCAATTATGTATCCTCTCCCTGAGCCTAGCTTTTCAAAGCCGTATAAGCCTGCTCTTAGGAATTGCTGATTAGGATTTATTTCCTGTCCCATATGATTTACT
This sequence comes from Criibacterium bergeronii, assembly GCF_001693775.2. Taxonomy (GTDB): domain Bacteria; phylum Bacillota; class Clostridia; order Peptostreptococcales; family Filifactoraceae; genus Peptoanaerobacter; species Peptoanaerobacter bergeronii. Next base: position 13,246 of record NZ_MBEW02000030.1, on the reverse strand, counting down.
ATTTTAACATTATTTGTTATGTCAAAGTTAAATTTTTCGTTTGCTATCGTTACTACTTGTAGTGTTCTCATTGGTTCATCTTCTGTAATTTGAGTCTTTTTTTGTAAAAGAGTAACTATGCTGTATCTTTTATCTTGAAGTCCTATTGTGCCGTTATCTCTTACAATTAAAATGAGCTTATTCCCATCTTTATCAGAAAAAACATCCGCATTTTTATCATAATTTAAAGTGAAATCGTTTTTCCCATCATTCCAAGTAATAGTATAGGTTGTATCAGTTTTAGATATATTTTTTAATGGAATTAATTCCTTTATATAGTCCCTTGATACTTTTCTAGTAGACTCAATTTTGTTTAAATCACTTACTAAATACCCAAACCTTGACATCAGACCTAGCTTTGATGCTCCTGCTATTGCCAAAATTATAAATACAACTACGCCTATAAGTATTTTTTTATTTGATATAATTGTTTTCAAATGCACAAAAAATAATATTACCATGCTGACTGCAACTGCTACTATCCCTGACCTTGCATTAGAGCCAAGTAGCATTAAAACTGACAAAATAGACATAATTAAAGTCAATATCTTGTAAAATTTGTCCTTAGTAGCTAAAAAATAGCTCAGCCAAAACATACTAAGCATAGCAGTAAGCATGGAGGCATAGTTGTAGTGAGTAGTAAATATATACATAGTCTTAAATGAAGCCTTTGTAGATTGAAGGCTTGACCTTAAATCCTTTAATGCCTCCGGCACAATCAACTTTGTACCCATGTCGCTTGTAAAAAAGTCGTTGCCCGTATATTGACAAAAGCCAATTAGTGCACATAAGACCGTAAATACTGCCAATAAAACTGTTATTAGCTTTACCGATTTTTTGTCGTAATCAAATAAAATTGCATACACACAAAAAATAAAATATCCAATAAATGTATAAAGCCCCTCATATCTTGATGGAGCACCGCCAAGGGAAATAACACAGTTACCTCCAAAAAATGTAGACAAAATAGCCATTATAGCTAAAAACCCAATTACTCCAAAAAATATTTTTCCCTTTTTTATTATTTGTATGTTCCTAGAATTTACGCTAAAAAATAAAATTATACTAGTAACTATTGCAAATATGAATATTAGTATAGATTTTGCATAAGAAAAAATATCATAATCGACCGTTGCCCCTGTCCAATTTAGCTGCACATCAAACGGAATTTGCACAGCAACAAGTCTCATAGTAATTGGAATAATGAGTAATGCCATCAAAAATGGTATCCATTTTAGTTTGTCTTTTAAATACATTTTTTCCCCTTAATCTAATTTTGGTAAAACACTATTACTTTTTTATCAATTAAAAATATCCATACAATATTTATTTAGGACAGCTTATAGCCATCGCCTTTTCAATAGCTGCGTGTAAAAGATGTGCAACCTGAGTATCTGCCGCCTTATAATAAACCTCTTTACCTGACCTCCTGCTAGTTATAAGACCGGCATCCTTTAACGACCTCAAGTGATGAGAAATAGCAGGACTACTCATACCCATCATAGTAGATAAGTTTAACACGCACTCTTCAACGTGGCATAGAGTCCAAAACAATCTTACCCTAGTGCTATCCCCAAGATGCTTAAATATATCAGAAAGTATTCGAAAATTTTCTAATTTGTCTAATTGAATTTGTAATTGCTCTATATCCTTATTCCCATGGTCGTGCGGTAAATATCTTCCCAATTTTACCTCCAATAATTAAAACACTTAAAATAAAGTCAAAATAAATTATGTAAACTAAGACTTAAACTACCTTGCTCAGTCGATTTATTATACACCAAAAGGTGCGAACTATCAAGAATACTAAATATTTACAAAAATACTCAGTCAAAAGAAATTTATTAGAAATAAAAATCTATAGACTGAGTAATTTTATTAATACATATTAATTTTAACCTTTAAAACTCTCCTATCTTGATATCTACGCTATGCTCTAATGATTGATGGATTTAAGTAAATAACTTTAGTATTTTTTTAAAATTTTTTTTAATTTTTTTTAGATGGCTAAATTGTAATACTTTGGAGAGTATATTTTCTATTATTCTATAAATCTATCACTTGTATTTAAGTAATTTATAGTTTTTATATTTACATAAGTGGCTTATAGCCATGGCATTTGATATTGCCGGCTTATACTTATATTTTTATTGCAAAATCAGTGTTACTTAGTTATTTACTTAAACACCGATATCATATATGTAAGGCAGATATACTGACGGCGCGAAATCAGTAGTCGCCTACACATCATATCGTGGTTGATAGCCATGTATACAAAAGCCGGCGTTGTTTACATGGTAGCTCCTTAGGTATGATATTAGGTAGCACTTTCTTGATTTAGTTTTCAGTATATTTTAAATTATAATTTAAAATATTCGGGCAAGAAGCCCAATTACAAATTTCAGGAGGAAATTATTATGATAATAAATCACAACATGATGTCTGACAATGCACATAGATTTATGGGCGTTAACGCTGCAGGAATGGGAAAATCTGTAGAAAAGCTTTCTTCAGGTATGAAAATAAACAGAGCAGCAGACGATGCAGCAGGTCTATATATATCTGAAAAAATGCGTTCTCAGGTTAGAGGACTTAAACAAGCATCTGCAAACTCCCTTGACGGTATCTCAGCAGTACAAACAGCAGAAGGTGCACTAGACGAAGTGCATAGTATGCTACAAAGAATGAGAGAATTAGCAGTTAAAGCAGGTAACGAAACTAACCAAGACGAAGATAAAAAAGCCATCGATGCAGAAATGGACGAATTGGCAGACGAAATACAGTCTATATCTGATAAAACTCAGTTTAATAAACAAGTATTACTTGATGGTTCATTCACAAAGAAAAAGTTACAAACAGGTGCTAACCAAGGACAAACATTGGACATAAACATAGAGTCTATGTCTGCTGTTAAGTTAGGCTTGGGTGAAATTAAGGATTGGGGTTCTACTCCTGCTAAGGGTGCTACTTGGTCAGCTGATTTTAGCGATATAAGCGTAGAACAATTCCCTAACGAATACAAGCTTGACATAACTGTAAAAGATGGTGCTAATCCAAATGTAAATACTACACTTTCTTTAAAGGCTGAAGATGGAAAGCCTATTACAGCACAAACAGTAGCTGACAAAATAAATGCAGACTCTGAATTAAAAAAATTAGTAAAAGCAGAAGCTAAGGACGGCAAAGTAACTTTAACATCTATTAAAACCGGTGAAGCTATGAAAGCTGACACAATAGAAATGAAAGTTAACAACACAATTTTAGAGTCTACTGCATTAAATAAAGATGATGTTGGTATAAAAACTGACATTACAGGTGTAGACAATGGTGGAAAAGTTAAACTAGCAGATGCAGATGATTTTGTGGACATAACCGGTCTTAACAAAAACGACAGATATGAGCTGGAATTTGATATGAACGGCGTAACAAGAACTATATCAGTTGCTCCTAATGCCGACGGAAAAATAACTTTAGATGATGTAGTAAATGCAATAAACGCTGATACAGAAGTTTCTAAAACATTTACTGCAACTAAGGACGGAAATAAATTAGTACTAGAGAGTAAGAATAATTTAGCAGACCCTGGTAATTACACGCTAAAAGGCGCTGAGCTAAAACAAGATGTCACAGCAGTTAAAGACATAGGATTTAAAGCAGATAAAAATGCTACTGTTACTGCAACTACAAAAGATGGAGTAGATGCAGTTGCGTCCGGACAGAAAACTTTCCGTTCAACACTTGACGTTATGTCAAGCGATGCTATAAATAAGGCCGGCGGCACTCTTGAAAAAATAGACAAGGCTATCGCTGAGGTTTCAAGACAAAGATCAAATCTTGGTGCTGTACAAAACAGACTTGAACACACTATCAAAAACCTTGACAACGCTGCTGAAAATACTCAAACAGCAGAAAGCAGAATTAGAGATACTGACATGGCTAAAGAAATGTCTAAGTTTACTAAGGACAATATCCTTACTCAGGCATCTCAGGCTATGCTTGCTCAGGCTAACCAATTGCCTCAACAGGTTCTTCAGTTACTAAGATAGTCTGCTTGACATTACAAATTAAAAGAATTATCATAAAAAGACACAGGCGGGAAACTGCCTGTGTTTTTATTGCATATATATTTAAAAATTTAACCATGGAGGTAATTATGAAAGGCAACATTTTGTACTCTGAGCTGTTGGTTGATTTTTTGGCTTATAAAAAGCAGCTTGTAAAAAAATCCACCTACTCTAATTTTGCGGTGATTTGCAAAAATCATATAGCTCCTTATTGGCATGGTGTAAAGCTATGTGAAATCACAAAAAATCAAGTTCAAGAGTATGTTTTTTATCTTAGTAACTATGGCAGACTTGATAAAAATACAGGTCTAAGTCCTAAGACTGTAAGGGATATATTAGGAGTTATGAAGCTATCATTTAAATATGCCTTTAAAATGGGGCTTATGCAGGACTTTTCATTTAAAAGCATAGATTTGCCCAAAATGGCTCACTCAAGGCGATTTTGTGTACTAATCGATACTGAGCAAAAAAATCTGTTAAACGCAATTTATAGGGATTTAAATCCAAAAACCGCAGGCATTTTAATAGCATTTGCAACCGGTATCAGAATAGGTGAGCTTTGCAGTCTAAAAATGAAGGATATTGACCTTATTTCAAATAAAATCGTAATAAATAAGACAATCCAACGCATATATGATATCTCCTCGCATTCATCATATATTGACATAGGCTCACCTAAAACATATTCATCAGACAGAGCCATACCTATACCGTCAAGGTTAGGTTATATACTATCAGGACTTTGCAAGTCCGATAATGCCGAAAATTTTTTTGACAAATTCTACCATGCCGCTTGAGCCACATAGCTTTAGACGGTTTTTTTATTGCTTTTTGGAAAAAAATCATATCAAAAAAATCCGATTTCATGATTTAAGACATACCTTTGCTAGTAACGCATTACTACTTAACTTTTTTGATGTAAAAACTCTATCAGAGGTTTTAGGGCATAAGAATGCGTCTTTTACTATAGATGTTTATGTGAGTGCCAGCTTAAAGCAAAAGGAGTTTTGCATGAATTTGATGAATAATTTTTTGTAAATCGTATTTTTTTATTTTAGGGTATTCTTTTATGAATTTGCTATTTTTATGTAAATTTCTCTTTATATTTTTCAATAAAATATTTTAAATGCTTTAAAAACGTTGGTAGCTTATATGATGTAGTATTAAAATACTCAGCCAAAGGAATTTTATTAGAAATAAATCAAATAAAAACCTAAGGACTGAGTATCTTACTTAAAATATATTAAATTTACAATTATAAAACTAGCCTATCTTGATATCTACGCTGTTTTCCCATAGACCATGGATATTACAATAGCTTAAAGCTACAAGTTTACCGCTCTTTTGTAGTTTTATTTTTGCTATGCTACATGGTTCGTCAAAGCTGTCTAATTCACCATGTGCAGAAAAATGGCTGTCTGCAAGCTCTACCGGTTTTCCACCTTCTGGTACGAAGAATAATTTTATCCAAGAGATGTGGTGTTCAAGAGTATTAGGGTGAGCTATTTCTTTTCCTACAAAGTATTTTACTTCAAATACTTCACCTGCTTGTGCAGACGCTGGAGCTTCTATTACTGGAACGTGTTTTTCGCCTTTCCAATCACCTGTTTGTATTGTACCGCCTAATATTGACATATTTGCCTCCTAAAATTTTTTATTTTTTTTATTATACTATCATTATACCTATTTTTTTTAAAAAGTAACATTATTGTTGTATAATTTGAATTTTCATTAAAATATTATATTTATAAATATAATACTACATTTTCTTATGTAAGTTAGTATAAAATGAAGATAGCAGCTCAATGTTTTTCAACATTAATATGCTATCTTCGTTTTTTATTGCTGTTTTCTTTTCTTGATTATTTTTAGTCTGAAAAAGTCTTCTCTGTCTTTTTCTTCCAAGGTTGCTGATATATATTTTACTGTTTCTGATAAATCAGGGATTTGTATTTTATCCAAGGCGTTTGCTCTTTTTTGATTTTTCTTTATCTCTATTGATAGCTTATAAACTGTATTTTCTGTTTCTGCTAATTGATATACAAGGTATTTAATCTTTTCAAACTCTACTATAGCCTTGTCCACATATTCGTTTGTCATGTGCATACTGTAATTTGGGGTTTTATCTTCTTTTACTGTATATTTTACTCTTGGCACATCTAATCCCATTACAGATTTATAGCTTATATCAAAATTTTCTGAGGTATCCATACCGTAGGATACGTCTTGGACTTCCATGACGCCCATGGTGATGTTTGCCTCTTGCAGCATTTTATAAGCTTGTTCAAACATTACCTTCAGGTCATTTTGAACTTTTTTTGCTTTTTCAATTTGCTGCATCATTTCTTTTATAAGCACTGTTCTTTTTTTATCTATCAGGTTGTAGCCAACCTTAGATAATTTTAAATTATCCTTGACTTTTAATAGATTTGCCTTTGTAGGTGCTATGTTTTTCATGTCTACCACCTACCATATTTCGTTACAAGCTTATCCTCTAATCTATCTAGCTCAGTCTTAGGGAACAGCTTAAATAAATCCCAAGCTATGTCTAGTGACTGCTCAATGGTTCTAGCCTCGTATGCTCCTTGTTTTAAGAATTTTTCTTCAAACTGTCTACCAAATTCCATGTATATTCTGTCTGTATCAGATAGGTCGTCCTCGCCTATGATTTGAGACAATGACCTTACGTCTATAACCTTTGAATAAAGTGCAAATAATTGTAGTTGCACATTTTCGTGGTCGTCTCTAGTAAATCCGTCACCTATGCCGTCCTTCATCAGTCTTGAAAGTGATGGCAAGATATCTACGTCAGGATAGACATTTTTTTGGAATAATTGTCTGGATAAAACTATTTGTCCTTCTGTGATAAAGCCTGTAAGGTCGGGTATTGGGTGAGTTATATCATCGTTAGGCATTGTAAGGATAGGTATCATAGTGATTGAGCCTTTTTTGCCCTTTATCATTCCTGCTCTTTCGTACAATGTGGATAGGTCTGAGTACAAGTATCCGGGGTAGCCTTTACGCGATGGTACTTCTTCTTTTGCTGATGACAATTCACGAAGTGCCTCTGCATAGCTGGTAATGTCTGTCATAACTACCAGTATGTGCATATCTTCTTCAAATGCAAGATATTCAGCAGCGGTCAACGCTGTCCTTGGTGTAGATATTCTTTCAACTATTGGTGCATCAGCAAGGTTTATATAAGATACTACTCTGCTGGATGCTCCTGACTGTTCAAATTCTTTTTTGAAAAAGTCATAGTCATCATGTTTGATGCCCATGCCTGCAAATACTACGGCAAATTTTTCATCAGAATTTTTTAGCTTTGCTTGTCTTACTATCTGTGCAGCCAATTGGTTGTGAGGGAGTCCGTTTGCTGAAAATATTGGCAGTTTTTGTCCTCTGATTAGTGTTGTAAGTGTGTCAATAGAAGATATGCCTGTTTCTAGGTAATCCTTTGGATACATTCTAGCAACCGGGTTCATAGGGCGACCATTGATGTCGTATTTTTTATCAGATACGATTGGACCTGCTCCGTCCATCGGCTCTCCAACTCCGTTAAATGTCCTGCCTAATATTTGTTTAGATAATGGCACTTCAAGCATTTTACCGGTAAAGGTAACTACTGCATTTGTAGTAGATATACCGCTTGTACCTTCAAATACTTGGGCAATTATTTTATTTCCTTGTATTCTTACTACTTTGGCTCTTCTTTTTTGACCGTCAGATAAATCTATTTGGAGGATTTCGTCATAGCTGACGTCGTCTACCCCTTCAAGCATTATAAGCGGTCCTTCTACCTTTGCCAATCTTAAATATTGTTTTTGCATAATTACCTCGTTTTATGATTATATTCAATAAAACTTAATTTACTCGTTTTCATTAGATTTTATCAAGTCTTCGTAATACTTGTTGATTTTATCGTTCAGATTTTTAAAATCTTCTTCGTAGTTTTCATTTTTGATGTTGTATTTCATTTTTATCACTTCATCAAAGAGTTCGTTATTTTTAACCTTTGCAAGTCCTATCTGAGCTTTTACTGCTTGATAAGATTTTTCATACAGATTATTTATCGTCTGTAACATTCTAAATTGTTTTTCAAGTGGCACATAGGAGTCTATCTCGTGCATAGCATTTTGCTGTAAAAAGCCTTTTTTTACTATGCTTGCAATTTCCAGCACTAGTCTTTGGTCATTTGGTAGTACATCTTCTCCAACCAACTGTACTATCTGATTTAATTTGTCGTCTTCTGCAAGTAGCTCCATCATTTTATTTCTCAGCTTGATTAAATCAGGTGAGATATTTTCATCGTAGTAATCTTTTACCATCACTGTATAAGCACTGTAGCTTGTCAAATAGTTTACTGCCGGATAGTGACGTATATATGCTAGGTTTTTATCAAGTCCTATAAAGGCGGATACGAACCTCTTTGTATTTTCTGTAACCGGTTCAGAAAAATCTCCTCCGGGAGGAGATACTGCACCTATTACTGTAATTGACGCTTCTTCACCTGATAATGCCTTTGTATATCCAGCTCTTTCATAGAACTGTGCTATGCGTGATTGCAAATATGCCGGATAGCCTTCTTCTGCCGGCATTTCTTCAAGTCTGCCGGAGATTTCACGAAGTGCCTCTGCCCATCTTGAGGTGGAGTCTGCCATTATGGCTACGTTGTAACCCATATCTCTGTAATACTCTGCTATGGTAATACCTGTATATATTGATGCCTCACGGGCAGCAACCGGCATATTTGATGTGTTTGCAATTAAAACTGTACGTTCCATCAGTGGTTTATTTGTTCTTGGGTCAATCAGTTTTGGGAATTCTTCCAAAACTTCTGTCATTTCATTACCACGTTCGCCGCAGCCTATATATACGATTATGTCTGCATCGCTCCATTTTGCCAATTGGTGCTGTGTCATTGTTTTACCTGTACCAAAGCCTCCCGGCAGTGCTGCTGTACCTCCCTTTGCAATTGGGAAAAATATATCAAGTACCCTTTGTCCTGTGATAAGTGGTTTTGATATTGGCATTCTGCTTTCTACCGGTCTTGGCAATCTTACAGGCCAAGTATGGTACATTTTTAAGTATGCTTTTTCACCTTTTTCAGTTTCAACCACTGCCAAGACTTCTTCAAGATTGTAAGAGCCGCTTGGCTTTACCTGTGTGACTTTGCCTGAAACTGTCGGTGGTACTAATATTTTATGCTTTATATAGCTTGTTTCTTGAGTAGTGGCAAAAATTTGCCCACCTTTTACATAGTCGCCCTCTTTTATGAGCATATCTACGTCCCAAAGTTTTTCTTTGTCAATTGTTATAAGTCCTATTCCCTCAGGAATAAAGTATCCGCTTTTATCAAAAATTGTGTTTAGTGGTCTTTGTATTCCATCAAAAATATTACCTATTATTCCAGGTCCAAGTGTAACGCTAAGAGGCATCCCTGTACCTTTAACATTTTCTCCTGTCTTTAAACCTGAGGTTTCTTCATAAACTTCTATGGTAGCTACTTCACCTTCAAGGGATATTACCTCTCCTATGAGGTTTTTATCTCCAACTAGCACCATATCCCTTACCTTGTAATCGCTCATTGAGTCTGCTTTTACAACTGGGCCATTTATATCTATAATTTTAGGTTGCTGCTGCATTTTTTACCTCTTTGATAATTGGAATTTATATTCCTTAAACTCAAATAAATTTTGTTATTTACTAGTTTATCATTTTATTGATTTGCTCTTGATTACTTTGTAGTGCGTAATCTAGGCTGGCGTTTATCCTTAGTGTTTCTTCTTTGTTGTCAGCTATTAGTCCGCCAAGCTCTATTTCTTGGCTAACCTTAACATTTGCATTTGGTAGCTGCTGCTCAATCAATTTTCTATCTCTTTGTTCACAAGTCTGTCCTATATATAATGTCATGTTGTTTAAGTCATAATTTTTTATATTTTCTATAGCTTTTTGTAAAAATCTTTCTCCCTTTTCTCCCATATAATCTTGTTTTAATTTTTCTTTTAAAGACTTTTCAAAATCTGTCCTGATTTTATTTTGTCTGTCCAAAATTATATTTTGAGCTTGTCCTTGAGTAGTGGAAACTACTTTATCAAATTTATTTTTGTATCTGTTTTCTAGCTCTCTTTGCTTATCTTGTGTCTGGTTTTTAAGTTTTTCTTCAAAGCTCAAAAGCTTTTCGCTCAACTGCATCTTTAGCTGTTCTAGCTCTTGGGCATTATTATCTCTAATAGTGTCTTGAAGAAGAGTTTTAAAACTAACTATTTTATCTTCTACGGATAGCAATTTTACCTCCGATTTCATCAATATTTTAATTATATACTTATGCCTATGGATTGATTTATATAATCCGTAATGTAATCTGCATCACGTCTTAGTCCATTTCTATCCGGTATTTCAACAATAAGCGGAAACCTATTGTTGAGCTTGTGGAGCATTACTTTTTCTTCTATTTGCTCAAATACTCCCTCAGTCAAAATCAAAATGCCGATATTTTTGTCCTTGATACATCTATCAAATTCTTTTTCAATGCTGGTTTTGTCTCTCAAAACAATACCTGTTATACCGGCTAGTCTAAGACCAACAGCACTGTCTGTAGTATCTGAAATAAGATAACTTATCATGATTTTACCTCAAGATTATAATCTTTGAAGTATCATTATAGATATAACTAGACCGTATATAGCAACCCCTTCTGCTAGTCCTAGTATGATAAGTGTTTTACCTAGTATGTTTTCATTTTCTGATATTGCTCCTATTGCTGCTGCACCTGCCTGACCAACACCTATACCGGCACCTACTGCTGCAAGACCGGTTGATAATGCTGCACCTATAAAGCCAAGTCCGCCTGCTTGAGTTTGATAAACCTTTGTCATTGCATCTGCTGATGCCTCAGCGGCAAAGGATACATCGGCAGCTATGCCGGTTGCAAATAATGCTAACATAGCAAGCACGTTTACTGCTAAGGCTTTTTTCATGCCTGCTTTTGTAGATACCTTGCCAGTTTTTGAAAAATATAAGCCAGTCAACATTGTACTAACTACGCCTATTCCCACTAAAATCAAAGTTGTTTTCATGATTTCCTCCAAAAAAGTATAATTAATTTTCTTTTTTCTTTTTAAATTGATTATTTATAAAGACTACACAAATTTAATGTGCAGTTTCTAAAAATCCTTATATGTCTTTATTATTTGGCTTTAATGTCAAAGGTCAAAGGAGAATATATTTCTCCGCCTCCCTCAAAGTATTTGCTGAACAGCTCGTAATATTCCAGCCTTATTGCCTGAATAAATACAATCAATGCCTCCAATGACAGGATTACAATATTACCTACTATTATCATAAATATATTGCCTGCTGTATTTCCTATCATTTGACCAAGTGCATGAAACGCCATAAATAGTCCAACGTGGTTTATGGCAAAAGCTCCTACCCTTATAAATGACAAGGTGTTTGAGAAAAAGCTCATAATAGTTTCAAACATCTCAAAACCACTTTCTACAGCTGAAAACTCCTCTTTGTCATCGCTATTAGCTTTTTCAACTCTAGGCTTTAACTTTAGTTTTAAAATCATCAGACAAGTTGTGATTACCATCACTGCTGTAGTAATCATAGTTACTAAAGAGCTAATAGAGCCAAAATAAGATTGTCCTAAAACCATATTAAAGATGAACAGCAGGAATGAAATATAAAATAAAAAACCTGAAATCCCATTTTTGTCGAAGTATAAATCTGCATATCTGCCTTTTTTCTTGAGGTTATAAAAGCCCATAAAATATGCAATACTTACTAAAGCTACTCCTAATACTATGGCAAAAATCAGTATCGTATTTATTTGCTCCATCGGTCTGATTATAAGAGCCGGTATCAAATCCTCCATACCAAAGACTGAGCCGTAAATAAAGCCGAATATCGTAGAGCTTACACCAATTCTTTGGATAATGCCAGACAGTGAGCCGAATTGTTTTTTTAGCAAAGTGCCTGCCAAAATAAGCACTATACCTTGACCTACGTCTCCAAACATTAATCCAAAAAGCAACATATAGGTAAGTGCAAAAAACGGTGTAGGGTCTGACTCTTGGTATTGAGGTACTGAATACATCTTAACTAAGGTTTCAAACGGTCTTAAAAGCACATTATTCATCAGCTTTGTCGGTATTGTAAATTTCTTTGGTACTGTACTATCGTCCTCAAAGGCTACAATCGCATTATCAGCCATTTTTTCAATATCCTGCTTTAATTTTTCTGTAGTAGATGCCGGCACAAATGCGTTGAATATGAAAAAATTCCCGCTTTCAGCCACATGAGACTCTAGGTACTCTATCTTTTCTATCATTTTGTATCTAAAATACAATGCCACTACAGATGCCCTATACATATCTATGAAAACTTCCTTTGCCTTTGCGACACGGTCTTTTTGCTTATACAGTCCGTCTATCTCCTTTTTCTTCAGCTCAAGTAGAGCCTGTGCTGACATTGGGGCATCAGGCAAATCCACTTGGTCAAAGGATAAGGACATCAAGAGCGACTTTGTCTCATCGTAAAACATCTTTGGTGCAAATATCATTACAGCCTCTCCTGTACTGGTTCTACCAAGATGCACAACTATTGCCTTTATATTTTCATAATTGTTTTTTAATTTTACCCAAGAGTTTCTTGAGATTTCTCCTACATGAACGTCAAAAAAGTCCAATTTTGACAGCTCTGTTAAATCTATACTGCTGTGCGAAAAATATTCGACAACTCTGACTTGAGTTTCTGTTTTTTCAATGGCATATTCATTTGCCATTTCATAATTTCTAATGGTAGATGCTTGCTGGTCTAAATCGTCAAGCTCTTTTAAATGCTCTGATATGTTCATTTTCGACATATCTGCATTTTTTAGTTCTTCTTCGTCTATGCCTATAAATAAAAACAATCTGTCAATTAAATCCTTAAATTTTTTTCTCTCAAAGGTTCTTTCACTTTTAAATGCCCTTATTCTGTTGATATCTACTCCGGCATCTAGCAGATATTGCTTATTGCCTTGCAAATATCCTAAAGTAAAGTTAGAAGAATTTTGGTTATTGCCTATGTGAACTGTGCCATTTAATATAATGCGTTCAAGAATATCATGAGCATCCTTTTTTAAGGCAATAAGG